>CACZOA010000040.1 GCA_902782665.1 uncultured Bacteroidales bacterium
GACGTATGCCGCCTTCACAGATGCGGAGAACGGAGATTATACATTGTCTGCCAACTCATATTGTATCAATGCAGGAGCAGACGTAGCGGACTCACTTGACTTGAACGGAAAGGCGAGAAAGCAGGGTGGTGCAGTGGATTTGGGAGCGATCGAGTCGTCCCATGCTAAAGCACCTGTGTTGAAGAGCGGTGATATCATATATGTGAAGTCGGGATTGGAAGGAGACGGAACAAGCTGGGAAACAGCGTTCGGCGATATCCAGCAGGCAATCTTCGCAGCGTCAGCAGATGGCAAGAAACATCAGATCTGGGTCGCAACTGGCACATATTACGGAGACACAACCCTTTCAACAGTTGTTAACCTTGCACCAGGCATCAGTTTGTATGGAGGCTTCTCAGGAAATGAGAAAACCCTAGCCGCAAGAGACACAGTTAAGAATCCTACAATATTGGATGGAAAGAACGCAAGACGTGTCATCACACAGAATTATGGATTTGCGGATTCGATGGCAGTTGTGGTAGATGGATTCACAATCCAGAACGGATATATGTCAGATGGTGGTGGTGCTTATTTGCAAAAGAACACTACTTTGAACAATTGTATCGTAAAGAATTGTCGTGCTAAAGAAAAAGGATCTGCAGTATATTCTAACGGATCTGCCGTCACAAATTCTATTATTTGTGGAAATGGTGCTATAAATTATGATACGAATAAGAATGCTGCTTTGTACTTTGTTGGTGGAATTATCGACAGTTGTATTGTGAAGAATAATTCGGCATATTATACAAGTGCTTTGCAGGCTGAATCAACAACTATCTCAAATTCATTGTTTGAAGGAAATGGTAATGGCACGGATTATATTATTACTTTGTCGAAGTCAAGAATGTATGATTGTAAGATGATCAACAACGTCAACAAGTCAAACAGTAGTGATCAGGTAGTTTATCTTTCATCTGGTTCTATTGTTGAACGATGTTTGATTGATGGAAATGACACATATTATCAGGTAGTGTATCTTACTGGAGGTTCGACAATTTCTAATTCACAGATTACTAAATCTAGGTCGCGTTCGTCTTATTTGATTGAAATTCGCGACAACTCAAAGATGATTAACTGTACAGTGGCAGACAATATTTCTAATAATCAGACTGTTGGCTGTTATAATTTTCCGCAAATCTTGAATTCGATTATTGTGGGTAACAAACGATCTAATAATTCTGAGACTGTTTATGTGAATGGAGCCACAATCAATTATTCAATGATTGAGGGTGGAGCGAATGGCGAAGGCAATATTGATGGTGGCAAGTCGAGTGCGGCGTTTATGGATGCTTCAAAGGGTGATTATTCACTTTCAGGCACTTCTCTATGTATCAATGCAGGAACAGACGTGACTGACTCACTTGATTTGAATAAAAATGTAAGAAAGCAGAGTGAGTCTGTTGATATGGGTGCTATTGAGTCTGCATTCAGTGAAAGAGCTACAGTGGGTACAATCATCTATGTCAAGTCTGGATCAGATGGTTCTGGTTTGAGCTGGGATGACGCACTTGGTGAAATCAATCAGGCTGTGACACTCGCGTCGACAACAGGAAACAGACATGAGATTTGGGTGGCCAAAGGTACTTACCTAGGAGACACCTCTTTGGTATCTGCAATTTCTCTTTCTGCAGGTGTGAGTCTATACGGAGGTTTTGCTGGAACAGAATCTTCTTTGGATGAGAGAGATGAGAAGACGAATGTCACTATTATCGACGGTAGATATAAGAGAAGATGTATCATTCAGAACTATGATTTCGCTGATTCGTTGGCAATCGTTGTGGATGGATTCACAATTCAGAATGGTTACTTGCAAAGCAACAGTGGCGTGAATGTGAAATCTAAAAAGAATACCACTTTCAACAATTGTATTTTTAGAAATGCAAGATTAGGTAATGAGGGCGTTTATGCTGAGAAGTCTACATTCCGAAATTGTAAGTTTGTAGAAAATAAGATTCAAGATCTTAAAATCTATGGCGGTGTTGTAGACAGTTGTTCGTTCGTAGACAATACGACAACTCAAAGTAATAAGATTATTTATTTGAGTGGAACAAAAATGTCAAATTCTCAGATTTGCGGTATCACAAATGAATATGGAATAATTGATGCTGTTGATAATTCGGTTATTTCATATTGTAAGATCATGAATAATAAGACAAGGTACAACAAAACAGTCTACTTGTCAAACTCTACTTTGGAGAATTCTTTGGTGTGTGGTAATGAGGCATATTATAATGGTTATGATAATTATATTATATGTGCTGATTACACTTCATTTATCACTAACTCTACTGTTGCACATAACAAGACAAGAAACAGTAGTGCGATAGGTTTCAGTTCTTCATCTCCTAAAAAATACACTACGATTGCCAATTCAATCATCTATGGCAATAAGGTTACTGATGTTGTACTGCCTCAGGTTGTATCTTCTGATTATATGAAGGTTAAGTATTGTGCGTCTGATGGAGATTTGACTGGTGAAAACAACATCAAGTTGGCTACTTCAAATAGTGGTTCTGATGCGTCGAAGAATTATGTATGTTTCATCAATGCTGCTGGAGGAGACTACCGTCTACATGCGACATCATCTTGTATCGACAAGGGTCTTGACAGTGTTATGACTGCTAAGACAGATATCAATGGAGGAGCAAGAATATATGGTAAGGCAGTTGACCTTGGTGCTATTGAGTTTGACGGTGAGTATGTTCAGATGTTGGATTATAGTCAGGTTGTTTGCTATGACAGAACATCTCTAGAGGCTACATTCGACTCTACAATCTCTAAAATTGATTGGAAGATCGATTATACAGGAAATGTTACTGGATTTGAGAGCACTTCTGGTAGTGGCACAACAATTCCGTCTATGCAACTACGCACATCAGGAAGCGTCGTCGATACATTGATATTGAAGGTGACTCCTTATGACAAAGCTGGAGTTGCAGGTGCTCCATTCAATTACAACTATTATGTATATCCTGATTTCTCTAAGAAGAAGGTTAATTTCACTCATCCTCAGGTCGCATATGTTGTGAATGAGCAGAATAATAACATGACGATAGAATGGAACAGATTGGCTCTACCTGTTGAGGTTGACAAATATGAGTTGTATGTATGGAAGGCATCTCAGAAAATGCCGTCGACACCAATTGTTTCTTATGTGAAGGATCACAGCAAATATTTGTCGGGTCTTGACAACCATACAACGTATAAGTATATGGTTAAGGCTGCTATCGCATGTGACACTATATGCTCTGATATTGACAGTTTCAGAATCGATATTCCAGTAAGTTTGGAGGTGAGTGGTAATGTCAACTGTGTGTTTGGTTCTAAATTGAACGAAACATCTTCTTTGACTCGTTATGTGAAGGGATTTGAATTGACAGATTCAATCACATATAAGATTTCAGGAAAAGACGCTGCTGATTTCTCTGCCAAGTATGAAAATGGTTGGGATAAACTCAATGGAGGTTATCTAAGAATCTATTATACTCCGACAGATGTGAAGAAGCAGACAAGTGACGCAGAGATCACAATTAAATCTGGTAACTCAGGTAAGTATGAGATCACGCTGTATCTTGCTGGAACATTGTCTAACTACTATGTATACGATGCAGTTGTAGATAAGGAAGTTTACCATGCTGGAGACACTGTTGATGTGACTGGTATCCTTACTGATGCTTACGGCACTCCAATGGCGGGCAAAACACTTACAATTGAGGCAAATTCAAATGTTGGATTTACTCACTCAACAACAGGTGTCACAGATTCGACTGGTCGTGCCGCAGTGAAGTTCGCAACTGAAAAGACAGAATGCGGTACTTATACAGTTAAAGTATATGTAGGTTCAAAATCTGAAAATGTAGCTTATGCAAGCTTCAATATTCCAGGTATGGCTTACACTGGTGGTACTACCAAGTGGACAATCCAGAAGGGCGATACAATCGATGGTACTGTGACAATCACAAACCGAAGCTCTGTTGATCTACATAATCTTGTGGTTGAAACACGAGAGTTGGCAGATGGCTTGGTAGTCAAGTTTGATACATTGAAACTTCTTAAGGGAAGTGAATCTGCAAGAATTCCTTTCAAAGCGACTGGTACAAAATTGACTGAGGGTAGAATGTATCTTCCAAGTGTGTTCAGAGTGTCTTGCGACGAGAATACAACTTGTGATTTCTCTACATATTTCTATTGTGAACAGCCTTATGGCCAGATCAAGGTTTCTCCTGCAAATATCAATGAATATGTGTCAAAGCAGAAACCTAAATATATCAATATTGAGTTGACAAATGCAGGATTTGGAGAAACGGGAGACATTACATTGTCATTGCCTGATTTCGAAGGATTCAGTGTTCCTTCAACTAAATTGTCAAGCATCAAATCTGGTGATACTGTATATGTTCCGTTGAAACTATCTTATTTTGATGGTGCTCCAATCAATGTTCCATATACAGGTTCGATAGGAGTCAATTGTGCTAATGGTAAATCTACAAGCTTGTCATTCAGAGTTGAATACTCTTCAGAATCAAAGGGTAGCTTGGAGGTTGACGTGGTGGATGAATATTTCTACAACACTGCGGACAAGAAACATTTGAATGGTGCTAAGGTTGTTGTTCGCAACCAGTACAACAATCAAGAAGTTGCCTCTGGCTACTCTGATACATCAGGTATTGTGAAATTTGACAGTATTCCTGAAGGTTCATATTTGTTATGTGTAAAGGCTGACAAGCATTCAGAATATCAGGAGACAATTGAGATTCAGGCTGGCCAGAAATTGGAAAAGTTTGTCTTCTTGGCTTATCAGGCAATCACATACACTTGGAATGTGGAGCGTGTTGAGATTGAGGATAAGTATGACATCAATCTTGATTTTGAGTATGAAACAAATGTTCCTGCTCCTGTTGTGACATTGTCATTCCCTAATGGAGTTCCAGACAAGAGCAGATTTGAAGTCGGTGTTCCAAAGACGGTACGTCTACAGATCACCAACCATGGTTTGATCGCTGCCCACTATGTCAAGTTTGGAATGCCTAGAGTTCCATACTATAGATTCTATGTGCCATACAACTATATTGATTCGTTGCCTGCAAACCATACAGAGTTTGTGCCAGTCACTATTGTACGTACAGACGATGAGTTTGGCCCAGGTAGCTATTCAATCAGTGGTGGAAACGGAATCCTTCTTGAGGACGAGTCGTTCGGTACGTCTGAGTGTCCAAACGTACATGCAGAGTATTCTTATGTCTGTGGAATTTTAAGACAGTTGTCTGCAGTCAGTCCAAATGCTTGGGGTTGTCCATACCTTGTTCCTCTGACTGGTAATGGTGGTTCTGGTGGTGGCGGATTTGATATTCCAGCTTATGGAGGAGGTTCACATAGTGACAACCATGAACTTGGAAATGTTAAGAATAATCATTTTTCAGTCAACTTGGATATTCCTTGTAATTCTTGTTTGTCAAAAGTTGATCCTTGGGGTTGTGCAGGAAGTCTTTTAGGATTAGTTCCTGTTGTAGGTCCTCTTCTTGAATACGGCACAGGAAAACTTCATAATGCAATTAAGGAAGATGATGAAGCAAAAAGAAAGGCTTTGAGTTGTGAGCAAAAAGATCATCTTGATGAAGAAAAAGATGATGATTGGGTTGCTAGCACAGATGTACTAAGATTAAATAGAGCTAAAAGTAATATCGCTAATACAGAAAAAATATTGTATGGTGATGTTGTGACTAAATACTTAAAACCAAATAAAGTAGATACAGCATTTATGGGAGTTGGTGCATTACAGAGTCTTTATAAATCGACTAATTTAATAAAGGAATATTATGAAGATCCTGAGCATTTTGATCATTATAAAACGGTGGATTTCCTTTATGGTGAGAGTAAGACTTTTTTGAATAAAGCTAAGAATAAAATTCCTGTAGTAAAAAAAGTTCCTTGGAGTTGTATTGATTTGCTTTGTCAGTTGAATTCTTGTGATGCTGGAAGATATGCAAAGAATTGTGGCCGATATTTTGTTGACTGGGTACGTGGAAAGGATGAGGAGGATGAGGATACTCGAGTGACTGTTACAACGGCAGGAGATACTGTAATGATTGTTGATGGTGAAATCGCTGATATACATTATAGTGATGGAACTCGCATGAGTGATCTGGAAGGTTCTAAGAAACTTGCAAAGGAAAAGGCAAAGTATGATATGCCGAATAGTATATATCAAACTGTTGATGCTCGTTCGTTGGCAGCTCAGGATGCTATTGAGTTGACTGGATTCCTTAATTATAAAACAAATATAATGAAGGAACTTGCAGGATCAGAGGATTTGCTTTCAGTAGATGGTATTGTTGATTATTTTGATTATACTATCAAAGATTATTCTAATCGAAGAAAAATAGATATTGATTCTGTTAAGACTTTGCCTTCAGTTGACTTGTCTACTACAGAAATGGTTGAACTTGCTCAGCGTTGGAATGAAACTTTGGTGGCTAATGAAAACGGAGTATATTCTCCAAATGAGCAATATCCTAATATCATTGATGATACGGTAATTAAGTCATATGTAGATAGTATTGTTAACTTTTATACTTATTTGAAGTTGAGAGGATTTGGTGATATATATACTATGATGACTTCTATCAATGAGCAGGTTAACAAACCATCGCAGAAGAGCATTTGTGCAAGTGTTAAACTTCATATTGCTCAGACATTGACAATGACTCGTGAGGCATTCGACGGTACTCTTACTGTCAACAATGGTAATGAGTCTGGAGCTATGGAAGGATTCAAAGTCGTGCTTGAGGTTCGTAATGATAAGGGAGAACTTGCTAATGATTTGTTCCAGATTAATACTCAGAAGTTGACAGGTATTTCTGCAATCGACGGTACTGGTGAAATCGCACCAAAATCAGAAGGAACTGCATTGTTCAGATTCATTCCTGAGAAGGGTGCAGCTCCTACGTCTCCTATCAATTATTCATTTGGTGGATATATCGTCTACGTAGATCCATCTTCTGGAGATACAGTAAAGGCAGATCTATTCCCAGTGACATTGACGGTTAATCCAAGCCCAGACTTGCAGATCGACTACTTCATGCAGCGTAATATACTTAGCGACGATGCTTTGACTCTTGATCGTGTAGAACCAAGTGTACCTGCTGCTTTGGGTGTGAGAATCG
Organism: uncultured Bacteroidales bacterium; assembly: GCA_902782665.1. Taxonomy (GTDB): domain Bacteria; phylum Bacteroidota; class Bacteroidia; order Bacteroidales; family Paludibacteraceae; genus UBA1723. The sequence goes on from CACZOA010000040.1 coordinate 7,203, forward strand.
ACAACCAGGGTTATGGTATCGCTAAGAATGTGAAACTTGAGACTGCTCAGCCTGAGATAGAAGCCAATGAAAAGGGATTGTTGATCGACTTCGCTATTATTGGCTCTAGCTTGAATGGCAAGGATTGTGATCTTGGATCTGAAAATATCGACTTTGGTAATATTGAGGCTCATTCTGCTAAAACTGGTGTTTGGTGGTTGACAAGTTCTTTGCTAGGTCATTTCACTAAGTATGAGGCAAGTGTTGTCCATGCTAATAGCTTTGGTAATCCAGAGTTGAGTTTGGTGAAAGGAATAGCAATCCATGAGTTGATTAAGACTGTTGACGCTTATGGAGTGAAGAATGATCATGTTGTCGACTTCCTTGTCAATGATAAAAAGGATGATGAAGACACTCCTGACGCAATCTATTATTCTGATGGTGGGGACGACGAGGTGAATAAAGCTCAGCGCGCTACACTCAATAAGAATATTGTGACAACTGCTGACACTGTAGTCAAACTTACAGTCATTCCATCTAATACAGGTTGGAATTATGCTCAGATGAATGATCCTGGCGATAATTGTTATGATATCGTGAAAGTTGTCAGAGTGAAGGATAGTGTGGAGATTCCATTGAGTAATGTATGGACAACATTCGTTACTCTTCCAGATGGAGGAAAACCAATCTATGTGAACCGTCTACATTTCTTAGACTATATGACAGAACTTGGAGAGAATGATTACGATATTTATTACAGTGTTAAGAAGAACGTCTTGAAGGTTGCCGAGATTTCGGGAGTCCCTACTGGTGTTACTGCCGTGACTTCTCCTGTGGATGCGGTTGTCGTTAAGTTCAATCGTAAGATTCAGAATGAGACATTCGATTATAATGACATTGAACTATATTGTCAGGGTGGAGAAAATCTAAGTGATCCTTCTATCTCGGTTGTTCAACAAGATGATTATACTTATTTGGTAGATATCTCATCTAAAACAAATCATTCAGGCTTCTATAAGATTGAGGTTAATGTAAACAACATACTTGATGAGTATGGTAATGTTGGAGATTTTGGCAAGAATGCCACTTGGAGTCAGCTGTTAGAGTACGATTCTGTTGTGGATGTTTGGAACGACAATGATAGTATTGTTGTATATACGGATCATAACCACATCTATGTCAAGTCTACAAAAGCAGGCTCACTTGATATCTATGATATTCTTTCAAGATTGATCGTGAAAAATGCTCAGTATGACGAAGGTGTCACTCAGGTGGCTACATTACCTAAGGGTATCTATATTGTCAATGGCAAGAAGATAATTGTTAGATAATGTAGTGGTATTATTTGGATAGATTGCAAAAACCACTTCTCGAAATTGTTTCGGGAGGTGGTTTTTGTTTTTTTGTTGTGTATGATTTGGAGATTGTTGTTGACGCCAAAAATATTATTTGAACTATAGATAAAATCAATTGTTATTTTATGGGATCAATCATTAATTATTCTACCTTTGTTACAAATATTTCAGTCTACATAAGAGTGTTTGAATCTGAGTGTTTAATTAAAAACATTATATAATATGGCTACAAATTTTGAATTAATGAAGCTGCCTTACGCTGAGGATGCGTTAGAACCTGTTATCAGTCGACAAACTATTTCATTCCACTATGGAAAGCATTTGCAGGCATACGTGAACAATCTGAATGGTCTGCTTCCTGGCTCTGGTTTTGAAGGAATGTCTCTCGTCGACATTGTAAAAAAATCTAATGGAGGAATATTCAACAACGCAGGTCAGATACTCAACCACGAACTTTATTTCGGACAGTTTGCCCCTTCCAAAACTAACAATATTCCATCTGGCAAGATAGCTGAAGCTATTGCTAGAGATTTTGGCTCTTTTGATGCTTTCAAGGAAGAGTTCCAAAAGAAAGGTTCCACTTTGTTTGGCTCTGGATGGGTATGGCTTTCTGCGGATGCTGATGGCAAACTAGTTATTTCTCAAGAGGCAAACGCTTCCAATCCGGCTCAACGAGGATTAACTCCATTGTTGACTTTTGATGTTTGGGAGCATGCGTATTACTTGGATTACCAGAACCGTCGCCCTGATCATCTTTCTGCACTTTGGTCGATTATAAACTGGCAGGTGGTAGAACAGCGTTATTCAGCAAGATGATATTTTGAAATAAAAGAGCCACAATGACTCTTCACAGAGTGATTGTGGCTAACTATTTAAAAAGTATAGCTTTAAATTATTATCGGTTATTTTTCTGCTTTTCTTAAGCAGATGTGAAATGGTTTACATCTTGGTCGTGATTTCTACTTGTCGTGTCTTAATTTATAAGAGAGAAATTTTTACTTTTTAGTCTAATTGTTCCTCAAACTTGTTTTCTCCTCTCATAGTGTGACGTAGAGCACTCAAAAGTTCCTGTGATTCCTGCACAAGATTCAGAAAGACAGTCATGCTTTCTATATTGAGTTGCTTTGTATGGATATCTTTAATAATTCGTTTGCGGTAATCCGAGAGATTTGATTGCAACTTAGCTGCGTCATCGCGGATTTGAGCAACGTCGTCAATAGAGACAGCCCGATTGATAAGATTGACTATTTCATTTCGGAAGACGAGAAACTCTTTTATATATTCGTTTGGCACTGGACTGAAATTATTGCCAACATGTTCACGACATGGTTCTCCCATTCGTTTCAGACAGTAAACCATTTGGGCAAGAGAATTGATGATAAGAAAATACCATGTCCCTTTCTCAACGCTTAGAATCGGATCTATGTGGCGTAATGCTATAATTTGTTTGCGACGCTGCCTTTTGATTTCCTTACGTTGACTTTCAGTCTGAACAGTAGTACGTTTGATTGTACGGTAATCTTCGTAGAAAAACGCTGTTGTCAATGCCTCATATTTTTCTGCCACTAATTGGAGGTTTTCTTTTGTTATATACCTCACATGTTTGCAAAGCAATTCCCAACATTCAGTTTTGTCATCGCAATGTACGATTTTAGAGAATAGCTCATCTGTTTTGCTTTTTTGGTTGTTCTTTTGGTAGTTTATATTACTTCGGAAAAGTAATATGATCACAATTATGATGGCTATCACCATTGCTATGAATGATCCAAAGAACAATGCGTTGCTGACAACGAAACAGAGGATTAAGGCGGCTCCTGCAGTGATGAACCATCCTCCGATGACACTTAATACGCCTGTGATTCGGAATACAGCGCTCTCACGACTCCATGCACGGTCGGCAAGTGATGTTCCCATGGCAACCATGAAGGTGACGTAAGTGGTGGATAACGGAAGTTTCATGCTTGTGCCGATAGCAATGAGTAGTCCTGCAAGGACAAGGTTTACTGATGCACGTATATGGTCGAACGCTGCTCCTTGTGGCAAAACTGCGGCATTGGCGTTGAATCGAGAATCTATCCAAGACACAATAGACTTTGGAATATAACTAGTTAATGATGCGGCTGTCTTTTGTGTTGTACGTGCCAAAACTCGTGCTGCTCCAATCGAACCAAACATCTCGTCTCCTTCATCTTGACGCGAAAGGTCAACGGATGTCTTTGTCACGTTTTGAGCTTTCTTTGAGAATGTGAGTGCGAGGACCATCACTATGCCCGCGATTATTAAATAGAGGGTAGGTGTATGTGCAGAATTCATAAGAGATTTCATCATGTAAGACGATGCGTCTCCAGTTGTGTTGGCCATATAATCGTTGTAGGCATCAAGTCCTGTGAGTGGCACACCTATAAAGTTCACTAAATCATTGCCGGCAAATGCCATAGCCAAGGCGAACGTTCCAAGCAACACAACAAATTTAAGTACAGGGACCTTAAATGCACTTAGTATGGTCATGATTACAGAGAATACCGCAAATCCACCTCCTAATATCAGCCAAGTGTTATTGTTGATTATCTCTTTGATATCAGATGTCATTATGCTTGATCCCTTTAATCCGTTGATTAACAGAAACCAAATTATGCTTGTTACCGCTATTCCTCCGAAAATACCTATTTTAAGAGATGAACTGATAAGTCCATCCATTTCTCCTTCTGCATTGGTGGTTTTGCCATTTACTCTGTATGTGAAAGTAAATACAATTCGTGCTATCCATTGTACTATATTTCCGAGTACAAAGGCAATCGCCACACTTAAGAAAATACCGATAATGACACTGAATGCCTTTTCTGTATTTATCAGATCACCCAAAGTCAAAAGCACTCCATTTGAATCTGTAGCTCCACTGAATAATTTTATTACGGCTATAGCAAGTGCTCCACCTAATAGCTCAAACACCATGCTGACTGTTGTCGACGTCGGCATTCCCAGTGTGTTGAATATATCCAGCAACACCACATCTGTGACCATCACAGCAAGAAACACACACATTACATCGTAGAATGATAAATGCTCTGGAAGCATGATTCCGTGGCGTGCAACATCGATCATTCCATTGCTTAATGCGGCACCAGTGAAAATTCCTATAGCTGCTACCAACAATATTGTTCGGTATTTTGCCACTTTTGCTCCGACGGCGGAACTTAGAAAGTTCACAGCGTCATTGCTTACTCCAACCACAAGGTCTATAGTGGCAAGGCCTATAAGAAAAACAACAATCACAAGAAAAATAATGTCCATATGTTTGAGTTTTATATAATTGTGACGTATCTGAAAATAATCATATGCTTAGCTCTGTGGAAATTGACGTTGATTTTTTTAACAATAAGAAACTATATAGAAATCGTCTTCTTCGGGATTGTTTGTTCTTGACCCCAAAGAAGACGACTGCAAAGATTAATACGGAATTGGAAAAATTCATTCTGTAAGTCTTATTTAAAGTTTGCCAATAAGAGTGTTATGTTTCTCTTTTTGACATTGCGAAGATACAGGCTTAGTGTTACAGATGTGTTACGCCCATAATACAAAAATGTTGCTTATAGATTTGTATGAGAAATCTTATAGAAATGTTATGGTTTAAGTGTGAACTTTACGGTCAGACCTCCTCCTGGTGTTGTAAGTGCTGTTATTGTTCCTCCATGTGCTGTTACGGCATTTTTCACAATTGCGAGTCCAAGACCTGTGCCGCCCATTTTTCGTGAACGTCCTTTGTCGACGCGATAGAAACGTTCGAAAAGATAAGGAAGATGTTTTGGTGAAACTCCAATTCCATCATCGGAGAACAGAAATTCACCATTTTTGTATGCTATACAGATTTTTTTTGCTCCTGTTGCATAGAATATCGTATTGTCGACGAGATTGCGGAAAACACTATATAACACATCTTCCGCTTCGACGAGTGGGGAAGTGATGGTTATTTTTTCTGGCAACTCAACTATGCTTTCTATGCCTTTTTCATTTAATTGTAGGGATGTATCTTCCAATACGTTTCTGATTATCGGCACTATATCAACTGATGAACTGTGCTCTGATAAAGTCATTGGAGTCTCGTCCAAACGAGTCAGTTGAGCCATGTTCATTAGCAATTTGTTCATTCGTTCGCTTTGTGCATAACAACGTTCCAGAAAGTGCTGGCGTTTGTCGGCTGACATGTTTGGATTGTCGAGAATACTTTCCAGATAACCATGTATGCTCATGGCTGGGGTCTTCAACTCATGTGCTGCGTTCTGTGTTAGCTGACGTTTGATACGAGCCTTGTCTTCCTCACTGTGACGTAGTTTCCAGTATAGGGTTATGATGGTGTGGCTGATGTCTCCTAATTCATCATTGGGTAAACGACGTTCCAGTTCATGGTCTAGCTTTTCTCCGTTTTCTGCTTTGATAGCAAATTCACGTAGGTGCTCGATATGCCGACTTATTCGACTTGTGTTCCAGTACAGGGCGATGACCAATAGGAATGTCAAGACGATTGTATATAAAAAGTAGGAATAGTCTGTCTGTAGGAATTCTGTTAGTTCGGTTGAATATGGCACGGCTGTTCGAATGATCAGATGACCGAATTTAGTGGCTGAGTAGAAGTATGTCTCATGTGTGGTTTCAGAAGTTCGTTTGATGTCATATCCGCTACCGTGAATTAAGGCTTCCTGCACTTCATGCCGTTTCAGATGGTTCGGCAATGAATCTATAATGTCGTCAACATTGTCTTGGAGCACTTTGCCGTTTGTGTCGATGACGGTTACACGCATTCCGTCGATACTATGGACTTTTGTGTATGCTTTGAAAGTACTGTCGCAAAGGATGCCTTGTTCTCCCAATGATTGCATCATCGCATAATGGAACATTTGCAGACGTGTGTGAAGAATGTCTATTTTGTAGTTTTTCTCTCTTTGGTATTGGTATATGCCGAAGCATACGGCAAACAGTATGAAAATGCTGCCGATACTGAAGAACAGATTCCTCTGAAACGACTTACTTTTCAAAGCAGTAGCCATAGCCTATACGAGTTTTTATTTGTTTGCCATAATGCCCAATCTTTTTTCTGAGTCGTGTGATGTTGACATCCACAGTTCGGTCGAGCACATAGACGTCTTGTGGCCAACAATGAGTCAATATGTCTTCTCGGGAGAATACCTTGCCTGGGTTTTGTAGCAAGAGTGACAACAGCTCATATTCTAGTTTGGTGAGTGTCAGTTCTTCTCCATCAATCGTCACGGCTTTGGCATTCTGGTTGAGGGTGATGCCTTCGTAACATATGATATTTTTCGTTTTTCTTTCTTTGAGGATGAGTGGAATAGTTGTTCGCCTAAGCACAACCCTGACTCTAGCCTTCACCTCTTTCATGCTAAGTGGTTTGTCGATATAGTCGTCTGCACCAATATTGAGTCCTTTTACTGTATTGTCTTCATCGTCAAGTGCTGTGATGAAGATTATCGGAATGTGTGAGGTGGAAGGATCTTCTTTGAGTTTACGTGCCATCTGAAAACCGGACATTTCACCCATCATCACGTCAAGAAGAATCAACGCGTATTCATTCAGCGGAAGTGCCAAAGCCTCCTCTGCTGAATTTGCTGTCACAACCTCATATCCTTCTGTTTCAAGATTGTACTGAAGTAGTTCGCAGATGTCCAATTCATCGTCCACAACAAGAATTTTCATAAGTATATCGAATATGAGTAAGAGTAATAGATGTCTTTGCATTGCAAAGATATTGATTTTATCGACACTAAATGTAGATTGAATATTACATTGGTGTGACATTGTTGTGTCGTTGGTGTTGCTTCTTAGGGAGAATATTATAGAGTAGATGATTAATTTTGTTATCATTTCTGTCTTATAATCACTATTAATAGGGGTTTCTTTGAATATGGATTTGTCATACTTTTGCATCAGAATATTTAAATCTATTTCCCCTAAACTGTACTACACATATGAAAAAATATTTTTTGTTAATTAACCACATTTTTTTTGATAGAAACGGTTATTCTTGAGAATGACCGTTTTTTGTTATCTCCAAATTTGATGAAAAAATTAGAATATCAGCTTGGTCTGTTTTTATAAATCACAATTTTAAGTGATTGACAACATTTTCTGGCTGCATTAATTTTGTGTCGTAAATAAAAAATTGGAAAATGAAAATTAAGAAAATTGTAGGTCGTGAGATCCTCGACTCACGTGGTAATCCAACTGTAGAGGTTGATGTAGTTCTTGAAAATGGTGTGTTAGGACGTGCTGCTGTTCCATCTGGTGCAAGCACAGGAGAAAATGAGGCTCTTGAACTTCGTGATGGAGACAAAAACAGATATTTGGGTAAAGGTACGCTTAAGGCGGTTGCAAATGTGAACAATGTTATCGCTCCTGCACTTATTGGAGAATGTGTGTTCCAGCAGCGTGCTATCGACCAGAAGATGCTTGATTTGGATGGCACTCCAACAAAGAGTAAACTTGGTGCTAATGCTATTTTGGGAGTTTCTTTGGCGGTTGCCCAAGCTGCTGCCAAAGCTTTGAACATTCCTTTGTATCGTTATATTGGTGGTGCTAACGCCTATACTTTGCCTGTGCCTATGATGAATATAATCAATGGTGGTGCCCATTCAGATGCTCCAATTGCATTCCAGGAGTTTATGATCCGTCCTGTCGGAGCATCAAGTTTGAAGGAGGCTGTCAGAATGGGTGCTGAGGTGTTCCACAATTTGGCAAAATTGCTTAAGAAACGTGGACTTTCTACTGCTGTAGGTGACGAAGGTGGTTTCGCTCCTAACCTTGATGGAGTGGAGGATGCTCTTGATTCTATCTGTCAGGCTATTAAAGACGCAGGTTATGAGCCGGGTAAGGATGTGAAAATTGCAATGGACTGTGCTGCAAGTGAGTTTGCTGTGGTGGAAAACGGCAAGTACTTCTACGACTATAAGCAGTTGAAGAATGGTAAGCAGAAAGATCCTAATGGCAAGAAGTTGAGTGCGGGTGAGCAGATTGATTATTTGGAGCAGTTGATCACTAAGTATCCTATTGATTCTATTGAAGACGGATTGGATGAGAACGATTGGGATAATTGGGTTAAACTTACTGAACGAATCGGAGGTCGATGCCAGCTGGTCGGCGACGATTTGTTTGTCACTAATGTGAAATTCTTGCAGAAGGGTATTGCGATGGGAGCTGCCAACTCTATCCTTATCAAAGTTAATCAAATCGGCTCTTTGACAGAAACTCTTGACGCTATTGAAATGGCCCACCGTCATGGCTATACAACTGTAACATCTCACCGTTCTGGAGAAACTGAAGACACTACGATCGCTGATATTGCTGTTGCTACTAATTCTGGCCAGATAAAGACTGGATCTTTGTCTCGTACTGACCGTATGGCAAAGTATAACCAGTTGATTCGCATTGAGGAAGAGTTGGGAAGTACTTCTAAATATGGATATAAGAGAATAAAATAATTTTGCTTTTTCGAATATATTTTGAATATATCATAATGATTCAGAAAGTTGCGTTGCGAAACGCAACTTTTTTGTTTTTATCCCATATCAATCTTCATTATCACAAAAATTGGGTATTGTGGCATTTGTCACGTGCCTGTAATTTTGTGTTAAAAAAATATGTTATGCAACCGCAAATTGGAGGTAATAAGAAGACGGAATTACATTCGTTGACAATATGTGCCAATGAAAATCAACGTTTTAGTGCGAAAGCTAAAGGTTATAAAATGGAAATGATAATTGAAAATCTTGGATTTGATGTGAAAAGATACGGAGGAAAAGTAGCGTCAGTTATGGCTATTGCTATGATTGCAGCTGTGGATGCCACCGCACAGAATGATTTCAATGAGGCGGATATAAAGGAACTTGAGGAGATCACGATTGTGGCGAAACGTAATGAGATACGTGAGATGCGTGAGGCTGCAATGCCAGTGTCTGTGATTTCGACGAAACTGCTAGAAGGAACAAGTTCAAATATAAACGACGCATTGGCTCGCACTACAGGTGTGACAGTGCGTAATACAGGAGGAGTTGGTAGCGCGTCAAGAATATCAGTGCGTGGACTTGAAGGCAAGAGAATGGGAATCTATATTGACGAGGCTGCTATGGGTCAGTTCAGTGACTATTTGTCGCTCAACGACGTGCCGACAGATATGATTGAACGAATCGAAATATACAAAGGTATTGTGCCGTATCGTTTTGGAGGATCTGCGTTGGGTGGTGCTGTAAATGTTGTTACGAAAGAATACCCTCCTGTGTATCTTGACGCAAGTTATGAGCTCGCTTCTTTCAATACCCACAAGTTTAACACTGCTTTCAAACGTACTAACAAAAAGACAGGTTTACAGTTTGGTGTCGGTGGCGTATACACATATTCTGACAATGATTATGAGATGAAACTGCCTAATCTTAACAATAGAGTCGTGAAGAGGGATCATGACGCTTTCAGAAAAGTCATGGCAGGCGGTTCACTGAAGGCTACAAAATGGTATTTTGATGAGGCTAAACTTGAACTTGTATATACGAATACCAAAAAAGAGATTCAGGGTATTGACTTTGATATAAGGGAGGCGTATACTCACGGACAGGCTGGTATTTCTGCCCTTTCATTGAAAAAGGACAATTTTATTGCGGATGGTCTTGATTTCGATTTTGACGCAAGCTTCAGCTATGGTCAGAATGGACTCAATGACAAGGCTTCTTACCGTTACGACTGGGATGGAAACCGCTACAACTCTGTCTCTCCGTATGGAGGTGAACAAGGAAATTATGCTTCCGACTCTGACAACAGGACGAAGGATTTGCTTTCTAAACTTAATCTCAACTATTTGCTCAATAAACACCATACGTTCAATCTAAATCTTTATGCGACAAGTATGCACCAGAATCCTCATAATGAACTTATGGATCTTTCTTTCGGATATCAGACGAATTTTCCTAGCAGAATGAAAAGCTTGACTACGGGATTCTCTTATGACCTGACTCTGTTTGACGGTAAGTTTATGAGCGCAACTACAATAAAAAACTTCTTGTTCACTTCAAAGACTAAAGCACTTGAACACACTTTCATCAATAATCCCGTCGACATAGACATGAAAAAAAATTACTGGGGAGGAAGTGAATCGTTGCGTTATAAATTCAACAAGCGTATGATGGCCAAATTGTCATTCAGTTCTGAGGTGAGAATTCCTACATCTGAGGAACTTGCTGGTAATGGTTATTCTGTTCTGCCTGCAACTGACCTTGAACCTGAACGATGCAATGGACTCAATGCAGGTGTGATATACCGACGTCTGACCAAATTTGGCGTCACTGAGATTGAAGCCGGATATTTCTTTAATGATCTGCACGACATGATACGTTATCAGGCAGACATGATACCATCGATGGCTAGATATGCCAACTTTGGAACCGTACGCTCCAATGGTGGTGAGATTGAGGTGAAGAGTGACGTCGCTCCTGTATTGTACCTATATGCCAACGCGACATACCAGGATTTGCGTGATTATCGTGAACATGAGACTGGCTCGGAAGCGGAGAATCCTACTTACAACAAACGTATGCCGAATATCCCTTATCTGTTAGCAAACTGGGGTATGGATCTGCATAAGGAAAATCTGTTCGGTGGTAAAAAACAAAATACACGTCTGCTTGTCGACGCTTCATACATACACGAATACTTCTACGATTTTGAGATGAGCAAATATCAGGACAGAAAGATACCGTCATCTCTCACATTTGATGCTTGTATAGAACATAGCTTTAATTACGACAGTTGGATTATATCATTCAAAGTCAAAAACCTGACAGACAGAGTGGTGTATTCAGAATTGAACAGACCATTGCCAGGACGTAATTACTCGCTTAAGGTCAGATATGTAATGAAATAAATAAAATTTTTAAGAAAATGAAGAAATCATTTTATCTATTGTTGCTTGCATTCGCAAGTGTATTCACATCTTGCAAGGATGATGAAGACGATGACAACACCCTTGCTTCGGGAAAAATCCTTTTCTCCACAACTGTGACCAATCCTTCGGGTGATAGTGGAAGTGGTTATTTGCAGGCGATAAGTGAATTGGGCGGCGGTGTCAGCTACGACAACAAGAATGCTATTCCTCTTGGTTTCGGATCTTATCCTTGCGTATGTGAGAGTGGAAATATCTATATCTTCCCAGATTATATGGGAGGAACAGAGTTGACTCTGAAACGATATGTTCTCAACAGTTCAAACCAACTTGAACTTAAGGGTTCGATGATGCTTCCTGCCAATTCGAGTGCTGCGATCGTTGTTGAGGCAAGCAGAGAAAAGGCGTATGTATGTTGCCAAAGTCTTGATATGATCATTGTGTTCAATCCTGAGACTATGAAAGAAATATCAAGGATCGACGTCTCTCCACTCCGTAATGATGGAGTCTCAGCATATCCTGGAGCGATGTGTATCAGAGACAACATATTGTATGTGGCATTGGAGCAGTATAACTCACAGTGGATGCCGGTTGAGAATAGTGTGGAAATGGCTCTTTACAAAGTTTCTGATGATAGTTTCATCAAGCGTATACGCAACACTTCGCTTGGCTACTGCGGTCCGACACGTCCTATTGATGATCAGTCTATTTTTGTTGATGAAAATGGAGATCTGTATGTCAACTGCGTAGGATCATTCGGTTTCATCCCTGGTTTGGACGCAGGTATCGCCCGCATTAAGAAGGGAGAGACAGAGTTTGATGAAAGTTACAGATTCAATTTGAATAGCACGAAGGTAGACGGATTGTCGTGTGACTATCTCAATATGCTTGGTAAATGTCAGTATATATCAGATGGTATTATGTATGCTTACGGTTATGCCACTGGACTTGACCCAGAGAACACCAATACCTACACTGCTCGTACTGGAGTGCCAGTGATTGTCGACCTTAAAGAGAAGACAGTGAAGGTTATCAAGGGACTTCCTCTTTCCAATGGTCATGGTATGGCAATGGGCATACACAAAGGAAAGATTGTTTACGGTTCAGCTAATGATTCTTACAATGGTTTTTGCACGTATGATCCAGAGACTGGCGATATTGAGACGAAGGTGATAACAGTCAGTGGATTCCCTTCATTTTTCTACAGTTTCGAAAGATAATCTCTCATAATTACTCATGTTAATAAAAAGGGACGCATCACAATTAAGTGGTGCGTCCTCTTTTTGATTTTTATACTAGAATTTTTTAGTATCCTAAAATTTTCAGCATCGACTTGTAGCTCTGCTCTTTAGCGAACAACTTAGTCGTGTATTCTCCATTTTCGTCGCGGTCGATCACGACAATCTTAGGAGCTGGAATCAGACAGTGCTTGATGCCTCCGTATCCGCTCAACGCCTCCTGGTATGCACCCATGTTGAAGAAGCCGACGAATAGCTCATCCACGTCTTTCATCTTAGGAAGGAAGATGGCATTTGAGTGAACCTCCGCATTGTAGAAGTCTTCACTGTCGCAAGTCAGACCACCAAGATGGACACGTTCGTATTCCTTGTCCCAGTTGTTGATAGCAAGGAATGGGAAACGCTGGTTGATAGCCCAAGTGTCTGGCATTGTTGTGATGAATGAGCTGTCGATCATGTTCCATTTCTCTCGGTCGTTCTGCTGCTTTTGGTTTACGATAGAGTAGAGTATAGCTCCACTTTCTCCTACAGTGTATGATCCGAACTCAGTGAATATGTTTGGCTCTGGCACTCCAGCCTGACGACATGCGTTCTGCACCTGAGTCACAATCTCTTCTATCATATACTCGTATTCGTAAGAGAAGTCCATGTGAGTTTGGATTGGCAGACCACCTCCGATGTTCAGACTGTCGAGCTCTGGACATACTTTCTTCAACTCAATATACATGTTCACACCTTTGTTCAACTCGTTCCAATAGTACGAAGTGTCGCGGATACCAGTGTTGATGAAGAAGTGAAGCATTTTAAGCTTTACCTGTGGATTGTTCTGGATCTTCTGTTTGTAATAAGGAATCAAATCGCTGTATCGTATACCAAGACGTGATGTATAGAAATCAAATTTTGGTTCCTCCTCACTTGCCATACGCATACCTACCTGGATTGGCAAATCGAATCCGTCAAGCAAAAGATCAAGCTCGAATTTATTGTCGAGGATAGGGATGACGTTAGTGAAGCCATCGCTGATGATTCTTTGGATGTTCTCAACATACTGAGGACGCTTGAATCCGTTGCAAAGAATGAATCTGTCTTTAGGCAGATGACCCTGTTCTGCAAGTGCTTCAAGAAGGAAAATGTCGAATGCGGAAGATGTTTCAAGGTTTACTCCCTGCTTCAGCACCGTCTCCATCACAAATGAGAAATGTGAACTCTTGGTACAGTAACAATAGTTGTATGTGCCTTGATAATCCACCTTAGCCATGGCAACGTTGAACATTCTGCGTGCATGCTGAATGTGATTTGCGATTGCCGGAAGATATGAAATTCTCAACGGAGTGCCGTACTGTTTGATTATATCCATTAGAGGAATGCCATGCCATTGCAGCTGGTTGTCCTCAACATTGAACTCTTCGTTAGGAAACTCAAACGACTGCTCAATCAAATCAATGTACTTGTTTTTCATCTCTTTTGCCTTTTCAAATTTAATTTAACTCACTTGGATTGATGAATTTTTGCAAATCTAACTCACTTGAATTAGATCCGTCCCCTTAAATCCGGTGCAAATTTATAAGCAATTTTCTATTTTTAATCTCTTTGAGCCAATAAATCACATCAAATATCAACCATATTTTGTAATTTTGAATAAATTCTAAATGATTTACATATGTCGTTCACTATCAATTTTGGAAAATGCGGATTGCGTAGTTTTGACAAACCCGTCGTGATGGGAATATTAAATGCCACCCCAGATTCTTTTTTTGCGGGTAGCAGGGCAAACAATGATTCGGAGACATTGAATAGAGCCGAACAGATGATATCTGAGGGAGCCCAGATGATTGATATTGGAGGTTTTAGCACTCGTCCTGGGGCGGTGGAGGTCTCTGAATCGGAAGAGATGGACAGGGTGTGTAATGCGGTATATCTTGTGAGAAAACAGTATCCGGATGTCATAATTTCGGTTGATACTTTCAGATCTTCTGTGGCGAAGGAATCTGTCCTTTCTTGTGGGGCCGACGTGATTAATGACATTTCAGCAGGTGCTTTGGATGACAATCTGTTTGCGACGGTGGCTGAACTCGGTGTGCCATATATATTGATGCACAGTTTGGGAAACAGTGTCTCCGCACAGCAATTGGAGTATGCATATACCGATTTTATGGGAGATATAATTAAGTTTTTTGCTGATAAAATCGACCAGTTGCGTCTGCTTGGAGTTAAAGACATCATCGTGGATCCTGGCTTTGGATTCTCCAAAACAATGGCTCAGAATTATAAATTGTTGGCTAATTTGGGTAGTTTCGACATTTTCAAATTGCCTGTTTTGGTGGGAGTCTCACGTAAGAGAATGGCTTGGCAGGTGGCTGAAACCACAATCGAAGAGAGTCTGAACGCCACAACTGCCATCAATACGCTTGCATTGTCTACTGGCATGACGGATATTTTACGTGTCCACGATGTGAAGGCTGCTGTTGAGGCAGTGAAAATCTGGGAAAAAATGCTAAATTCAAAATGCTAAATTCTAAATTACGAATTACGCATTATAAATTACGAATTATAATTTCATAGGCACGGTTTATCGACTGTGCCTTATTTGTTGCCTTCTTTATCATCTCTTCACCTTGGTTGGCGTAGAGATCAGGATGGTATCTTTTCAAAAGCTTCTTTTTCTGACTTTTGATCTCGTCTATGCTTGCCGACGGTTCTATTCCCAATACGGAGTAAGCTTTTTGCAGTTCAGGAGAGAGATTTGAGTAGTTTTTGTTTTTTGCGTTTGTGTGGTTGGAATTGCTGTTTCCTTTTCTCTTCTTTTCGAATTCCTTTTCTGCTTTCCTTTCTGCCTCGTCTTCAAACCATTGGTTGCGTCGTTTCTCAAACTCTTTGTAGTCGCCGAATTTGCCTGCTCTCATACGTTGCCAGAACATCGTCTCCACTTTGTTGCAAGTGGTGTACGGCAATCCCATGGCTTTGCCGATGATAGAGATGAGTTTTTGTTGGTCGAGTGTAGCCTGACCATCGGCGTATGCAATCGACCACATGCCGATAAGAATCTCTTTTTTATATGGAAAATCGTAGTATTTTAATTTGTCGGATACTTTTTTTTGCAGCTCTTTTACCTTTATGTGTTCTTTTGGGTTTATCCTACTAGCAAAATGATCTGTTCTGGTATTCGCAGCTGAACTGTCAATTTTTTCGAATGCTTTTAAGGCATATTCACGCATCCTTTCTTTTACACCGTCGCCTAAGACATGTAAATCTGGGGTCAGTTTCACTACTGCAATGAACACGTCCACTACCACATCTTCAAAATAAAATGAGCGATTTTGGGATTTCGAGGAATCTTTTGCTTTCGAAGAGTCTTCATAAGAATCGTTGGCGTCTGACTTAATGGTATTCTCTAAGTAGGATAATAACACCCATACTATTATGGCAATTAATAGACCAGCCATTTCGTCCCTGTTTTGCTATTTTATACTCTGAATAATAGGTTGTCTTATTTCACACCTTTGTCTTTCAGCCATTTAGCACAATCCTCGTCGCCAAGTTCAGCGGCACGCTTCATGCATTCGATCTGTTTTTCCTGTTTGCCCATCTCACCGTATGCGTTGGCGATTTTTATGAAAGCACTGATGTCGTATGGTGTCAGGTCAACCACTTTTGTGAAGCAGGATTCAGCCTTGTCTTTCAAGTTGCGATGAAGGAAGGAAATGCCAAGGTTATAATGTGCACGTGCATAACGAGGGTTTACTTCGATCGCTTTCTGATAACAGTCGATGGCATGATCCTCGTCGCCTAAATTGCTATACGACACACCCATATTGCAGTATGCTTTCTCGTAGTAAGGATTGATTTTCACTGTTTTGGCATAACATTGTATGGCTGCAGTCTCGTCGTCCATCTGGGAATATATATTTCCGAGATTATAGTGTGAACCAGCGTCATCAGGATTGATCTTGATTGCTGATTCATAGCATTTGATGGCATTCTCCAAGTCGCCCAATGTCGTATATGCCATGGCTAGATTGTGCAGTGTCGCATCATCATTAGGGTTTATCTTCAATGCTTTTTTGTAAGCCCCTACAGCCTCCACCGTCTCACCTTGACTATTATATGCGTTTCCGAGATTGAAAAAGATGGATGCGTCTATCAGTCCGCCATCAATTGCAGCGTCGAAGCATTTTATCGCGTCGCCATACATTCCGCTATTGGAATATGCGTTACCCATATTATATAATATGTATGCATTTCCTGGGCTTAGATTCAATGCTTTTTTATATGAATTTATCGCATCGGCATATTTGCCTGCAGTGTAGCTGTCGTTGCCTTGCATAAAAAATGAGTCCGCTGAATCTTCAGCAAACGCAAAGCTGGCGCAATTAGACGCCAATAAGATAATAAAGGATAAAAATAAGTTCTTTCTCATATCCACAAAAATATAATATTTTGCAGATTGAAACAATTATTTCAGAATTTTTTGAGAAAATCATGCACTGTTTTTCCCATTTTTATTGCATTGCCTTATCTCCTTCTTTTCTTATGTTTTTTTCTTGATATTTGTTTGGGTTTTATAACCCTTTTATGACATAGAAAATAATCGGTATCAGGAGCGACGGGAGTAGGTTCACAGTCTTGCAATCCTTGATGCCAAGGATGCTCAGACCGGAGCTTATAATCAACACTCCGCCCACAATGCTCAATTCGACTCTCATTGGTTCAGGCATTCCGTCGCCACAGAAATAGCCGAGGCAGTAGAATATCGTTTGCCAGCAGAAGAGCATCGGAGCGGCGAGAATCATTATCCATCCGTACGACGCTGCAAGCACAGCCGACGTTACAAAATCCAATGTGGCGTTTGTGTAAAGGAAAGTGTTGGCAGACTCTCCGAAAGCCCATCCGTGGGAAGGAGACAAAGCAGAAAGCACAGGTCCGACGACGGAAAAAGTACCTATGGCATACAACAAGAATCCAGTCATAAGTCCCTGTAAACTATTGTTTTCCTTGCCTGATTTCTGGTTCAACCTGGCATTCGCTCTGTCGATCCTGCCTTGAAGATCCAACCGTGCTCCTATGACTCCTCCTATCGCCAGACTAGCGATGAAAAGCACGGGATATTCACTTTTCGCCATGTTGGGAAGAGCCGAGTTTATGCCCAGCACAAGACATGCGAGACCGAGAGCATTGAACAGAATCGTTTTGTATTTCTCTTTTATTCCCGTGCCGAGAGAAGCTCCGATAGCACCACCGATGATGATTGTTGTGGCATTGAATATAGATCCTAGCATTTGATGTAAATTTGTGACAAAAGTAGTGAAAATAAGTTGTTTGCCATTATTGAATTGATAAAATTTGAATAGGAAGCCAAACTATATTTTACGAAATTTAATAAGACAGTAGTTGGGTTTAGGAAATGAGGATTTCAAAGGGCGGAACGCCCTTGCCTCTCGGTCCTTCGATCGAGCCGAAAGGCGAGCGAGAATAAACGAAGTCTAATTTCTGGTTCGTAGAAGAAAGTCATAATGTTGATTTATTTGCAAAATGCGAATTGTTTGGTCAAAAATCGTTCGCGTTGTATAAAAAATCGAAGAAATTGTGTAAAGAATAGCACTTTTCATACTAAAATAATTGCCATTTAACGAAATTGTGTTACTTTTGCAACCGTTTTAAAATACTCAATGATTATGTCGAATGATTAAGCTTAGTCTTTTATGGTTTGATATGATTAAAAAAGTAATTTAATGTGATAATAAAAATCAAAAAATGCATAGATATTATTTGCAACTTTTAGTTGCTTTGGTTAGTTGTTTGAGTTTGACTCAAAAAGGATGGTGTGAGACAACAATAGACGAAGTCCCTTCGACGCCGCCTGAAAAAGGAAAGTTTTATCAGACTCATGTGTTTGGAGAGAGACCTAGAGGATGTTCTGTAGTTTATTCTGCAGACGCGAGTGCCATGTCGTCAACCTGGAACAGTTCAGATTTCAGGCTTTTCAATGACGTCTACACCACAGGTGCATATTTTGAGAACAAAATTTATTCCGCTGAAAGTCCAACTATCCATATCCCTACGGTCACTTATAGCGACCGTCTATTTGTATGCCTTGAAGAGATGTTCGAGGTGGAAAGCTCTTATGACTATGTTTGGATAGATGTTACAACTGATGGAGGAAATATATGGAACCGCATATATGGAAAGAGTGGTTATACAGAAGGAATGGTGATAGATTATCTTGATGTCTCTTTTCTTTCTGGAAAGGATGCCAAGTTTAAGTTCTGTTTGAAATCAGATAGCTCGTTCACTGGGGCAGGTTGGGACATTAAAAAATTTGAGGTCCTTTCTTATGTCAGATATGCACAAAATGAGGAAACAAATTCACAATTGAGATCTGAGGACATAGAGCCTGTCAAAAGACCTCTTCCAGGTCAAAATGATGGAGAATCAGGTACGGAGGGCGGAGAATCAGGCACGGAAGGAAATCCAGAAATAACAGCTAATGGACTTACAATTGTTAATGTCAATTGGGAAAGCGAGAAAGAAGGCGTGATTTCTTTTTCTGCAGTGAGAAAAGAGAATGGTCATGTTGAATATGTTAATAATATATCTGTAGATGATATAGAGGTGACTATCAAGAATCCGAATAATAACAAAGAAGTTACTTTGCGAAATGAAGGTGAAAATAAATGTTTGACTTTAGAAAAAAACAATTCCAAAAGACCTGCAGATATAGTTTTGGTTGTGGATTATAGTGGTTCTATGTCATCGTATATCACTGATCTTAAAAATTCTCTTGAAAAAATGTTAGAGCTAATAAACTCTGATTATGATGTTCGTTTTGCATTGTTACGATATGGATACTCAGAAGATAAAATAAAGACAAATTTGTTCAAATATGATGATTTGGATTACTATCATAATCGGTTTTGGTGGACTTTAAACAAAAATAACCAATTCTTTTTTGGTTATGATGAATTAAATAATTTATTTGATACTGAAACGCCTGGCAATTATGAATATGCATATCAGGCTATTATGCATGCTTTAGCATTGCC
The DNA here is from genome assembly GCA_902782665.1 of uncultured Bacteroidales bacterium. GTDB lineage: Bacteria > Bacteroidota > Bacteroidia > Bacteroidales > Paludibacteraceae > UBA1723. The sequence continues at coordinate 26,749 of CACZOA010000040.1, forward strand.
AAAATATAGAAAAAATGCATCTAAAGTGTTTATATTATTGTTTGATTATGATGGCGATAATCCAACCACATATAAACATTGTGGTGGACCAAATCATGGATATAATACAATACCCATGAATTCTGTTGCTTCAGCATTAGAAGGCACACAGTTATTCGCTATTACAGATGGATCCGATATAAATATAGGTTGGTTTGAGGCTCTTTGTAATAATTCAGGTGGTTTTTTAACGAACAATTTTTCAGAAAATTTCAGTAATATATCTACGAAAATTGGAGATAATTTAAAGAGTCAGTATTTTTTGAGAATAAATCCAGAATGTTTGAATGGTTATTCTCTTGAATGTGGAAATGATTATATTGTGTCAGTTAAGATTTATTCTTCAATTTCAGATGATATAAATAATACTTATATTTATAGTGGAGGAATTGAGAGAGAGCAGTCGACTGCAGAGTATGATAATACGTGTATTGATAGTGATAATTTTAAAGTGAAATTTACTATCTCTGGAGGGTGTGGTGATAATATGTATGGAGCAGTACGTGTTTATTATCGATATTCTGATTTGACAAAAGAAGAAGAATATGTTGAGGCAAATCTTATAAGCCCCCAAAACGAAAAAGATTCTTATGTTTATGAGGCTACCATCCCTGTTGATCTTACTTCTTCATATATAAAATATAGAATAGAAGTGGAACACAATAAGGATAATCCTGCAACAGAAGGACTAAGTAATTTGATTTATCCAATTCCAAGTGAGAATACAGATGGATATTGGACTGTTAAAATATGTGATCCATGTAACAATATCCAACTTCCATCTCACATACTAGAAGAAGATAATGATCTATTGTCATTTGATGTATATAAAGAAAATACGAATGTAGAGATATTCTTATGTGACACACTTGGAGAAAAAATAACAAGTAAGAAAGTTGACAATATTCAAGTAGGAAATCAAAAGATTAATCTTATCTCTTTTTTGTCTTTGAGGAATCTAATTGTCGATGGCAAAAAAATAAAATTCAGCTATACTCGTCCATACATTCTTGCGTTGAAGATTAATGGAAATGTTAGTTATATGTATGTCTATTTAGGAAGAAATAAGAAACAAAATTGATATGAAAAAGTTATTGATTTTTTTTATCTCATTATTTTCTTTGGCTGATGTGAATGCAATTCCAGAGGTGAAGGTCTATTCAAATGGTGATTATGGTCTTGATTTCGATGGGTGTCAGCTTAACAAAAGATCTGATGCAATGACTATAGTGGAAGAAGCCAAAGTTGATGAAGAAGGAAATTTATATTTTTTATTGCCGAGAAATACTTATGGTGTTACTCTTTCTGATGGAACTGTAATTCCTAAAGAAAGTGATGCCATAATAAAATTTGATCATACGGGAAGAGTAGCATGGGCAAAAGTTTATGATGCTGGTGCGGAACAATTTGAAATATTTGACGGCTATTTGTATCTTCCGACGTATAATTGTTTTTGGAATAATTATGTGATGTATGATGAAAATAAGTATTATGTCGCTAACCAAAAATCTTATTTCATATTGAAGATTGATATAGAAAGTGGGGATGTAGTTAACTATGTTGAGATAGAGAAGGATAATTTTTTAGAGGATGGATTCTTTTCATTTGATGTATGTAACGGATATGCAATTTCTCCAGAAGGAGATTTATGGTTTATGTTTGATATCAATGAAGAGTATAGCAGAGTAAACAAAGATTATCCAGTTTCGTTTGATCGTCATGGAGATGCAGATAAGTGTCTATTTGTGTTATCAAAGGATTTAGACATTAAACGAGTATATTGTTTGGGGTCAAATAAGAGTGACGAGACAGAATTTGAAGATAGTGAACATATTGCGTCTTATATGACTTTCGCTGGGGATACACTTTACATGTATGTTCCATTCGGTGGAAAAGAGTGCAATATTAGTTTAGATCCAGAAAATCCAGTGATCGTTAAGAACAAAACTTTGAGTGGTAGACCTTGTGCTGCATTTTGCAAGTATTTGGTAAAAGGAGATAAAGTGGATCTTTTGGCATATAATGTGATTAGCGGCAATGATGGACAAATTAAACGATTTGCAGTAAATTCACAGAATAAAGTGATAGCAACACAGCCAGAAAGGATTTGGGATGCAGGAAATAATAATTATTTTGAGATTCTTCAAGACATGACTTTGCATCAATTGGATGGCTATGCTTACCTTCCTATGAAAACGTTAACTAATGCTCATACTTTTTTGTATGATCAAAATGATGATATTGTAAGAATAGGGTTAAGCTGTGATGAAAATGTTTTTTCTGAGTCTATTGTGTTGCCTAAACCAGAACGAAATGTTGGGATAAGAGTTGCAAAATATGATGGACAGACTTTGCAAAATAAATGGGTTTTAGCTTTAGATTCTACTGATTATGATCTTGATTGTAGAGTTGATGCTATGCATGGATTGCTTTATCTTATAAGCCTAAATGTTGCAGATTATGATCCTTCTGGATCAACATATATAACTTCCGATGGTTATGATGGTGTCATCGCCCGCTACATCGAGACATACCGAATCAAGACATCATCGGAGCATGCTTCGATTGTGGTGAATGAAGGCAATGACATGGTGCGTCACGGATCAGATGCGGAGGTGGTGATCTCTGCGGAGAAGGGATATCATGTAAAGAGCGTCACGACTTCCAAGGGTGATGATGTGGAGGTCTCAAAGAACGGACATTGCACAATCAAGAATGTGACTGAGCCTGTTGAGTTGGTTATAACAACAGCATTGGGCGAAAATGCGGTTAATCAGTATAGCTCTGCCGTATTGGATGTGTATCCAAACCCTGTCAAGGATTTGCTTAATGTGGATGATACTGAAGATGCTTCATATGAGATCTTCGATCTTTCAGGCAACATCGTTTGCTCAGGCGTCGTCAGCGACGGCAAAATCGTCACATCAGAATTATCAGAAGGAGTATATGTGCTTACAATAAAGAAGGAAATCGGTGCATACTCAACAAAAATTGTAAAAAAGTAAAAAGTGAAATAAAATGAAGAATAGAATTTGTTTGATGGCTGTTGTGGGTGCTGTCATTGAATCTTTTTTGCCACTATATGCGGAAAACAAACCTGGATTACAAACACCATACGTATGGATGCACACGTCTTCTGTGAATGACAATTTGGACAACAAATATGTCTGGAAGGATCTGAATGGCAACAATGTAAAATTGAATGTCAACGGACAGGAATGTGTGAATGATAGATCTGTTATCAGAACATACAATTTCTATCCTTCACTTTCGTTTACAGACGATGCGAATTCTTTATTGAGGATTGAAGGAACAGGATTGCAGAGAGCTACTGTGATCGGTGTGTATGGATACACTTCCGTGGACGACCACGCTGAGGATGGATTCGTAATGAATCTTTCCAATGGAATGGAAAATGATGAGACTGTAATCACAAAAGCGAATGTGTTACATACATCATCTTCTTCTCGCAAGTCGTTTGCTTACAATAACAGAAACCTTAAAGCAACATCGAAGAGCAACAATGAAGAAAAGCAGAAGTCTCTTCGAATCATGTCGTATACTAAGAGCGCCAACCCAAGACCAACAGTCTCGTCTACTTTTAACAAAATCAGTGTCGGTGGAAGATATGTAGATGGGGAGACGTCCAAAGAGGGATTGTTCGACGCTGAGTCATTCCCAGAAGCAGAAAAAGCGAAAAGGAATATGAGCATGCCAGAATTGCTTGTATACGATAGAGCTTTGACTAATGATGCAAGACTGAAAGCTGAAACATATCTTGCCTTGAAGTACGGAATCACTTTGGATGTCGACTATACTTTGGATGAAGAGTATGGAGATAAAGGTGTTGTATGGAAAAAAGACAACACATATGTCAGAGTATGCGGCTATGGAAGGATGGACAGCTATAATTTCAACCAACCATGGGTTACAACGTCAGAGAGAGAGACTCAAGAGTATTTGGATGACACATATTATAAACATAGTTTCTATAACAGATCGGCATACGAAAATCTTCTTGTCGCTGGACGATATGGAGTCCTTGAAGATAAAACTCTTATCATGTTCGCAGACAATAAAAGAACTGTTGAATTGAATGAGGAAGAGGAAGGAAAATTGACTGCCACTCCAGAAAATGCTGTCAATTTTGAACAGACGGAAGAGACTCAGGAGTATATTCCGCTTAAGAGAATCTGGAAATTGAAGAATTTCTGTAATGAATATACAGATGGTGAACATATTAATATTGTATTATCAGAGGATGAGGGTGTGGTTGAAAAGAAGTTTGCTGGATCATACAATATCAAGTTGGTTGAAAATGCTGATGTCACAATCAATAATATGCCAGCTTTTGTAAACAAAGGCGAGATATCATGGGTCGCAGGAGCGTTGAATGGTGACGTCACTGTGTCCATGGGAAGTTATAATTTCAAATTTGCATCCAATGGTAGGATAAGTGTCAACGGTGATAATAAAGCCAACTACAAAAGAAATGATTTGATTGAGGTTGTCAAGAAAGGTAACTCATTGTATGTCCGTAAGAACGGAGAGATCATAAAGTCGACTCGTGTCGAACAAAATTTGGCATCTACAGATTGGAATGTGCAGATTTCGTCGAATGGCAAGGAATTTGAGTTGAATGAGTTTCATGTCATGTCTGATAGCGAGAACAATGACTATATGGAATTGTGTTATGATTATGCGAAATCAATGAATCTATATAGCAATGGCAATATTTACCTTTTGATGAGTGATAAGGAGGATTTCCATGATGAAAATGCAAATTTGAGAATCTACAAGATGACATCTAAAGACCGAATCCGTTCTAAGGTGATGTTTGAGAATTTGGAATGGAAGATAGGAGATGACTTCACATATTTCACTTTCGCGATTTCTGGAGAACCAGAAGAAGATGTTGCGGATAAAGTATATGACATTGAAGTGACAGATCCAGTTTGTCAAGGTGCAAATAATAGTGCGACAGGAAAAATTAAGGTTACATTCCCTGATGACGAAACATATGCTTATACCTTGATCGGACCTAGTGGAACTGCGATTAAGAGTTCAGAAGACCAACTAATTAGAGGTTCATTTGAGATCCCATATTTATGGATTGGCGAATATAAATTGTACATTACACCATATGATGGTGTATACAGATTTAATATTATTGGAAACTCTGCGAACAATGAAAAAATATCATTTAAGCCGCATTTCAATAATAAAGAGCAATTGAGTGCTACTTGGACTGTCGGTGATGCACAAACATACAGTTTGGCTGGTTTCACAAAAGATTTTAATAATATAAATATCTTCTGTGGAGTCAAGATAGAGAATGGCAAAATTTACAAGGTTGAGAATGGAGCTGTTTCAGGTGAAGGAACTCCTATAAACAATGGAGATGAAATTAAGGTTGTCGGAAAAGGACAATTGCAAGCAAGTGTGTATGTGCAAAATGAGTTTGCTTTCGATATTGCTCATAATGAAAACGGTAATATATATTGGGCAATAGAGACATCTGATGGAAAAACAGTTAAAAATCTTTCTTTGGATCAAATCTCTATCAATGGTTGGGCACCTGTTGTAGAAAATGTTCATGCCCTGAATCTAGTTGATAGTGAACATTTGTCATTCCAGGAGGTAGGATTGTTTGAATTCCCATTTGAATTGAAATGTGACAGTGAAGATGATAACGATGGAGAAAATGTGGGTGATGGTAATATAGATAATTTGATTGTTCAATCGTCTACAGATGAATCTAACAAGGTATATGTTACATTGACATTGCCGAGTGATTATAACTGGAAAAATGTATATGTAGTTAATATGGACGGATCTCGATATCCTATTAATCTTGATTTTATAAAAAGAGAGAATGGTACAGATGTGTTCCAAAAACAATTGTCAATTTCATCAGATGGAACTTATATTATTTATGTTGAGTCTGGTGCAGGAACTTTTGAAAAACAATTCGTTGTTAGATAATAGGACATGATGAAAAGAATTACGTATAGTTTAGTATTTCTCTTTATAGCACAAGTTGTGATGGCTGCATTGCATACGCCAGCTGTCACACAAAGAGAAGATATAGCTCGACAGGGTGTGATGGATGGATTCGATTTCGGTCCGTTCAAGATGCCGGAGATGTCGGCGATTGTTGACAGCTTCATCAGAAAGCCTAAGATGACAAAGCCATTTCATTTCTCAGAGGCGGAAATGAATGCTCTTGCTCCTAAGAATATAGCAGACGCGATTGAGATCATCCGTCCGCCACGTTCCAATTCCCATGGTAGTGCCAATCTGAGATATAGCATTCAGACACCACCTGAGAGATCTCATATGTCTCCGTCTTTTGACATCCGCTATGTGAGTGAAATGAAGGAGCAGGGTATGCTTGGACTCGGCTGGACAATTGGCAAGTTCATTTTGCAGAAGGATGACTCTGATGATAATTCTTATATCTGGAATTACAAGAAGTATTCTAATTCTGATTTTCTATATGCTGGATATGGAAACATTACTGAAGGAGATAAAAAAATTACCATAACAGAGGATGGTATCGTTTATACTTTTGTGAAGTCGAATGATCCAAATTTGTTTGTGCTAGATAATTCGGTATGCAATGGAGATTCTATCAAGTATTATTATACTCACGAAAAAGATAAACCTATTGAAGCCAAAAGAAACTATGTGAAAATAGACTCCATCGGATGCAAGTACAAGGAGGATATGATTCCACATGTCAAGATTAAGTTTGTCTATGATGGTAATGATTTGATTTCTAATATCTTGATTCAGACATCAAAAGAGAAGTATGAATTCACCAAGAAGAATGCAAGAGCTGAGAGAAAAGACAGGTATGTTAATTTTTCTATATATACTTTCGTTTATAAGAATGCGGCTGATAAGGAGAAGAATAAGTCTAAATATTTGTTGACATCTGTAGCCCAGAAATTTGTAAGTTTTAAAAGTGCAAATAATGCAAATAATGAAAGTGATCAATATTCCGGCATTGACTTTAATCATACTTTCGAGTATTATGATGATTTAGAGACTATCGAACTGCTTGATGAATTGACGGAAATATATGCGGATCCTGCATATACAGATAATGTAGACAGCGTCAAGGCGAGAATTGACAGTTTCAGAATCGACAGAACGGATTTGTTGAAGGTTGTTCACACTCCGCTTGGAGCTTGTTATACTGTCAATTATGGAAGTGAGATAATCAAGACTCCTTTGGAAAATGTGGCGACGGAAGATGGTTCTGAAGAAGTTTCAGAAAAAGAAGACACTGTGTTGGTGATGAAATATCTGAAGATAAACGATGGTTATCGCCAGGATGGACCGTTGGTTTTGAACAGATATTCGTATGTTAATGGAAAAGTGTTCGAGATAGAGCCGGTTGAGAAAAACGCAAACGCAACCGAAGAAGAGAAAAAATCCATAGCCGTTTGCTTTGATACAGTATACACTTACAATATGAGTGTTGATGACGATATTATGCAGACTATGAAGCGTCATTATATTTCTAACAGTGGATCTGTTTATGAAAGTGAATCGCCAGTTGTGGACAAAGAGATTGGCTATGGACCAGATGGCAACAATCTAAGGACTAAAGAATTTATTTATGGAAATGGCTCATTGGAAATGAAGGTGAGCGGTATTCCTGGATACGATGTAAAATACGTAAAGAATCTAAATGGTATTTCTTACACTTTCGGTTCGGTTTCACAGTCGGTAATGATTGCTGGAAATAGTGTGACATTTGAAGTGTTGGACGGTGGCAAACTTGTATTCAAGGAGGCTTTGGATTATCGTGACAACAAAACACATGCTACATTAAAAAGATATAAAGATCAGAGTAAGTTTATATCGTATGATTTGACTTATGACGAATATGGCAACATGGTGAAATGTGTGATGCCTTCGAACAAAGAGGGTGAAAACGAGTCGTTGACATATCTATATGAGTATGACAGACGCTTTAATCAGTATCAGACAGGCGTGGTGGATTCTCGCGGATTCACGTCACACATGGAGGATTATGACTATACGATCGGTCAGCCTAAGACAGTGCGTGATATAAACGGGTATGTGAAAAAATTCGGATATGAATTCAATGCAATCTATGACACAGTCGTCTCTCCTGTCAGAATAGACAATGCGACAGGAAACACTGGTAAAATATATTCTGCATTCTCAAAATTGAATGATTTTGATGTTGATTGGGATAGAGAAACTAAGGGAATCGACCGTAGTGATACACTTACTTTGAATGTCGATATAGAGGTTAAGGATTATGTCAAGCAAGCATTGTTGACTGATGAAACCAGAGGCAAACTTATTGCGTTGCTTTCTGACGGAACTGAGCCTGTAGTGATGATGGATGATTGTAAACTGACATTTGATAAAGATGATTTGCATTTGGCTGATACTATTGCTTTTGCCGAGTGTTTCTGTAAGGATTCGATTAAAATTCCTGCATCAATCAAATTGACACGTTATGATGAATCTAATGCTTCGAATAAAAACCTTGCAGCGTCATTGTATGTGGATGGAGTGGGTAGAGAACTGAACAAACAAACTGTAAACAGTGAGGGCACATCTACTGTATATGATGATGGTGTATATGATGAGTTGGCACAGAAGTCATATTTGTTGATGCCATATGTCGGTAGTCCTAATAATGCTGTTTTGGTCGCATATGAAGATCCAGAGTACGATGATTATGGACGTTTGACAAAGTTGGTTTCCATTGATAAATATGGAAACAAAGAGACTCAGTATTTTGACTATGATGCAGCTGGCCGTGTGACTAATTATTCCGACAATAAGGTCAATTTCTCGTATGAATATGATCTTCTTGGCAACATCACTGAGGTGAGAGATAGCAGAAACAAATTAGTGACATCTTATTCTTATGACAATGCTGGAAATATTATTTCAAAAACGACACCTTCAGGAGAAGTGATTTCGTATGTCTATGAATTGGACAATTTGAAGGAGGTCAAGTATCCGAGAATTTCGTCGGCTAATGTGATGAATATTTATGGAAACAAAAACTCTTCATTCGGAAGACGCAACCGTGTGGCTTTGAGCTATAATTCGTCTATCGTTGATGAGTATTTCTATAATCAGCAGGGACGTGTAGCGAAAGTAAGAAGAACAATGATTGTGCCAAACGGTAAGATCCTTACTTATGTGACTGAGTTCAAGTACGACACTTGGGGTCGTCTGTTGGAGATGATTTATCCAGACGGTGAGATTTTGACATATTCATTCAATGATGCTGGTCTTGCTAACGGAGTGAAAGGTAGCAAAACTTACGACTATAAATATATTGATGATGTAGACTATGATTATCTTGGCAGATTGAAGGAAATCAAGTTTGATAATGGAATGTCGAAGACGGTGCAATATTATCATAATGAACCGGTCTATAACATCACTGGCAATGACCAAACTGTTGTTGATGGATCTAAGTTGGAATGCTATCTTGGAAATCACTCAGAAAGAACTGATGAGAATTCCGGAATGGCGACAGTCTCGAATGACGGATATTTGAGCTCATATTTCTATGATATGTCGGGCAACTTGGCAATGAATATTGGAACTTCAAACGAGAAAGTTTTTGTCAATGGTAAGGAAAGCGGTTTCCAGTCTACTATTGAAAACAAACATTTGATAGTGAATCCTTATTTTGAGGATCAGGACAGCCTTTGTGTGAAGCACATCCTTCTTAACGGAGAAAGAGTTATGACAAAGGTGGTTGACTCGTTCAGCTACGGAGCAAGACCTGTAAGAATTGAAAGAGCAGGCTCAAATCTAGAAGAGCTCGGTTTTGTCGTCGATTATGATGCACTTCATACTCTGACATCCAATAAAGCTATTCAAGAGAGAGTCGCTACTGTAGGTGATGAGTTTGCTGTCGAGCATAAACCATTCGTTTATCCATTGTTGCGTAACGCTAATGTAGACGACGGAAAGGATAATGAAGAGACAGACATATATGTGTATGGCGTGGATAGTGAGAATCGTCTGGTCGGCCTTTATGACAGTAAAAAGAATTTGGTTCTTCAAATTCAAAATACTGAAAATGGGGAGGAAATTTACAAATCAGATAATTTGAAATTCATTCCTTTGATTCGTTCGAATGTGTATATGATAGACGTCGATAACAATTCGAACATTCCGATGTTTGAGTTAAACAATGAGTTGCATCAAGTACGAGATGCTTTTGGTAGATAAAAATTAGATATTTATAAAAGCTATATGAAAGCTAAAAATATTGCAATCCTGCTTTTCTCTGCAGTCATAGGTTGTGCTGTGGCAAAGACTTATTCTAATCGTCAAGATGATGATCAGAAAATATCCAATGTCAAGAGAGAAAGAAAAGTTGGCGTAAAGGAGAATGTTAAGAGTGAGACTGAGGCGACAGAAAGTTCTGTGGCAGAAACGGTCAATGCGGAAAATTTTAAACCTTCATACATGGAATACGCTTCATTGCAGAGGAGTGGAGTCGTCGGTCTGTATGGAGGCAATTCAATAGACAATCCAGAAGACAATATCTTCGAGGTGTCAATCCCGTCGGCTTTATCATCAAATGACAAGGTTGTGCTCAGCTATGATGTCGAGGGAGTGGCTGGAGCTTCAGGAGTGGCATTGAGCATCAACGACCGCACAGCATTGGGTGGTATGATCGCATACTCTTCAGATAAAGTCACAACAGTGAGCGAGGAAATTGATGCGGCATGGCTTGTGAAGGGCAAGAACAGATTCATGTTCGCATTGCCAGACAGCGCTAACTATGGCTATAAGATTTCCAATTTGAAAGTCGCAGTGAAATCAGACGCTGCGAATGGAAATGTTGTCGCAACTGCATCAGCCATCGACGGACAGGTATATGTCAAAGGTTTTGTGAAGAACGCAAAGGCAAAATTTGTCAATATCGCAGGCAAGGAGTATGAACTTACACATGGAGCGTTCGAGGCTTTGATTTCGGGCGACGACAAGACAGTCTCAATCACATGCGGAAACGAGAGCAAGACGTTGGATGTGACAACTGTGCCAGGATGTACTGCGTCTACACGATTGATGTGCTCCAACAAAGCGGAGAAGCAGACTCAGAAAGAGTTTTCATTAGCGAAGAAAGAGAACAATAAAGTGCAGGATGTCGCTGCAACATTGAATGTTGACAGTGGCGTCGTCAAGCATGATATGAAGATCACAATGACCAACTTGCGCCACAAGGACCTGCCGGCATTGGATCTAGGAATGACGAACGTGACAGATGGGGTGGAGGGTTACCGATTCCTGCCTCACGGAACCCATTTTGATGGAGACGGTGCTGTTGTCAGCTTGAAGTATGACAGAACGAAGATTCCGAGCGGATATACGGAGAATGATATCCGCACCTACTATTTCGACCTTGACACGAAGCATTGGGTGGCGTTGAAGAGAGACACAATCGACAAGGAGAACAATTTGATCGTGTCGCATACCAACCACTTCACAGATATGATCAATGGTGTGATCAAGGCACCAGAGTCGCCAGAGACACAGGGCTTCACACCAACTATGATGAGTGATCTCAAACTTGCCGATCCTACAGCGAAGATTCAGAGCATCGAGCCTCCTACAGCCAACAATAGAGGTAGCGCGAACCTGTCCTACAGCTTTGAGATGCCACCAGCAAGAAATGGCATGCAGCCAAGCCTTGGCATCCAGTACAACAGTGACGGAGGCTCAGGCCTTCTTGGAGAGGGCTGGGATCTGAGCGTGCCAACAATCAGCGTCGAGACAAGATGGGGAGTGCCGAGATATATCTCTGATGTCGAGTCGGAGACATATAATATGGATGGCTCAATGCTCGTGTTGGAAAACGGAGGAGTGAATTATCTTGCACACAGAGCGACAAATCAGATTAAAAGATCTGAAGTAAAAAGAACTGACGGAGCTGTGATATTCCATCCGAGAAAAGAGAACTCGTTCTCAAAGATAGAGCGTTTTGGAGATACCCCAAGTGAGTACACATGGGTGGTGACAGACAAGAGCGGAATGAAGTATTACTATGGTATGAAAGATGCTGATGGTAATATGAAGGGAGTTTTGGCTGGACCAAAAGGTATCGCAGAGTGGAAACTTGTGCGAATTCAGGAGGTACATGGAGATTGGATAGAGTATGAGTATGAAGAGGAAGATGATGCTGTATCTACAAATGTAGTCGCTAAAACATTGTATCTAAGCAGAATCACAGCTGGAAATTCAGGAGAGAAAGCACATACAGAGGTCGTTGTCAATAAAGATATAAGAAAGAGAAAGATTCAGCGAATGGGTAACTATGGATTCCTTGTTTCTAATCCATATTTATTAAAATCTGTTGAAATTAAATATGAGGACAAAGTATTAAGAAGCTATGAGTTTAAATATAACCATCAGGCTCCATTCTTAGCTGATTTGCTTGAAAAAATCATTCATAAAGATGCCAACGGTGATGTTGTAAGTGAGAATAATATGAAATACCATGATGCCATTGATGGAAATGGCATCAGTTTCAACACAAATTTGACACCTCAAATAACAGAAACAAAAAATAGAACTCTTGATGTTTTTGGAAAAGATGAGTATCAAATACTAAACCGTGGTGTCAGAATGCTTGGTGGCACAACATCAAACACATTCTCATTCAACGCATATGGCGGTGTTGGTCCGACAGGAAATCCTGTACTTAAAAGTCTAACTGTAGGAGGTAATTTCTCTTATAGCCATGTGACCAATCACGGAGTTGTTTCTTTTACTGATATTGATGGCGATGGACTTGCTGATAAGGTGTATAAAGCAAAAAATTGCACATTGTATTACCAGCCTTATCTTCCAGACCTAAAATCGTTTGGAAAAGAGATTGAAATAAATGGAATATCAGAGATATCGGAAAGTACGAGTTCAACGATTACATACGGAGGAAATGCCAATGCTATTGGTGGTATTGTCGCAGGTATAAGTAAAGGTAATGTTGATTCTGAGACCACAACTTATTTTTCCGATGTGAATGGCGACGGACTTGTGGATTTGGTGGATGGAAGTAAAGTCTATTTCAATCGCCTAGTTGAGGATGCAAACAAGACAAATGGAGATCGAAAAATAGCTATGTTTGCTGAGGGCAGTAATGTGACTGCAATAGCTCCTGCCACTCCGAATCCGATAGTGTCTTCTTTCGATGCATTGAAAAATAGAGATACTGAGGGAATCGAAAAAGAAAAAGAAAGATTAGAAGAAAAACAGAAGACTAAAATAGAAAATTCTCCTATGCATGATGTCATTCGTGTGTGGGAAGCTCCTTATGCAGGATCTGTAAGTGTTTCTGGAAATCCAATCTTTGCTGGAACAGATAATTCTGATGGTGCTGTGGTAAGTGTTCAGTATAAAAACAAATATATATTGGATCCTGTTGTTTTGAGTAAAAACAACACTACGGCGTCATTGTCAAAAACTTTGACGGTTAGTAAGGGCGATAAGATTTATTTCCGTGTACAGTCGGGTAAGGAAATAGATTCAAATGGAGAAGGCGACATTGTGAATTGGCAACCTGTTGTGTCGTATTCTGACGCTAAGTATCAGATAAACGATCCTAATGGCTTATCATTGGCAGACTACCCATCTGTGGGTGGATTTATGTTGTCTTCTAGTTCGGAGGGCGTGATTGATGCTGATGTTGATATTGCTAAGCGAAAACCTGCGACATTAAAATTGAAACTTAATAAAGATGTGACAACTGATGATGTTAAGGTTGTAGTGATTTTGCACAATGAAGAATCTTATGAGGTGTTATCCTCAGATGGAAAAACGTATGAATCTAAAGAGAATAATGATTACAGGAAGGTGAATGTTGTAACATATGATCTTCCTGCAGCTCAAACTATCAGTGATGACAAATCAATCAGTTTGGATGAATATGTTTATCAAAGTGCTGAACATCCTTTGAAGTATATTTCTTGCAGAGTTGAATCGTCTACTAATATAGATTGGAGCAAGGTTTCTTTGTCTGCAATAGTAGAGTATGAGAAGTCGGGAGATGATGATAACATTACATCTTTGGGTGTGCCTGTATTCATTGGCGCATATACAAACAATGATTATTTTGGTGGTTGGAAAACGTCTTACGGAGAGAATATAGAAGACGAAACTTCCTATACAGTTAAAGTTTCTGAGACAGAAGAGGAAGAAAGAACAATTTCAAAAGCGGATTTGATTCAGAAACTAGAACTTACACCAAAAATCAATTTTGAGACTAGTGGGTTGAATGTTTCCGCTTTCAGAATGACATTCAAGAATGAAGCAGGAGATTTATTAGGAAACATTACATTGAATTATGCAGATGGAGCTTTTTCTGCAATTAAGATATCTGATTATCCATTCTTGATGGATTGGATTGCTCAGGAAAATCCAGAAAAACTTTGGATTGAGTATTATGCTGATTTGTCTGAAAATGATAATAACGAAGACGATACTGATCCTTCGTTTAAGGTGAACTCATCAGGTTGGACAATAGAAGCTTATGAGTTTACAGAAATAGAGAAAACGGGAACAGACGAAGCTGGAAATGAAGTCACATATACAGAAACTGTAAAGAATCAGATATATGAAAGTTCGATAAATGGACTTAATGTAGTTTCGAATCGTTTGAATCAGTCTTTCGGTCCTATGTATAGAGGTTGGGGACAGTTTGCTTATAATGCTGCTGTTGACCGATATAAACAAAAAATGGATGAAACACGATTGGGACTATCTGCATATAATGATATGAAAGATGGGTATGATCCAGAACACCCAGAAAGTTTCGAATATGATAAAGATAAACAGGCGTTTATTGTTCTTCAGCCAGATTTCATAAATAATACTTGGAATGGACAGGCGTCATACAAATCCGGCAAAGACATTATTATAAATGGTGTAGGCAAAGATTTAATGATAGCTGCTCGTCAGGGAGAACAAGACGTAAAGGTTGTTGATCCGTTTGCTAATATAAATTCAGGCTCTATTTCTAGCGGATATGGAATAGGATTCCCAATTCTTTCAGAATCAAGCTCAAAAACTAAACAATATGGTGCTTTGGGTGTTACTGCAAATGATTCGGAAGGAGACTCAAAAACGACACAATCATTCATGGATATGAATGGTGATGGATATCCTGATCTTATAAAAGGTAAGGAAATTTTCTATACGAATCAGACAGGAGGATTGAATGGAGGCACTCAATATTTTAAGGATATTGATCTTTCAGATCGTGGTACTAGTGAAGGAACTTCTTATGGATCAGGAAATGGAGCAATCCATGCTCTTCCAAGCCTTGTGAAAGCAATAAAAGGTTCTCACAACAACAATACAAATGCACAGGAAAAGTCTGCGGAAAAATCAAGAGCAAATTTTAGTATAAATGTTTCAGCTGGAAGTAACGATGAATCTACAGAACGTACAAAGTTAGATATGAATGGAGATGGCCTTCTTGATATTGTTTCATTGAATGGTGGTGTCAAAGTCATGCTAAATCTTGGATATGGCTTTACTCCAGAAATAGAATGGGGAGGATCATTTATTCGTGAAGGATCTTCTACGGACATAGGTATTGGTGGTGGTGTAGATATCTGTGGGTCAAGCTATTCAGCAGGATTAAATATTTCCGGAGCAACATCTGATGTGGATAAAGATTTGGTTGATGCAAATGGTGATGGACTTCCTGACTTATTGACTGTAGATACGAAAAAGAAAAAGGGAACTGTTCGTTTGAATACCGGATTTGGTTTTGGAGAAGAGATTTCGATTGATAAAATACCATCTATTGGAACGTCTACTTCGCTAAATGGATCGATAAATGGAAATGCGACTGTAGGATTTGTTGTTTGGCTTGTTCGTATTTCTGTTTCTGGAGGCGCTGCTGCAGGTACAGGTTTGAGTGGAGAGGAACTTTCTTTAAGAGACTTTGATGGAGATGGTTATCCTGATGTGGTGACATCAAATTCTAAGAATTCTATTGAAGTCGCTCTTTCCAATATTGGTGCGACTAATAAACTGAAGGCTGTTACCACTCCATTTGGTGGAACGTATGAGTTGGAATACAAACATTCTACTCCTACACAGCAACATCCTGGTGGTAAATGGGTGATGTCAAAGTTGACAGTAAAGGATAATGTCAGAAGCATTAGCGATTGTCCTTCTATTGTCTCTGTATTTGAGTACAATGGTGGTAAGCGAGACAGACGAGAACGTGATTTCTATGGATTCGCTGAGGTCAGAACAAAGAGAATGAATGGTAATGACGTGGAGAGTCAGATTGTGCAGAATTATGATGTCACAAACTACTATTCTGCAGGAACAGCTATCGGCTCTTATGTCTGCGACGCTGATCAGAAACAATTCTTCAGCAAGGAGACTTCTAAATTGAATATGTATGATGTTTCTGGTAAAGGAAATGTTACTAATGGTAGAGAGGTGTCTGCTACGGCATCGTTTGATGAAAATGGTCGTTACTTCGTTGCTCCTTTCGAATCTACGACCAAGAGATTTGAGGAAGATTCGGAGATCACAACCAATATTGTGGAGAACACATATGGCGATTTCGGTAATCTGACTCAATACAAATATACAGACGGAATCACGAACAAAAGCTACACTACAACCATCGAGTATCAGGGATATGATAATGAGACGGGAGTGTTCGGATTGCCTACAGATGTGAAAGTGAAGTCTGGCGACCAAACGATGCGTCACGTCTCTGCTGAATATGACAATTCTGGTTACAACCCGACTTCGATGGTCAAGGTAGTCACTTATTTGGGAGGAGAAAATGCTGAGGTTGATTTCAAGTACGATACTCTTGGTAATATCATCGAGAAGATCATGCCAGAGGTGAAGACTGGAGACAACCTTATGAAGGAACGCATGAAGTACACCTATGAGTACGACAAGAAGTACAGAATGTATCCGACACGAGTGACTGACGGCTTCGGCTACAGAAGCGACAGGTTCAACTACGACTACCGCTATGGTATACCATTGTCTGTCAAGGACATGAACGGCTTCATCACCGAGTATGAGATCGATGGTCTGGGTCGTGTGACGAAGGTGACTGCCCCTAATGAGTTGAGCTCTGGTGCTCCTTACACGATTCTATACCATTATGGAGATGTGGATAGTTTACGATATGCGAGAACTTACCATTATGATCCTCAGCATCCGAAAGAGGCGATGGTTACAGCATCCATTGTGGATGGTCTAGGAAGAGGCTATCAGGTGAAGAAGAATGCTGAAGTAGACGGAGAACGACAGATGATTGTGAGCGGACTTACAAAGTTCGATGCTCTTGGACGTGAGATCGCCCACTATGCTCCTACGATTTGTGATCTTAATGATTTCGGATATAGTTTTTACAACAATCCGAAACAGTTGGATGAAATCAAATATGACTTATTCGACAGACCTGTTGAGCAGACTGCGTTCTCAGAATATAGTGACGCCTACACAACGTACACAAGTTATGAGATCGAAGACGGTAAGTTGAAGACACATGTGATGGATAAAAATGGAAAAGATAACATATTGAGTGTCAATACTTATACTGATGGTTCGGAGCATACCTTGAAGACGGTGAAGAATCATAAAAAAGGAGGAGAACCTGCGACGACGGAATTCATATACGACGGTATCGGTCAGCTTCTTTCGGTGAAAGATCCAGCGAATAAATTCACAACTTACACTTATGATATGGCTGGACGCAAACTGTCGGTGGACAATCTGTCGGCAGGAAAGACAACGTTCACATACGACAATCTTGGCAACGTTTTGACTAAGACTACAGGCAAGGGTGATGTGGTGACATATCAGTATGAGTATAATCGCTTGATAAAGCAGACATTGGGCGACAACAAGTGGAAGAATGAGGTGAAATACACTTACGGAGGTGTGGACGCAAAGCACAACCGTGTCGGACGACTTGCGTTGGTGGAAGATGCAAGTGGTGCCCAGGAGTACTTCTATGGCAAGATGGGAGAGGTGGAAAAGATCCGCAGAACCATCATCATCCCTGGCGTCGACGTCGCAACATACACGACCGAAAGTAAATATGATTCTTGGAACCGAATCCAGGAGATGATCTATCCAGACGGAGAGAAAATCAAGTATTATTATAATTTGGGTGGCCAGTTGAAGAAGATTTTGGGCCAAAAGAATTATATTTGCACATATATCGACTCAATCGCATATGATGAGTACGAGCAGCGATCTTATATCAAATATGGAAACGGCACGGAGACGAATTACGCTTACGATCCTGTCAACAGTCGCTTGCATACTATGACTGTCAGCAATGAAAAGAGCAAGGCAGAGGGAGCTAAGGGATTGTTCCTCAACAACCTTTATACATACGATGCTGCAGGAAACATCACAGGCGTGGCAAATTCATCGGCATTGAATTCCGGAATTGGAGGAACGATGACGCATGAGTACACATATGACGACTGGTACAGATTGGAGACAGCCCATGGAGTGTTTGAGTCTGCGGATAAAGCCAAAAGAGCTGAATACAGTTTGACGATGGGTTACGACAACCTGTACAACATCACATCGAAGAAGATGACGATGACTCAGACCAACCTACAGTTTGCAGGTAAATTGTCAGCAGGACATGAGTTCAACTACAACTACAGCAACGACAACCCAATGCAACTTGCATCGGTGGAGACGAAGCAGTATAATGTGGACGGAGAGGTGAGTGATGTTGATGCGAAGTTGTCCGACAACAAACGTACTCAGAATTACGAGTTTGATGCCAATGGAAACATGACATCAGTGTCAGTTGCACCGAATGAACAACAGAATTCGGAAGTTGCAGAGCAAAAGGATGTGTTGAAATCCTTCCTATGGGATGAGGAGAACCGCCTACTAGCTGTCAACAACAACGGAAGCGTGTCATGCTATTTCTATGATGCTGCGGGCGAGCGTACAGTGAAGTTGACGAGCGAGACAGAAATGGTTCACGTCAATGGAAAGAAGGTTGGCGGAAACGCTAATATCAGCAAGTTCATAGCCTATGTCAGCCCATAC
>CACZOA010000041.1 GCA_902782665.1 uncultured Bacteroidales bacterium
AGCCTTGAATGCGCAGTCAGCCTTGCCTCCGAACACTGTCATGCCTCCAGAGTTTCCATCTCTCCACATCTCCAAGTTATATCCGTTACCAACATCCTGAACGCCGTTGCTGCTTACGCTTTTTCCACCTGAATATTTAGTTTTGTAAGAACATGGATCAACGCAGTTAGTTGTAGAACCGCCGCCCTGCTGGCCGCCACCTTGTTCTTCACCGCCACCTTGCTGGCCACCGCCTTGCTCTTCACCACCGCCTTGCTGGCCGCCTCCTTGCTCTTCACCTCCACCTTGTTCACCTTTTTCTGAACGTATTTTGTTGAAGAACTTGATCATCTCATCAGTGTAGTCTCCGTTTACCTGGTGTCCGTGACCTGGGTTGTACCACTCAACGTAAATACCAGCCTTTTTAAGGTTGTTGGCATATTTTTCTCCCTCGCAGCATGGCACGATATTGTCTGTAGTACCGTGGCAAATCATGTGAGGCACATCGTTAGCGTCGATGTATGTGTTAGTACCAAGAGACGCATGCTTGTCTGGACACTGCTGAGGACCGCATCCGCCGACCATGTCGTTTTCTGGTGACATGTTGATAGGGTTACCGCACGATTTATCTCTACAGTCTACTGGACCAGACCAGTCACAGACTGCGTCAACTCTACTGCTTTCGCTTGTGAACTTTCCAAGTTTACCCTCGATGTCAACCGACTCGCTGCCGACTTTTACTACTGTCTCACCGTTAGTGACACCCATCATAGAAGCCAAGTGGCCACCTGAAGAGAATCCTGAGATACCGATGAAAGAGTCGTCGATTTTAAGCTCCTCTTTGTTTCCACGAAGATAGCGGACCACAGCCTTGATATCGTTGATCTGAGCTGGCCACAAAGCATCGTTGTATGTTCTGTGGTTAGGAGTGACGAAGATATATCCTGCATCCAACGCAGCCTTACCGACAGTTCCGTGGTCTGCAGAACCCTTGCTGTCGTTGCTTCCCCATGCACTACCATAGATATGGATGATGACATTGTGAGTGGCCTTGCCGTCGTTAGGGTAATAGATATCCAGTTTATGACCGACGTGATTGTCGCCGACGTAATCAATGTTTTGCTTGTTTGTGTAACTTGATAGAGAGCCAGAACCAGCACCTCCACCTCCTCCGAAATCAAAACCTCCGAATTGCGCGAAGGTCATTGTGCAACTGGCAAGAATTGCCAGTGATGAAGTAATAATGTGTTTTTTCATGACAAATATTAATTAGTATTAGATTTGTTTTCGTGTTAGATGTCCTTTGTTGAACGATAGCAAAGATAGAGAACATAAATTCTTTGATGTATGAAAAAACGGGCAACACTTAACGATTTTTTTCTTTTTAGACAGATCGCCTTTTTTTATCTATCGACATTTGTATTTGAAATACAAAATATGTTTTTGCTTAGTTTGGATTATGTGAAAAAATGAATGAAATGACCTCTTTGTCATCTTAAAATCCACAAATAACCATCATTTTCTCTATGCATTTTGAGGAAAAAGTGAAGCTTTCGGATAAAAAGGTAAATCGCAATTTCACTTAAAAGCCCTTTCTTACGATGTTTTTTTGTCGTAAGGGTAGAGAAGAAAGAAAAGAGCCGAAAGCATAGCTTCCGACTCTTCCTTTAAAAAAATAGTATATAAGATTTATCATTTATTTTGTCACAACCAGCTTCTTGATTGCAGACTCTCCATCGATAGTCGCTTTCACAAAGTAGATTCCTGTTGGAAGAGCTGATACGTCAACTTTAGAATCGTCAGATTTTGCTACCTTGTCTCCAATAGCATTGAAGATGGCAACATCCTCTATCTCGCCTTCACTATAGATATATACTGCAGTAGACGCTGGGTTAGGCACAATCGCGAAATCCTTCTTTACGATAGTCTCGACGTCGGAATTCTCTGTAGTGAATTTCAACCAGTCGATGTCTACCCAATCAGAATCGATTGTAAGTTTCAACACATGTGTGCCTTTCTTCAAGTTGAATTTCTTGCTCTGTACCTGCTCGGCGTATGTTCCCCAGCTTCCAGTCTTCTCTACGTTGACTGTGTAGTCGATAGAATTGTCGTCCATAGAAAGAGAGAATTTACCGCTTGAACCACCTTCTCCTACACGGACTGTCAATTCATATTCTCCATCTACCTGAACATCAACAGTGTACTTCATCCACTCGCCGCTCTGACAGCTACCTACGATGTATGCATTGCCGTCTTTCTTGATATCCACGTCGTCTGAACGATATTCATTTGTGTAATCGTCGCAACTATTGCCTGAAGATAGGTCATACCAAGCTACATTGCTGCCTCCTTCGTCATAATTCTCAGCCTCAACTGTTCCTGGTAGTTTTGCAGCCACTCCCTTGTATGGAGTAGATACCTTAGGCTCAATTGAACTGCCATCTGGACATTTTCCGTCAAAATCAATCATTGTAAGCATCTTCTCTGCGTAACGCTTTCCAAATTCCTTGTAACCGTCGTGAGTGAAATGTAGACGGTCGCTCTCTCCTGGAATGTTGCTTGAGCTGACTACTGCACAGTTGGAAATCTTGCTTGGAAGCTGTGCGATCACACTGTTGTGTCCTGCACATGAACCACCATCAAGCATCTCTCCTACAAGAATAGGTGTCTTTTTAGGGTCAAGATTAAGCTCATTGCAAAGGTTGTTGTAGAAAGTCTGTACCATAGTCAACCAAGACTGCTGACCATTGTCAGTCTCTCCCTGATGTACGATGATTCCTTTGATCACTCCCGTCTCCTGAGCAATCTTTGCACACTTTATGATTCTTTCGTATGGGTTGTTGTCATACTCTTTTGCCATATTCTTGAACCAGTCTGCCTCTCCACTGATGTAGCTCTGACACTGGTTTGGATCGAATACCTTGAAACTTGCTCCTGCAATTGCAACTGGGATGATTCCGATAGAGATGCATTCAGGAACTCCGTCAGCCATTGTACGAACGAAGTTGTCGGCAAGTGAATAACCTGCACTTGGAGCACACATAGGAGGCACTGCTGGAATCCATGTTCCTACATTACCACGGCTATTGGCTGTACTCATCATCTTTATACGGTCGTTAGCAACTTTGTCTGAAGACTGAACCTGTGCATTTCCCCACATGTTCGACTGACCGATGGCAATGTATACCTGAAGGGCCTCTTTAGCATCACCGCTGCCTGGCTCGTCACCACTGCCTGGCTCGCCTTTCTCCGAACGGATTTTGTTGAAGAACTTGATCATCTCATCTGTGTAGTCACCGTTTACTTGGTGTCCGTGTCCTGGGTTGTACCACTCAACGTAGATGCCAGCCTTCTTAAGGTTGTTGGCATATTTCTCTCCCTCGCAGCATGGCACGATATTATCTGTAGTACCGTGGCAAATCATGTGAGGCACATCATTAGCGTCGATGTATGTGTTAGTACCAAGAGACGCATGCTTGTCAGGACACTGCTGAGGACCGCATCCGCCGACCATATCGTTCTCTGGAGACATATTCATAGGATTGCCACATGATTTGTCTCTACAGTCGACAGGACCAGACCAGTCGCAGACAGCGTCGACTCTACTGCTCTCGCTTGTGAATTTTCCAAGGTTTCCTTCGATGTCAATTGATACGCTACCAACATTCACCACTTTTTCACCGTTAGTGACACCCATCATAGAAGCCAAGTGACCTCCTGAAGAGAATCCTGAGATGCCGATGAAAGAGTCGTCGATTTTAAGATCCTCCTTGTTTCCACGAAGATAACGTACAACAGCCTTGATATCGTTGATCTGAGCTGGCCACAAAGCGTCGTTGTATGTTCTGTGGTTAGGAGTAACGAAGATGTAACCTGCATCCAACGCAGCCTTACCGACAGTTCCGTGGTCTGCTGAACCCTTGCTGTTGTTGCTTCCCCATGCACTACCATAGATATGGATGATGACGTTGTGAGTAGCCTTGCCGTCGTTAGGATAGTAGATGTCCAGTTTATGACCGACATGGTTGTCTCCTACATAGTCGATGTCTGTTTTACTTGTGTAATTAGATAGAGTGCCAGAACCAGCACCTCCACCTCCACCAAAGTCGATGCCTCCAAATTGTCCGAAGGTCATTGTACAACTGGCAAGAACTGCCAGAAAAGAAGTAATAATTTTTTTCATGACAAAAAATATTAGTATTAGATTGTTGTGTTAGATGAAGCAAAGATAGAGAAACATTTCACCTTTGACGTATAAAAAAACGAGCAATGCTTAACATTTTTTTCTTTTTAGACAGACAGTCTTTTTTCTCCTACCGACAATTATAATTACGGTACGAAATACTCTTAAAACACTCGCATTTTTTGTTATAAAAACAAACAAAAGACTATTTGTAACATTTCAAATGTTACAAATAGCCATGTGTGACACATAAGTTTTTATTAATACATGGAGCCGTTTTGACAAAAAAAGAGACGTGATGAAAATCACGTCTCTATATTTAGGTGATAAATTTTCTATTAGAAGTGGAAACCGAATGAAAGCATGAAATGGTTGCTTCCGTGCTTTTGGTCGCCAATCTCAGTTGCATATGTAGAAACAAGTTTGGTTGTTCCCTCATCGATTGGCTGCTGTAGCATATACTGCACAGTTGAAAGTTTGCGGATATAAGCGAAATCAACGTATGCAATTTTTCCACTGTATCCAAAACCAGCACTGATGTATTGGCGCATTTTAGGTGAAGTGAACGAATAAATAGGTCCGTAGAAATATTCTCCGTTCTCGTCTTGATCCCAATAGTCACCAGCGTATGCACCACCTAATCTCTCAATCTTTTTACATGCCTCTTCTGCCTCAAGCACAGGAGCTGTGCAAACTGCATATCCTGCACGTAGATCCAATCCACCGATGACATTGACTTCAGCACCGACTTTCAAAGTATGCTGAGTTTTGCATATTTCTTTGATGTTCTCTTCAAGCAATCTCATCTTCAAGTTTGCAAACTCACCCCACATTCTTGTGTAGTTTCTCATTGAGTAGTCGATTCCGATATTAGCTCTATCTCCAACCATGAATCCCAATTGAGCAGAGAACTTCATAGGAGTGTGGATCTTGTAAGGGTAGTCGTCACGTGTCTCGTCACGATTTACTATAAATGACCACGATTCGTCAATGTTGTAGAGAGTAGGAGTCTGTAGACCTACACCTACACGCATGAAATCAGTTGGCTGATAAAGCAAACCTACATTGAAATTACAACCTGCTCCGTTTGTCTCTATGATATAATCATCATAATATTCTTCATCTTTGTAGATGTTAGACTTCTCAAAGCGCAAATCTGTGATTCCAACTGCGACACCGAAATAGAATTGGTTGTTGATGTTGCCGGCGTATGCGAAGTTGACAGCATCTGTTCCTCCTTCTTCGTGGTCGTTTGTTGTAGAATTATATGTTATGTCCTTTAGGAACATATCGCTATCGTATGTGCGGTTGCGGTTGTAAGTGATAGCAAGTGCTGACGACATGTAACCACTATTATTGTGGTGGTCGATGTTGAACAGTAGGGATGCGTCACTCACAGTGAAAGAACACTGACCGTCATTGTTCGAATAAAGGTCAAATGTCAAGCCGATGTCTGATTTCGTACCTGCTGCAATGCTGGCAGCGTTGTCTTTCAAAGCACTTGAAACACCTCCGATAGCACCCATGGCTCCACCCATACCTGCGTAGCGAGCTGATCCTAATGTTGGGTCCTCCAAACTGAGGTTAAGTAATTTGTATGCATTAATATCCTGTGCATTTGCTATTGTCGCTGACAATGCAGTAGCGCACAATGCTATTCCAAAATATCCTATCTTCATAACTATCCGTTTTTATTTGTTATGTTTTGTTTATGCAAAGTTAAAATATATTCTATAGGAAGTACTTGAATTAATCTTAAATATCCTTAAAATAGAATAATTTACCTGAAAAAGTAATATGCTATGAAAATTGCGGCTATCGCTCCAACCGTATCTGCCACAAGTCCTGCTGTGACCGCATATCTTGTCTTGCGTATGCCGACCGAACCGAAATATAGAGCCACGATGTAGAAAGTGGTGTCTGCCGCTCCTTGGAACAGACATGATAGTTTGCCTGTGAAACTGTCGACTCCGAATGTTTGCATCGTCTCCACCATCATCGCTTTGGCTCCGCTTCCCGACAATGGTTTCATTATCGCCACCGGTAATGCATCAACAAAATCGGTGTTGAGGCTTGTCCATTTCCATAGCCATTTCAAACCGAACATCAGATAATCCATAGCTCCAGATGCTCTGAACACACCAATCGCCACCAACATTCCGACCAAATATGGCATTACTTTGATACTTGTCTCAAAACCTTGTTTGGCTCCCTCTATGAAACATTCGTATACGTTTACTTTTTTATAGGCTGCTCCAGCTATAAATGTGACGATGATTGTGAATAGTAGGGCGTTGCTGACAATTTTTGATGTTATGATCATCTCTTCCTGGTTAAGTTGAGAGAATCCATACATCATCAGTCCAATGACTGTGCTGATTCCAACCAACCAGCTGATAACCACTTTGTTCAGAAGGTTTAGATGTTGCTTTATTCCGACGTAGATGATCGCAGCTACTGTCGAAATGAAAGTGGAAAGCAACAGCGGAATGAAGATGTCTGTTGGGTCGGCGGCTCCGAGTACACTTCTTTGTGCAAGAATTGTGATCGGTATGAGTGTTAATCCGGATGTGTTGAGAGCGAGAAACATGATTTGTGCGTTGCTTGCCTCTTTTTTGTTCGGATTAAGTTCCTGCAAACCTTTCATCGCCTTTAATCCTAGCGGTGTGGCTGCATTATCCAAGCCCAGCATATTGGCAGAGAAGTTCATGAGAAGCTGCCCGTTGACGGGATGGTCTTTAGGCACTTCTGGAAAAAGTTTGTTGAAGAAAGGTCCAATTATCTTAGACAAAAAGTTTATAGCTCCTGCTTTCTCTCCAATATTCATCAACCCAAGCCATAGAATCATCACTCCTCCAAGTGGAAGGGCTATCTTCATCACGGCAAACTCTGACATGTGGAATGTGCTGCGTACAATTCGCTCAAACACCATGTAATCCTGAAATATCACGCATTGCAGGATGGCAACGATGAATGCAATTATGAAACAGCCTATCCAGATGTAGTTTAGCACCATGACTCTTTGTTTTTTAGCATTGTTAATTGTGACATGAATTGCATGTTGCACATTTATGAGTCTCCCTACGGAAACGTTTTTCGATCAGAACTCTGATTCTGTTTCTTAATGCCTCAATGTCGATCTTCTCCACAATGTCATTGGTGAACGCAAGAAGCAGTAGCATTCTTGCCTCTTTTTCTGATATTCCTCGTGTACGAAGATAGAACAGAGCCTCATCTTCAATCTGGCCTACCGTCGCTCCATGTGAACATTTCACGTCGTCAGCATAGATCTCAAGCTGTGGCTTTGTATACATCTTTGCTGTTGTCTTTGCACAAATATTCTTGTTGCTTTGGTATGCCTCTGTCTTTTGTGCGTTTTTTTCAACAAGGATACGACCTGCAAATGAACCGTATGAGCAATCGTCCATGACATATTTGAATAGCTCTGTGCTTTTGCAGTGCGACACTTTGTGATTTATATATGTGTCGTTGTCGATATGGTCGTGCTCGTCACCTATCGCTATTCCGCACAATGTTGTCTCTGCATGCTCTCCGTTAAGGTTGATGCGGATATTGTTGCGGGAGTATCCTGTGCGTAAAGTTATGTTGTTGATTTTTGCTTCCGATGATTTCGCCTGCTCCACATATAGAGAACTGATGTTTGTGGTCTGACGTTCTGAATCGGATAATTCGTAGTGACTGTAGTTTGAGTTTTCAGCCAAACTTACTTCAGTCACTCTGTTTGCTAAAAATTTGTGGCCAGATTCGCTATGGTTGCAGATAATCACTTTTGCGGATGCATTCTCCTCCAAAATGATGAGATTACGGCTTGTTGCCAATAGATCGAAGTCGGCATGCATCATGTTGATTAACTGGATAGGACGCTCTATCTGTACATTCTTTGGTACAAATAACACGAATCCGTCTTGAGCGAAGGCTGTATTGAATGCCACCATCACATCTGATGCGTGAGGTGCAATCTTGCCATAATATTTACTGATGATTTCAGGATGCTCTTTTGCGACGGTGCTGAGAGAACCTGCAATTACACCAGATTTTGCCAATTCTGCTATTTCGTCTTTAGCGATAGCCTCTGCGAAAATGTCGTTCACAACATAGAAGTTGTGTGTTTTTAGTCCGGGCACATCGCATTTATATGGTGCATTTGTGCTAGCTATTTCAACGCGACGGATATTCATTCCATATTCAGTGGCGAATACGTCTGATATATTGCTGCGTTTGTAACGTTCCTGCTCGTCTGTAGGGAATCCCATACGGCAGAACACATCAAATGCTTCATCACGGATCGCATCGAGTGGGGTGGCAGATGTGGTCTGCAACAGCTCTCTATGCTTATTGTAGATGTTTATGTATGATTCTTCTACCATAGATTATTCTCCTAACTCTTTTTTAATCCAGTCGTAACCTTTCTCCTCAAGCTCAAGAGCCAATTCCTTTCCTGCACTCTTCACAATCTTACCTTTGTAAAGCACATGTACGAAATCTGGCACGATGTAGTCGAGTAGACGCTGATAGTGAGTGATGACGATGCTCGCATTCTCACTGCTCTTCAACTTGTTGACTCCTCCTGCGACGATACGTAGCGCGTCGATGTCAAGACCAGAGTCTGTCTCGTCGAGGATAGAAAGTTTTGGCTCCAACATTGCCATCTGGAATATCTCATTACGCTTCTTTTCTCCTCCTGAGAATCCTTCGTTTACTGAACGTCCTGCAAGTTTGTTGTTCAACTCGACATATTCCTGCTTCTCACGCATTAGTTTCAAGAAATCAGATGCAGACAATGGTTCAAGACCTTTGTATTTGCGATGCTCATTGATCGCTGCACGCATGAAGTTGGACATGCTAACTCCTGGAATCTCTACTGGATATTGGAAACTCAAGAACAATCCTTCGTGACTTCTGTCTTCTGGGGAAAGCTCAAGAAGATTCTTGCCATTGAAGATCACCTCTCCCTCAGTGACCTCGTAACTTGGATTTCCTGCCAGCACTGATGACAATGTGCTTTTGCCTGAACCGTTAGGTCCCATGATGGCGTGAACTTCTCCTGCGTTGATAGACAAGTCGATACCTTTTAGAATCTCTTTGCCGTTGCTCTTGATTATGGCGTGTAAGTTTTTTATTTCTAGTAACATAGTTCTTTTTGTTTTATTGATTATCCGACGCTTCCTTCCAATGATATGCTCAAAAGATTTTTTGCTTCTACTGCGAATTCCATCGGCAGTTTGCTGATTACCTCTTTTGCGTATCCGCCTACGATTAGTGCGATCGCGTCTTCTGTTTTGATTCCTCTCTGATTGCAGTAGAACACTTGGTCTTCACTGATTTTTGATGTTGTGGCTTCGTGTTCAACTATTGCAGTCTCGTTTCTTACCTCCATGTATGGGAATGTGTGGGCTCCACATTTGTCGCCAAGCAAAAGACTGTCACATTGAGAGAAGTTTCTTGCGTTTGAAGCATTTTCCACCACTTTCACCAAACCACGGTAGCTGTTCTGGCTATGTCCGGCAGAAATACCCTTCGATACAATATGAGAGTGGGTATTCTTACCGATATGTATCATCTTTGTTCCTGTGTCTGCCTGTTGGTAGTTGTTTGTCACAGCAACAGAATAGAATTCTCCGACTGAATTGTCTCCAAGCAATACGCAACTTGGATATTTCCATGTGATTGCACTACCTGTCTCCACCTGTGTCCATGATACTTTTGAACCGTTGCCTTTGCACAAAGCACGTTTTGTGACAAAGTTGTAGATTCCTCCTTTGCCGTCTTTGTCGCCTGGATACCAGTTCTGCACCGTCGAATATTTGATTTCAGAGTGCTCCATTGCCACAAGCTCAACGATTGCCGCATGAAGCTGGTTCTCATCACGCATTGGAGCGGAGCATCCTTCAAGGTAAGAGACGTAGCTATCGTCGTCTACAACAATCAAAGTGCGCTCAAACTGACCTGAACCTTTTGCGTTGATTCGGAAATATGTGGAAAGTTCCATCGGACAACGCACTCCCTTAGGAATATATACAAATGTTCCGTCGCTGAAAACGGCTGAATTGAGAGCCGCATAGAAATTATCTGTATGGCTGACTACAGAGCCAAGATATTTGCGTACAAGTTCTGGGTAATTTTGTACTGCCTCACCGATTGAACAGAAAATGATGCCAAGTTCAGCAAGAGCCTCCTGCTGTGTTGTCTTTACTGAGACACTATCCATCACCGCGTCTACTGCCATTCCAGCTAGAGCTTTCTGCTCATGAAGAGGGATTCCGAGCTTGTCGAATGTTTTCAGTAGTTCAGGATCTATCTCCTTATTTTCACTGCCTTCGACTTCTGCTTTTGGAGCGGCGTAATAGTAAATGTCTTGAAAATCAATTTCTGGGATTGAAAGATGAGGCCACGTTGGCACTGTAAGTGTTTGCCAATGACGAAAGGCTTCTAATCTGAATTCAAGCAGCCATTCCGGTTCGTTTTTCTTTTTTGAGATAAGACGGATTATGTCCTCGTTGAGACCTTTGGGAATAACTTCGGTCTCAATATTGGTGGTAAAACCGTACTTGTAATCTTCGTTAGTAACTTTATCTACTATATTATCCATAGAGTCGTTTTACATATTTTTGCAAAAGTAATAAAATTAGTGGGTTAGTTTTAGGGTTGGTCGATGATTTTTTGCCAACTTTGCATTATAATCAAATAAAAAGAAGAGCTTATGGAGATTGGTGTGGTTTTGACAGTGTGTTTGATTTTGGTTGTTGCGGGCCTTATCGGAAGTGTGGTTCCAGGATTGCCTGGTACACCTTTGTATCTAGTTGCGATGCTGATCGCCCGTTTTTGTGGCGACGTGGAGATGTCCAATTTGGAGTTGTTTGTCATCTTTATATTGGTTGCGGCTACTTTTGCGGTTGATTTCTTCCTGCCGATGTGGACGACGAAAAAGTTTGGAGGAACGAAAGCGGGAGTCTATGGTAGTATTGTCGGATTATTGGTAGGTTTGTTTTTGCCTGTACCTTTGCCTCCAGGCACAGCTACGATTATTTGTATGTTCCTTGGTGCTATTATCGGAGAGTATATTGCAGGTCAAAGTAATGATGTCGCTGTAAAATCAGGTATGGGCAATCTCATAGGGTTTATTGTGGCGACGACGGTAAAGTTCGCTTTGGGTGTCTATTGTGGTTGGCGACTGATCTCATTCGGATTGGATTTTTTCAATAAAAATTAATCTGTAGCCAAAATCAATTGACAGAATATCACTATAATAAATAGTGCTTACTGAAATATGAAAGAGCAAAGGAGTTGAATTTCCTTTGCTCTTTTTAGTTTAAATTATTAATTGTTAGTTTGCTAAAACTCAACAACAATTTTGCAGGATATCAATTTTTTTTAATTCTTCAAAATTAATTCAAAAAGGTCATTAGCCAATTTTTTACTTTTTCTGAGTATAGGCATAAAAGCATTAGCCCAAGATACAAACTGCTGAAAATCACATAGGCATCCCAATATTTGGGGTGTCTATAACTAACTATAGTAATGCCATACGAAATAATGAAGTATTGCAGAAGAGTAATCACCACATAAGGAGTCCTTATATCGGAATTTCTAGATTTTTTGATACAAAAAGACACAATAACAAATGGTCCAAATAAAAAAAGGAATTGGAAAAAATATCCTTTGATATTTTCAAGACTTCCAAAATCCGAGTCATCCCAAACTCTGGCAAAAAAATATGCAATCATCAATATGATTTCATATATACACATCATAAAGAAGTATATATCATTATCACAACAAAATTTTTCCTGTTCATTTATTTGCTATTTTGTTATAGCGTTCATTTGTTTGATGTCAATTCGATGAATTTAACTGATTGGTTATTTGCAAATAGTGTTGCTCTTTTGTGATTGTAAAGTGAAAATAGACAAAACGAAAAACAACACCATGACTACCGAAAACAAAAATATTGAAATTTTCTGTATGGTAGACAATCACTACAAACTTTTAAAATCCTATGTTGAAACTGATTATGGGTGGAATAGCGTCTGCAGTTGTTATGTCGAAATCTTTTTCTGATCTGGATTTTTGGTAATGCAGAGCTGGAATTATAAATCCACAGGCGGTGCCAATTGTCGCTCCTGCGAGGACGTCAGTGAAAAAATGGTTTCCACTTGCCATACGTAGTCCTCCTGTTAATGCGGCAATACCAAAGGAAAAGCCTGCTACTGCAGCTTTCCATTTCGAATTTGGAAAACTGTGACAAAAAACAGATGTTGTAAATGCTGCTCCAGAAAATGACATCCCAGTATGTCCGGATGGAAAAGAACAGTTCCAATCCCCTGCGTCGACTTTGGCTTGTGAATATCCGTCGAAATACATGTATGGACGTGCTCGATGTACTAGAAACTTTGTCCATTGTAGTATGCCATTTGTAAGAAGCATCGTTTCAGCGTACATTGTCCCGATGGTTGCCCATTCACTATTCGGTGCCGTTGTCAGAATAAAAGGTGTTGCCATGGCTACTCCTAGAGTGGCTGTTCCGACGATGTGGAGCTTCTTGTTGTATGGCCTCATGAATATTTGGTCAATCTTGGGAAGACGGTTTTTGCCCCAATCTTGTGGTTTATATTCGTTTCTTTTTAAATGTAGGATTTGATTGCAAATCAGAGCGGATCCGCTAAGTGCTGTGCCAAGTCCGATTTGTATTCCTTCATTTACAGGTTTAAGTTTATATGTCTGGATGTAATCAGAATCAGAGGCATAGAGTGGACTTGTCAAGAATAGAAATAATGTGACGAAAATAGTGTAAATCATATTCTTAACTGTTGTGCTGCTCTTTGATAATGCCAAACTGTTATTGCTCATTTTTTTTTCTCTCTGATTGTTTTGAATGAGAATAAAAAAGGGATGCTGATTTCAGCATCCCTCATTTTGTATCGTTTGAATAGATTATTCAGCCTTACCCTTAGAACCAAGAACGTTAACGATCTTGTGAGTGTACATCTTAATCATCTCCTTACGAGCGTCACCACAGTACTGACGTGGGTCGAAGTGATCTGGGTGCTCAGCGAAGTGCTTACGAACAGCACCTGTGAAAGCAAGACGAGAGTCTGAGTCGATGTTGATCTTACATACAGCTGACTTAGAAGCCTTAGTCAACTCTGACTCAGGAATACCGATTGCGTTAGGCAACTTACCACCGTAAGTGTTGCACATCTCAACGTACTCCTCAGGAACTGAAGAAGAACCGTGAAGAACGATAGGGAAACCACCCTGCTTCTCAAACTTCTTCATTACGCCCTCAAGAACGTCGAATGCCAATGGTGGAGGAACAAGCTTTCCAGTTTTTGGATCGCGTGTACACTGCTCAGGAGTGAACTTGTATGCACCGTGAGAAGTACCGATTGAAATAGCTAGAGAGTCACAACCTGTACGAGTAGCGAAATCTACTACCTCCTCAGGGTTAGTGTATGTGTGGTGGTCTGCAGAAACCTCATCCTCAACACCAGCCAATACACCAAGCTCACCCTCAACTGTAACATCGAACTTGTGAGCGTAGTCACAAACCTTCTTTGTTAGAGCAACGTTCTCCTCGTATGGAAGGTGTGAACCATCGATCATAACTGAAGAAAAACCGTTGTCGATACAATCCTTGCAAAGCTCGAAAGAATCACCGTGGTCAAGGTGAAGAACGATCTGTGGCTTCTCCCAACCTAGCTCCTTAGCGTACTCTACTGCTGCCATACCTAGGTAACGAAGAATAGTTCCGTTAGCGTAGTTACGTGCACCCTTAGAAACCTGAAGGATAACTGGTGACTTCTCTGTTGCTGCTGCTGTTACGATAGCCTGAAGCTGCTCAAGATTGTTGAAGTTGAAAGCTGGAACAGCGTAACCGCCCTTAAGTGCCTTGGCAAACATCTCCTTAGTGTTTACCAAGCCTAACTCTTTGTAATTTACCATTTTATGAAAAAATTAAATATTTTTCGTTATTATCCGTCTACAAAGGTAATAATTTTTCTTATTGTAGATGTGTTTGTTGTTCAACTTTTTTGTGTTATATCATGACTTAAAACTATATGGTTTGTGAAAGGTGAGACATATTATAAAGTGAAATGTACATATTAAATTGTGCAAAAACTTAATTTATATATGTACTATAAAACAGAAGATCATTGCGGGTGTTGACCTGCAATGATCTTCTATAAATTCTAAAATTGTCTTATAAACTAAACAATTAACTATTTAGAATTCGCTATTTCCGAGTCTCAGATTAGAACTTGAAACCTAGGAATACGCGGAAGTTGTTGAATCTTCTCTTTGCATCTTTGTCTGCCTGCTCTGTAGCACCCAAAATGCTGTTCATCATATCACCTAAGCCCATGTCATCGTTGCTTGGCTGTGTTGTTGTGTTATCATCGTCATCAAACCAGTCAACTGTCTTCAATTTAGCGATGTTATACTCGATACCAGCCTGGAATACTTTGAAACGGAAAGATGCACCGATAAAGTGAGATACTCCGAATCCCCATACTGTTTCATCAACACCTGCGATGCCGCTCATCATATTGCTAAGACCACCAAAACCAAGCTCTTCAAGTTCTTTCTTAGAATCTGCTGCTGCACCTACAGCTTCTGAGTTGTTTAGAGCTAGTGTAGCACCTACGTTATAGAATGCGTCAACTGCCATTTCATTACCCAAGTAGAAAGTTCCGATAACACCTGGCATTAATAGACCTGCCTGCACGTGAGTTGTCTTCTGATACTCTTCACCTTCGAATGAATATGTTGTCTTTCCAATTCCGAAATCTAACCAACGAGCGTCGATTGCAATTCCAAAATTACCTGGATTAGCAACATACCAACGGTTGTCGATGCTCATACCGAACAATGGAATGTTCTTTGTCTCGTAGCCAGCCTCTTCTTTAGCTGCATCTTCTGCTGCATCCATCAAATTTCCGAATAGACCTCCGTCTTCTTCTACTTCAACTAGACCGTACTTCTCCTCATTGTAGAATCCAGCGTGAAATTTCAAACCGAATCCGTTGTCTTCTCCCTGCTCCTGGGCGAAAGATACTGATGACATACTACATAGTGTTGCGATTAGTAGAAATACCTTTTTCATTTAAATTGTTTTTGTAGTTTAACTCCTGTTTATTTTTATTTCATCAGAAAGGAGTAGGAGTGATAACTCTCTCTGTGATTTAATTTCGGGTGCAAAGA
Source organism: uncultured Bacteroidales bacterium (assembly GCA_902782665.1). GTDB lineage: Bacteria > Bacteroidota > Bacteroidia > Bacteroidales > Paludibacteraceae > UBA1723. Next base: position 15,386 of record CACZOA010000041.1, read on the forward strand.
TATGTTCTTTGTTGTTTCCGGCAACTATGAAATTGTGTCATCTGTAAAGATTTTGGCCGAATTTTAATAATATTTAACATTGTTTTGTAACATATTCTATCATTTGTGCAAAAAATAAGAGGCGAACCTTACGATTCGCCTCTTATAAAATTTATCTAATTGTGCATTATGACAATTTGTGAATAACCAAACCAGAACGAAGCTTAGGCTCAAACCAAGTAGCTTTTGGTGGCATTATGTTGCCGCTGTCGGCTATGTCCATGATCTGCTTCATAGACACTGGGTAAAGAGCAAGAGCAGTTTTCATCTCACCAGAATCAACTCTCTTCTTCAACTCCTTCAATCCACGTAGTCCTCCAACAAAGTCAATTCTATCTGAAGAACGAAGATCTTTGATGTTCAAAATCTCATCTACGATAAGTTTTGACGAGATGCTTACGTCAAGTACTCCGATTGGATCATTGTCATCGTATGTACCCTTCTTTGCTGTCAAGCTATACCATTTGCCTGATAGGTAAAGAGAGAAGTTATGTAGTGCGTTTGGCTTGTACATGTCCTCTCCTTTGCACTCAACGTCGAAGTTTTTCTTCAATGCGTCAAGGAACTGCTCGTCTGTCAAACCGTTAAGATCGCGGATCACACGGTTGTAGTCAAGAATTGTAAGTTGGCTTGCAGGGAAACAAACAGCCATGAAGTAGTTGTATTCCTCGTCGCCTTTATGATTAGGATTCTGCTTTCTCTTCTCATCGCCAACAAGTGCTGCAGCCGCTGAACGGTGGTGTCCGTCTGCGATGTAAAGATTCTTCATCTTGCCAAACTCTTCAGTAACTGTCTTGATATCTGCGTCGTCGCTGATAATCCAGAACTTATGTCCGAATCCATCGATAGGAGCGATGAAATCGTAAACAGGAGTAGAAGCAGCATATTTAGCTACAAGTTTGTCAAGAGTAGCATTGTCTGGATATGCGAAGAATACAGGCTCGATGTTTGCGTTATTGACGCGAACGTGCTTCATTCTGTCTTCCTCCTTGTCGCGACGTGTAAGCTCATGCTTCTTGATCACACCTGTCATATAATCATCAACGTATGCGCAGACAACTAGACCATATTGAGTCTTGCCGTTCATAGTCTGGGCATAGATGTAGTATTGCTCTTTTTCGTCTTGTACCAACCAGCCTTTGTCCTGGAACATCTGGAAATTTTGTGCGGCTTTCTCGTATACGCGAGGATCGTATTCGCTTGTGCCCTCTGGAAAGTCGATTTCTGGTTTGATGATGTGGTAAAGAGATTTCTCGTTACCTTTAGCTTCCTCACGTGCCTCTTCGCTGTTTAGCACGTCGTATGGACGGCTTTCTACCTGCTCCACCAAATTTTTAGGTGGACGGATACCTTTAAATGGTTTTACTATTGCCATTTTTTTATTTTGTTTAAGTTGTTTGTAATCTATTTTATTTGGTTGCGAAATAGAAAGTGCAGGTTTGCATTGTATATTTTCTTATTTCCACACTTTTGAATCCAACTTTCAAAAGCAATTCCTTCATCACTTCTCCCTGAGGAAAAGCATCGATGGATTCGGGCAAATATGAATATGCGGTGCTATTAGTCTTCAATATTTTTGCCATTATCGGGATAAAAATTTTTGTGAAGATTCTATAGCCAAATCTGTAAAATGGATTTGTTGGAACACTTAATTCTAGAATCGCAAGTGAACCACCGTCTCTTACAACTCTGCAAATCTCAGTCAATCCTTTTTCCAAGCTTTCAAAATTGCGGACTCCAAAGGCTACTGTCGCAGCATCAAAACTCTGACTGTCGAAAGGAAGATCCATTGAATCTGCACGCATAAGGTCGATGAAATCGCTCTTTTTTGCGGCTTTTACTTTCTTTTCTCCGACACGGATCATCTCTTCTGAAATGTCCACTCCAACGATGCGTGCCGGCTGGATAGCATCGTATGCGGAAAGTGCGAAATCAGCAGTTCCTGTAGCGACGTCAAGAATAGTATTGGGATTAGTCTGTTTTAAACGTTTGATCGCCTTCTGACGCCAGCTTTTGTCCTGACCAAGTGACATAAGACGGTTCATGATGTCGTAGTGTGGAGCGATATCGTCGAACATCTGCTCTATCTGCTGCGTCTTGCCGCTCGCAGAGGATTCAAAAGGCATTACTTCCTCACATTTAAAATCAGACATATTACAATAAGTTTAATTTTAGGCAAAAATAGAAAAAAGTAATTAAACTTGTCGGCATTATCACTCACTTATATCTCATTTATAGATAAAAAATGTATATTTGCCATATGATGTATGAGTGAAGGTTGCAAAATGACAGACAAATATATTGATATAGAAGCTGTTCTTGAGGCGAAGGCACCATCTTTGAAAAAGAAGATGCCAGGCTTTATGATTTCCTATCTCAAACATATTGTCCATGAAGATGAACTTAATGATTTCCTTTCAAGGCATTGGAATGATGATGGAATAATATTTGTCAGCAATCTTCTCACTGAATTGGGGATTTCTTATGAGGTTGACGGAATGGATAAACTTCCAGATAGTGGAAGATATACGTTTGTTAGTAATCATCCGTTAGGAGGACTTGATGGCATTGTATTGTTGAAAATGCTTTCTGACAAATATGGAGAGGCTAAAGCTGTTGTAAACGACCTCCTTATGCACATATCTCCGATGAAATCGCTTTTTATTCCTGTGAATGTCGTGAATAGCAAACAGGACAAGGAGAGTGTTAATCTAATTGACGAGTGTATGTCTAGCAAAACTCCAATCTTATATTTCCCTGCAGGTAAGGTGTCTCGTAGAGATAAAAGTGGGAATATAGCAGATTTGGAATGGAAAAAGAATTTTGTGACCAAAAGTATTGAACATAAAAGGGATATTATACCTATCTATTTTGATGGCAGAAATTCAAGTTTTTTCTATAATCTCGCATATTGGCGTATGAAATTAGGAATACGACAGAATGTCGAGATGTTGTATTTGGCAGATGAAATGTATAAAAACAGGTCAGCCCATTTTAATATTACGGTCGGTGATGTCGTCGGTTATGACTCGTTCGGAAATATGTCGGCAATTGAAAAAGCTCGAATAATACGGGAAAAAAGCTACAAATTAGCAAAGAAAAATTAGTATGAAGCCTTTGATAAAACAGATTGATACGGATTTAATAGAGATAGAATTGAAGGATGCTGGTTTGCTTCGTAAAACGAACAAATCAGGCAATGAATTGTATATTGTCGACTATTTTTCGTCTCCAAATACCCTTGCTGAAATCGGAAGATTGAGAGAACTGACTTTCAGGGATGCAGGTGGTGGAACAGGTAAGGCTTGTGATCTTGACAAATTTGATATTGATGGTAGCAGTGGATGCAAACAGCTTGTGTTGTGGAACCCGGATGAAAGAGAAATAATCGGTGGATACAGGTTTATTTATGGTTCTGATGTCAAATTTGTCGATGACAAACCGTGGCTGACAAGTGGTTGTCTGTTTGATTATTCCGATGAATTCATCGCTGATTTCTTACCTCATACTATCGAGCTTGGAAGAAGTTTTATATGCCCTAAATACCAGTCTGGAGCATCGTCGACAAAGAGTATGTATGCTCTTGATAACTTATGGGATGGCATAGGGGCTTTGATAGTCAGGTATAATGCAAAATATCTTTTCGGTAAGGCTTCAATATATTCGCATTTTGGAGACGAAGCGTTTGCTATAATACGTTATTTTCTTGATTTGTATTTCACGGATAAATGTCATCTCGTTTATGCAAAAAATCCGATAAAAATGGATGTCTCACAGAAAATAAGGACCATATTTTCCGGAAACAATTATAAAGAGGATTATGTTGTTTTAAAACGAGAATTGAAGAAACTTGACCGTAATATACCACCTTTGGTCAATTCTTATATGAATGTGTCTCCGACTATGAAGATTTTTGATTCTACTCTTAATGTAGAATTTGGCAATGTTTATGAGACGGGATTGCTTGTCACGACAGCTGATATGTATGAGGAAAAAGTAAAAAGACACATGGATTTCTGATTTTATAAACTATCGGTTATTTTATTCATCTGTTAATCTTCTTTTCCCCCATTGATTGTTCCTTGTTCTATAGTCTTGTCATATTGTTTGGCAATCCATAAGAACCAAACGGCTTGGAATAATTTGATTGCAAATGAGATAATGCAGAACAACTTTATGGTGGCTATAAAACTTAAATTAGATATTCCGTATGCCAAAGCAAGTATTCTCAAGACGATAAATGCTATTTCAATTATAAGGTTGCTCTTTAATCTTAGCAATGTCTCTGGCACAAACACTAGTGTGTTTGCTATAAAACCAGTTGCAAACCAAGGAAGAAGAATTCCTAAAATTTCACCAGTCATTCCCCATCCTGGACCAAAAAGGAATTCAGTTACACTTGGTAAGATGAAATATAAAATACTGAACACAAAACACAATATTGTCGATGCATAGATAAAAAACTGATGGATTTCTGGAAATATAGCTTTGCGTTCGTTCACTTTTTCTGAAGTGTTTCTCAACATTACCTGATATATCGAGCTAGCAATCATTGCCAATGGAAGATAACCGATGGTGATAGCCAGTGAAAAATAGCCGACATTTGTTGCTCCATATACGGATGTGAGCATCAATACCGGTAATCCATTGCTTAGATGACATACCAGATTTTTTGGCATTGAGTAAAGAGGAAAACTGCGGTATTTGCTTAAATACTCTTTAGCCAAATGTGTAGGAATGTGTCGTAAATGAGAAATAGCTTCCTTTATTTTGGATGGTCCTATAATAGTCATCGCAATGAGAGGACCGATAACGGAAGCGTCTATAAGAGCTATACCTCCTACTGAAAAAATGCCGAATGTCACTTTCAGTCCAGCGTTAGATAAACTTTGTATGACTTGGTATGAAGCGATTCTTCCATATTGTTTGTCGCGATTGAAAAGATATGCCAATATTTGCCATACTCCTATAACTGATATGTATATTGGTAAATACCACAAGGCCCATTCCAAATTTTGCACACCAAAAAACAGAGCTATCTTGTCGTAAAAAAAACTTGCAGCCATGCTTATAATGACGGTGGATGACAAGGAAATAACCATTACACCAACCAAGGCATACGCACCTTCTTCTTTTTTTGGTAGTGGAATCGCGTATTGGAGGTCTCCCGTAGAAATAATAATGAGCGCGTTGGCGATCGTTAGAAATAGAGACAGCAAAGTGAAGTCGTCAGGCTGATACATTCGCGTCAACAGCGGATATATAAGCATGCCAACCACCTGTGCAATTATGTTTGCAGATAGTAGTTTGGATATGTTCCCAATCTTACTACTCATTAAATTTTAATGAAATTTTACAATTCTGTTACAAAATTAGCATTTTTTAACATTTATGACATGAAAAAAAGGATTTAGGTTTTCAACAAAATGTAAATATTTTCATTTATTACGTTTGTATGGCTTTCTTTTGCATATTTTTTTATCGAAATCCAACTGGATGATTCGGTCAGCCTCTCGCATTATAAATCTCTTTTTTCTTGCAAATCTGGATGATTGTTTTGAGGGATTGAATGTAAGAGGTGAAGGCAAGAGTGCTATAAGTGTTGCGATTTCTTGTTTAGACAAGTCTTTTAGCTTTTTGCCGAAATATATTTCTGCTGCCATAGGCATTCCGTATATTCCATGTCCTGTCTCTGCTACGTTTAAATATACTTCCATTATTCGTTTCTTGCCCCAAATGAATTCGATCAAGACAGTAAAGTATGCCTCTATCGCTTTTCTGAAATATGAGCGACGAGGGTATAGAAAGGTGTTTTTGGCAGTTTGTTGTGATATTGTGCTGCCTCCGATGATTTTCTTATGGGTCTGATTGTATTTGTATGCTTTTCGTATCGCTTCTATATCAAGTCCAGAATGTGTCACAAAATAATGGTCTTCAGACGCAATAGCGGATTTTACAAGGTATTCTGGCATCTCTTCGATCGGGGTCCATTTTTTAAGTACACGCACGTCTTCTCCCTTCCATGCGTATTCCACACACCTGATAAGCATCAAAGGTGTTATGTAGACAGGCATGAAACGGTAGATAATCACCATAATTAGTGATGATGCGAAAAAGAATATCACGAGATTACGGAGATAAATCAATAGCCTCTGTTTCCAAAATGTTAATTTATGATTAATTCCCATAACAAATCAATCTTTTTGTATTGACAAAAGTATCAATTTTTAGGTAACTTTGCAGTGGTTAAACGCAAAACTTATAGAAATGGCAGAAGTTACAAGTAGTGCGGTGAAAAAAGTAACCGCGACAGTTATTAAATCAATGAGGTCGACGGGAGAGAAAATCTCCATGCTCACTTCATACGACTTCACTATGGCTCAGCTTGTCGATAAGGCGGGAGTTGATGTGATTCTTGTGGGCGATTCTGCGTCTAACACAATGATAGGCAATAAGACTACTCTTCCAATCACGGTGGATGAGATGATTGTCTTCGGAAAAAGTGTAGTTAATGCAGTCAAACGTGCACATGTGGTGATTGATATGCCTTTTGGAAGCTACCAGACCAGCAAAGAAGAGGGAGTGCGTAATGCGTGCAGAATAATGAAGGAGACAGGAGCTGACTCTTTAAAAATTGAAGGCGGACTCGAGTATCTCGACACTATTAAGGCTATCATAAACGCTGGCATCCCTGTTATGGCTCATCTTGGACTTACTCCGCAGTCGGTCAATAAGTTTGGCGGATATGGTGTGAGAGCAAAAGAGGAGGCTGAAGCAGCCAAACTGATTTCCGATGCCAAATTGCTTGATGAGGCTGGTTGTTATGCTATTGTACTTGAGAAAATACCAGCGTCGCTTACTGCAAAAGTAAGAAAGGAAATCTCTATGCCAATCATCGGTATCGGTGCCGGAGTGGAGGCTGACGGACAGGTGCTTGTGGTGCAGGATATGCTAGGTATGACTCAGATGAAACTTCCTAAATTCGTGAGAAAATATGCCAATCTTGACGAGATAATAACAAATGCGGTAAGCAATTACTGCTCAGATGTGAAGAATGGCAAATTCCCCGATGAAAACGAGAGCTATTGATTTTAATTTTATTGAAACATTTTGTCAAGGCAGGCTTTATACCTGCCTTTTTATTTGAAGAATCGACAGACTATGAATTTAACAAAAGATGATATATTAGACTTCTTTAGCAAAGAATACAGTAAAGATGAGTGTGATCAAACGTGTCCGTTTGAGGAAGAATGCAATAGCATATTGGCAAAGACGAGTGGGAGGGATACGTTATGTGATGTCTTGGGAGTCTCCAATGGGGTGTCGAGTAAAGTTGAGGTAGATGAGGAATCGGAAGATGAAGATGATTACTTTTAAAATTAAATCAAAAAAATCCCCGAGTAAGTCGGGGATTTTGTTTGTTGTAATCGCCAATCGTCAATCATCAATCATCAATCATCAATCGTTAATCAATTACTGATGATACAATTTTGATGTCTGGTATTTTGCCTCTTGTGTAAGATTAACTCCAAGTCTACGGAATACTCTCTCATCTGTTTGAGAAAGGATGACACTTGTGTGAACCTCACAATTCTTCAATTCAGGCAACTTGTCCAATGCTTTTTGGGCGTTTTCATCGGTGATTGCACATATTGAAAGGGCAACTAGGACTTCATCTGTATGTAGACGTGGGTTGCGGTGACCAAGTGCTCCTGTCTTCAATTTGCATACAGGCTCCAACACTGTTGGCGAAATCATACGCACGTCGTCGGCTATTCCAGCAAGGTGCTTCAATGCGTTGAGCAGTAGGGCTGAACTTGCACCAAGCAATTCTGATGTTTTGCCTGTGATGATTGTATGGTTGGCGTCATTAAGTTGGATTGCTGCAGCAGGACCGTTTGTCTCTTCTGCACGTTGACGTGCGGCTTTCACCACAAGTCTATCCTCTGGAGTGACACCTACCTTCTCCATCAGAATCTTTAACTTCTCAATTGTCTGCTCCTCTCCGCCTGTCTTTCTCTGATTGGTCAACGCTGTATAGTATCGGCGGACAATCTCTTCTTTAGCGGCTTTTCTAGTCGCTTCATCGTCGACGATGCAGAAACCAGCCATATTGACACCCATGTCTGTAGGACTGTTGTATGGAGAAGAACCAAGCACAGCAGAAAGCATGCCTTTCAATACTGGGAAAATCTCAATGTCACGGTTATAGTTTACTGTAGTCTCACCGTAAGCGTCAAGATGCCAAGGATCGATCATATTAACGTCGGCCAAATCGGCTGTGGCAGCTTCATAAGCAACGTTTACAGGATGCGACAATGGAAGATTCCAGATTGGGAATGTCTCAAATTTAGCGTATCCTGCCTTCACTCCACGTTTGTTCTCATGATAAAGTTGAGAAAGACATGTTGCCATTTTGCCCGAACCTGGTCCAGGAGCTGTCACGACAACCAAACGACGCTCCGTCTTCACATATTCACATTTTCCGAATCCATCTTCACTTGCAATATGCTGGATGTCTGATGGGTAGCCTTCGATAGGATAATGACGGTAAACCTTCAAACCAAGTTTCTCCAACTTCTCCTGATAGGCGATCTGGTTAGGATGTCCGCTGAAACGAGTCAACACAACACTTGAAACGTAAAGACCGTATGCACGGAAAGCGTCAACCAAACGAAGCAAGTCCTGATCATAAGTGATACCCAAGTCGCCACGTACTTTATTGCGCTCTATATCCTGAGCATTAATCACAATGATGATTTCCGCTTCGTCTTTCATAGAACAAAGCATACGGATCTTTGAATCTGGTTGGAATCCAGGAAGTACGCGCGACGCATGGAAATCGTCGAACAATTTACCTCCAAACTCGAGATACAACTTGTCTCCAAATTTGCTTATTCTCTCTTTGATGCGCTCACTCTGCATCTTGATGTATTTCTCACCATCAAATCCGTTGCAGCTACTCATAATTCGTATTTTTGTTCTAATTAACCTTTTTCTAAATATTCGTATTTTGTTGATTTTACCTACATTTTGGTAGGTAAAATAGATTTATGCCGACAAAATGAACATATATCGTCGGCAAAGATAAATAAAATTTTATGGTTTGACGTTGATTCCTATCAAAAAATCAGATGTTGAAGTCGCTTTCTTTAGCAATGATTTTGGATAGTAATATCAAGGAGAGAAGATTTGGCAATGCCATCAATGCATTCATGCAGTCGGCAAAATCCCATACCACTTGCAGGCTGACTATTGAACCAATGAATATGGCAATCACCCAGATGATCCTATACGCACTGATAAAGTACTTTAGTCTGCTTCTTTTTTGCCATCTGCCACTGAAAAGATATTCTATCGCACGTTCTGCATAATAACTCCATCCAAGGATTGTCGAAAAGGTGAATGTCAGAAGCCCAAAGCTTAAAATAAGAGGCCCGGCGACGGGAATACATTCAAACGCACGTTTTGTTAGAATCGCTCCTTCCTTGGCCGCGATGTCTGGGTTGGCAAGCTGCGTGCTCACAAGTACTAATCCTGTCATCGCACAAATCACAACAGTGTCCCAAAACGTTCCACTACTTGAGATTAATCCTTGTTTCACAGGAGAATTACTTTTTGCTGCTGCAGCCACAATAGGAGCGGATCCCATTCCACTTTCGTTGCTGAACAATCCTCGTGCAATACCGTAGCGTGCAGCGATCATGATTCCGCTACCGGCGGCTCCACCTATCGCCGCTTCACCATCGAATGCAGACGAAATTATCAGTGTTAGAGTCTGGCCTAGATGCTCAAAATTGCAACACAGTATATAGAAACATCCGCAAACATATAAAAGTGCCATAACGGGTACGAGTAGAGAACAGACATTAGAGATGCCATTTACTCCAAAAATCAGGACAGCTGCAACGAGTGAGGCAATTACAAGGCCACTTATCCAAGTGTCGATGGCGTAGCTCTCATATAGCAAGGTGCTGATCGCATTCGCTTGAACTGTGTTGCCTATGCCAAACGCTGCCAATGCAGTGAAGATGCAGAAAAGAATTGCTAATTTCTTCATGCCAAGTCCACGGCTAAGCGCAAACATTGGTCCGCCGATCATTTTTTGTTGTGACGTCTTCACACGGTATTTGACAGCCAGCATGCTTTCCGCATATTTGGTTGCGATTCCGAGTACACCTGTGATCCAGCACCAAAATACGGCCCCTGGACCTCCCAATGCAATGGCTGTGCCCACTCCGACTATGTTTCCTGTGCCAATGGTCGCTGCAAGACTTGTAGCAAGTGCTCCAAATGCAGAAACATCTCCTTGGCTACCTTCCTCTTTTTTTATACTCAGACGAATAGCCTTGAATATATGACGCTGTGGAATTCTCAAACGGATAGTCAGAAAAATATGTGTGAAAAGAAGACAGATTATCATTGGTCCATTCCACAAAAATGAACTGAAATCTGATATAAATGTTGCAAAATAATCCATTATCACATGCTTTTGGTTGCAAATGTAAAGTTTTTCCTGAAATTTGGCAACCAAAATTGTAGAGACGCACGGATGTGCGTGTCAATTAAATTATGGGTTCACCTCGATTTTAGGACGTGTGTCTCAAATCCTGGTGTTATGCTGTTTGTTTTTTAGATTTTGATTTGTTGACAAGTACCACGCCAATAACGACAGCAACGCAAGAAATGATTTTCATCAGAGACAAATGGTCCATTCCAAGATAAATGCCCAAAGACGTTGCAACGATAGGTTGCATATAGGAATACAGACTGACTAGTGTTGGACGAAGTTCCTTTTGTCCTATAGGAATCAGGAAGTAGGCTATGAATGTCGCAAAAAAGACCAAATAAGCAAGTTCAAGGAAACAAGCTGTCGGCACGGACGCATAGTCGACATCCATCAAATCAGAAAATGAGAATGGAGCCGACATCGCAAATGAAAACAGAAAAATCCATTTCATGAAGGTGACGACGGAATATTTCTGAATTACTGGTCGGAAGATACCGAGGTAGGATGCGAACAATAAACTGTTGAGCAGAATAAGAATGATTCCCAGAGGAGTGGTGGTTCTAACAGTTTCTGCTGTGGCGATGCTACTATTATAAATTAGAAGGATGATGCCCGCAAAACTTATTGCCACACCCAAAGCTTTTTTTGTCGTGATAGGCTCTTTAAGCACAATGGCGGCAACGAGCATTGTGAAGACGGGGGAGAAGGTTGCAATGATGGAGCAATCTAATGGGGTAGTGTAGTTGATGCCGACAAGAAAAGTCAGTTGCGTTCCATAGTAGCCAAGCAGACTGGCGAAGAAAATCTTTACCAAGTCTTTTTTCTCAACCGTCTCCTTAGGATAAAAAAATGAAAGAATCCAAAATAGAAGCCCAGCTCCGACAGAGCGAAGAGTGAAGAGGGAAAGAGGTGTGAATATATGAGAATTGGTCAGATCCTTTGTCAATACAATGTTGAACCCAAAAATAAGATAAGCACCACATGCCGCAAGGTGGCCAGCAATCAGTCGTTTTTTATTACCGTCTTTCATCAAAATGACAATTTCTTTATTAAGTCGCAAAATTATGAAAAATCTTGTGTTTCGGCTAAAAAGAGCGAAAAAAGCAGACAATATTTGTTAAAACGACATACCGGTAGTATATTTGCCCCAATTTGTGAATTTTAAAATCTGATATTTTGAAAAACTTAGTTATAAGAGCGTTGACGGGAGCCGTGCTCCTTGGAGTGATGATTACTGCTATATTGATGCCGCCATATTTGTTTGGAGTGGTGTTTTTCGCTTTGATGATGCTGTGTCTATATGAGTTTTATGGATTATGCTACAAAGTGGAACAGGCAAAACCGATATCACGTTGGGCTATGGTCGGTGGAGGAATGTTGTTCCTGTCAGTTTTTTTAGCAGAATTGTATCAGGCTCCGTATATTATTCCTCTGTTGTATGTGCCATTTTTCACTGGCACATTCGTTGTCGAATTGTTTAGACATAATGGATCTCCAATATTGAATGTGGCGATGTCTTTGTTAGGACACATATATGTTGCATTGCCATTCTCATGTTTATGCATGATCGAAAGCTTGGGTGCCAGTGGCGACGTGAGTGTAGATGGAGCCAATTGGCAAGGCGGAGCGTTTGTGTTGGCTTTTTTCATTGCCATTTGGGTGTCTGATACAGGTGCATATTTAGTCGGAAGAGCGATTGGAAAACATAAATTGTATGAGAGAGTTTCGCCTAAGAAGTCGTGGGAAGGCTTTTGGGGAGGCTTTGTTCTGGCAACGGCTGCTGGATATTTCTTTGGCAAATATTTTCCTAATCTTCCGGAAATCAACGGACATCAGTTGTACGATTGGCAGTGGGCTGTGTTTTTTGCATTAATATCGATTTTGGGCACGCTAGGTGATTTAGTGGAGAGTCTTTTCAAGAGATATTTTAAGGTGAAGGATTCAAGCAATTTGTTGCCAGGTCACGGAGGATTTCTTGACAGATTTGATAGTGCAATAATATCTGCACCATTCGCATATGCGATTTTACTTCTTTTTTTTCGATGAATGATTATTTTTTCATTGAAATTGTATAATTTTGCAATCAAGTTTTCATATAACGAAAATTGTTTTTGTTGCTTTTTAACCGCAACTGCATGATTAAAGGATTTTTAAAACTTATTGACGTGAAAAAAACATTTAAACTTTTGGTGATAGCCATTTGTGCTGTATTGCTTTCTTCTTGTAAAACACAAGAGAAGATCTTGTACTTCCAGGATGTTCAGTTGAATAAAAGTGAACCTGTGGTTGGTTCAAGAGATATCCGTTTGCAGCCTAAGGACCAGATTTCGATTATCGTCAATAGTAAGGATCCTCAGCTTGCTGCTCTATTCAACCTTGCTACATCAAGTAATCAGGTTGGTTCATCAAGTAACACAAGTGGCCAGTCAAAGATATCAGGTTATACATTGGATGATAAAGGAGAAATCGACTTCCCTGTTTTGGGTAAAATCAAGATTTCTGGCATGACTAAGAGTGAGGTTGCTGAACATGTCAAAACATCTTTGATGGAGGCAAACTTGATCAATGATCCAGTTGTGACTGTTGAGTTTATGAACCTTTATGTTACAGTATTGGGAGAGGTTGGCCATCCTGGAAAATATATGATTACAAAAGACCAGATTACTTTGCTTGAAGCTTTGAGTATGGCTGGCGATTTGTCTATTTATGGTATCAGAGATGGAATCTATGTGATCAGAGAGGAAAATGGACAGCGTATCACATATAAGACAGATATTCGCTCGAAGAATTTCTTTGCATCTCCTGCTTATTTCATGAAGCAGAATGATGTGATTTATGTTGAACCAAACAAGACCAAAACAAAAAGCTCACGTATTGGTAGCGCGACAGGAATCGTATTTAATATTGTAGGAGCACTATTCTCTGCTGTTAATATTGTGATTTCGATTGCCAACAAATAATATTGACAATCAGAAAGGTAGAGCCTTATTAGACATCTAAAACGTGAATTTTATCATATTACCAATGGTTCTTCATTATTGGTATTAAAGAAATAGTAAATCAAGAATGCCACAACAACCGCAAAGGAAAAATATACCAAACGACCAAGAGGAGGAGGGAATTAATATTTCTGACCTCCTTCAGTTGTGTCTATATAATTGGAAATGGTTTGTTTTATCAACCTTTTTATGCTTGACCGTTGCCATTTTATACTTAATGTCAACGTCTCCTATATATACACGTACAGCAACTCTGCTTATTGAGGATGATAAAAAGGGTGCGTCTGCAATAAGCATGACTAATGAGTTTCAGGATTTGGGACTGTTTTCTAATACTACCAATATCAATAATGAACTGTTAGCTTTGAAATCTCCATCATTGATGACTCAAGTGGTCAATGACTTGGATTTGACAAACAAGTATGTGGTAAAAAATGGAGTAGGAGGATTAAGGAAAACTACACTTTACAAGAATTCGCCTATAAAGGTGGATTTGATTGATTTGAATAATGTTGTTGATAACATTTCTTTTGTTATCAAAGCTAATTACGATAAAAAAACTGTTTCTCTTAGTGAACTCAAGTTCAATGATATAGAATATGATGATATAACTAAGACTGGTAAAATTGGAGACACAATATCCACGTCTACTGAAGTCGGTAGAGTAATAATTGTGGCGACAGATTATTTTGTAGAGAACACGGAAATCCATTATGTTCATAGCAAATTGAAATCTGTTACTGATGGATATTGTAATAATCTGACCATCAGTTTGGCTGATAAAAATTCATCGGTGCTAAATCTGTCTATCAATGATCCGTCGCCAGCAAGAGCAGAAGATATTTTGAATTCTTTGATTAAAAATTACAATGAAAACTGGATCCAGGATCGTAACAAATTAGCCACAAAGACGTCTGAGTTCATTACTGAGCGCTTGCAGATGATTCTTCAGGATTTGACAGGCATCGATAAAAATATCGCTAATTTTAAGGGAGAAAACCTATTGCCTGATATTAAGGCTGTGTCTCAGATATATTTGGAGCAGAATTCCGAAAGTGTAAAGCAACTGCTTTCTCTTAACGGACAATTGATGACTCTTAATTATATCAATGAGATGCTCAACAGTCAAACGTTTGAGGAGCCACTTCCATCATCTTCAGCTTTGTCTAATGGAAGTATTCAGCAACAAGTACATAAATACAATGAAAAATTGCTTGAAAGAAATCGCTTGATTGCTAACAGTAGTGGAAACAATCCATTGGTTACTGATATGACTGAAGCTTTGAAGGAAATGCAAAAAGTGATTCTTCAGAGTGTCAAGAGTGAGATAACTGCTCTTAACATGCAGATTGAGCAGATCAAGGGACAGGAATCAAGCACAATCAGTAAGTTGGCAAGAAATCCGAATCAGGCAAAGTATCTGTTGTCGGAGGAACGTCAACAAAAGGTCATGGAAGGACTTTATCTATTCTTGTTGCAAAAACGAGAGGAGAATGAGTTGTCGAAAGCTTACAATGTATATAAGTCAAAGATGATAACAGAACCTCGTGGTGCAGATGCTCCAATCTCACCTCGTAAGGCTATAATTATCTTGGCTGCTATTGTTATAGGATTAGTTATTCCTGCTAGTGTCTTTTATATATTGGAAAGCATGAATACCAAAGTGCGAAACAGAAAAGATTTGGAAGGAATGGTTGTACCATTTGCTGGAGAAATTCCAGAACAGCCAAATGTTGGAGATAAACGACTCGCCGTTGAACAAGATAACAGAAATCTAATCAATGAGTCTTTCCGTGTGCTTCGTACTAACGTCGATTTTATCCTTGGAAATGACAGTAAAAAGGTTGTGATGGTTACGTCTATGAACCAAGGTAGTGGTAAGAGTTTTATTTCTGCTAATTTGGCTTCATGTGTGGCGTTAAGAGACAAGAAAGTCGTTGTTCTGGATTTAGACTTGCGTCGTGCGACTTTGTCAAAGATAGTGGATTCACCAAAACTTGGCTTGTCCGACTATTTTAATGGTAAAGTGAAGAATTGGAAAGAAATTGTAACAAAATCAGAAGATAATGAAAATTTGGACGTTTTGCCAGTCGGCACAATGCCTCCAAATCCTACTGAACTTTTGCTTAATAAAACATATCTCTCTGATATGATTGCAGATCTACGCAATCAGTATGATTACATTTTCATTGACTGCCCTCCAGTAGATATCGTTGCTGACGCAGGAATCGTATCTAAATATGCTGATATGACACTCTTTGTGCTAAGGGCCGGTTTGATGGAAAAAAGTTTCTTACATCTTGTGGATGAGTTTTATGAGGAAAAGAAATATCCAACAATGAGTCTTGTGCTTAATGGTACAAATCAGAGCAATTATAAGTATGGTTACGGCTACGGTTATGGCTATGGCTATGGTTATGGCTATGGTTATGGTTACGGCTACGGAAAAGAAAAAGATGACTAGCAATGGGCTTGTTTGATATATTAAGTGGAAAAAAAGCACTTAACCGTACAGGGCTTCTGAACGGTTTTTGCGATAATCACATACACCTACTTCCTGGGGTAGACGATGGCATACAGTCTATGGACGATGCTCTTGAACTACTTGGTATAATGGAGGCAGCTGGTGTAAAAACAGTTTGGTGTACTCCGCATATAATGGAGGATATCCCCAACAAGACGGATTTTTTGAGAACACATTTTGAAAAGTTAAAGTCACTTTATAAAGGTGATATCCAGCTTAATCTTGCTGCGGAATATATGATTGATAGTTTGTTCCAAGAACGATTGGAAAATGATGATTTGCTTGTTCATGTCAACAATCATGTATTAGTGGAGTCGTCTACTATTTCTGCACCTTATAATTTCAAGAGTACCTTAAAGGAATTGATGCGTAAGGGACATTACGTTTTGCTTGCACATCCTGAAAGGTATCGTTTTCTTGAAATGAAAGATTATGCTGAACTCAAGGAAATGAAGATAAGATTCCAACTTAATCTAACATCATTGCTTGGATTATATGGTCCAGCAGTAAAAGAAAAAGCCGAAAAATTACTTTCGGCAGGCTATTATAATGTTGTCGGTACGGACACTCATAGAGTGAGCCGATGGCGACAAATGGAAGAACAAAAAATCGGTAATAAAATAGTTAAACAGGTAAGCGAGATGCCTGGATTGTAAATTTTTGGTAAAAAATAGGGCGGAATAGTTTTTTTTAGCTAAATTTGCTCGCCGATAAAATTAGAGGCAATAAAAAAGGATGACTATACATAAAGAAGGAAAAGGAATGCTATTGACGCTGCTCGTGATGCTAGCGTTGGTTATTATGGCATCATTCGTCTATTTTGGAACGAATGCTGCTAGTATTGTAATTTCCGTACTCTGTATAGCTATCTTTTTATTTTTCTTGAATTTCTTCCGTGATCCTAAGCGTGAGTTCGTTGGTTTTGAAGAAGGGATGATCATAGCTCCTGCAGATGGAACGGTTGTTATAGCGGAGCCGTCGGAAGAACCTTTCTATTTCAGAGATAAAAGGATTCAGGTGTCAATATTTATGTCTGTACTTAATGTGCATGCCAATTGGTACCCTACAAGAGGAAAGGTTGTCTACTATACACACAATGATGGTAGATTTATGGCTGCCAATCTTCCAAAGTCAAGTACGGAAAACGAACGATCAACTATAGTTATTGAACTTGAAAACAAGGTTCAGATTTTGTTAAGACAGGTGGCAGGTGCACTTGCTAGACGTATTGTCACATATTCAAGAGAAGGTGATGTTTGTGACGAGAATCAACAACTGGGATTCATAAAGTTTGGCTCACGTGTCGATCTTTATTTGCCTATGGACAGTGAGATATTGGTTGGTGTTGGTCAGAAAGTGACTGGTAACCAAACTGTCATCGCAAAATTAAAAAAGCCAAACTATGAATAAAATTATCAAAAGCATACCTAATACATTGACTTGCATCAGCCTTTTTTTCGGCTGTTTGTCAATTCTTTGTTCAATGCAGGGTGATTTCTTGTATGCGATGGTATGTATTTTGATAGGGTCTGTTTTTGATTTTAGCGATGGATTCGCTGCGAGAGCATTGAAAGCGACGTCTTCAATAGGAAAGGAATTGGATTCTTTGGCAGATCAGGTAAGTTTTGGAGTTGCTCCTGGTTTTGCTATGTATTTTTGGATGAGAGGTAATGTTATCTGTTCATGTGACATTCTTCCTTATATTGCTTTTTTAGTTCCTGCATTTTCAGCTTTGAGATTGGCAAAATTCAATATAGATGAGAGACAGACCAGCAGTTTTATTGGTTTGCCTACTCCTGCAAACGCAATATTTCTTTCGTCTTTGGTGGCGACGGCAGATATTTTGATTAAGGAAGGAATACATAATTGGTTCACAGATTTATGTTGCAATCCAATTGTGATGATGATTATTGTGATAGCAATGTCTTTGCTTTTGGTGGCGGAATTCCCAATGTTTTCTTTAAAGTTCAAACATTTTGGTTGGAGTGGAAATGAAAAAAAGTTTATACTAATCTTGTTTGCAGTTTTGGCATTGGTTATATTTAGTTTTTTGGAAATTCCATTTGCAGCGGCATTCTCAACTATCCTTTTCTATATTGCTGTTTGTGCTGTTGATTTTTTCACTAATAGACAACATTGATTTATATTATACAACTGAAATACTCAGTACTGAGTCAAGATTTTTAAATCACAAACCATTGTCTCCTGCATTTCCGATAGTACGTATAGAACGGAAAGTAAATCGACAGGAATATAGAAGACTGATAGAAAAAGGAAAAGTGTCAGGAGAGATTTTGTGAATAAAAGCAAAAAAAATTGATTGTATAACATAAAATCGACTGAAAATTGCTAATTTTGCGACCAAATCGAAAATTTAATTCAATTAAAATAAGTCATGATTAAAACAAATTGTGCAAAACTTAACACATGGGTTAAGATGTGGGCTGACATCATGCAGCCAGAGAACGTCGTTCTATGTGATGGTTCTGATGCAGAGTTCACTCGCCTAATGGATGAGTGTGTTGCAGAGGGTTTGGCAAAGAAGCTAAACGAGAAGAAGCGTCCAAACAGCTACTATTTCCAGTCTGATCCTTCAGACGTTGCTCGTGTAGAAGGTCGTACATTCATCTGCTCACGCAAGCAGGAGGATGCTGGTCCTACAAACAACTGGATGGATCCAAAGGAGATGAAGAGAATCCTTATCGGCAAGTATACTGGTTGTATGAAGGGTCGTACAATGTACGTTATCCCATTCTCAATGGGTCCTCTAGGTGGTCCTATCTCTCAGCTTGGTGTTGAGATCACAGATTCAGCTTACGTAGTTGGTTCAATGAAGATCATGACTCGTATGGGTGCTGGTGCCCTTAAGCTAATCGAGGAGAAGAATGACTTTATCCCTTGTATCCACTCAGTAGGTAAGCCATTGCCAGATGGTCTTAAGGATGCTAAGTGGGCTTGCGCTCCAATCGACGACAAGTACATCGTTCAGTTCCCAGAGGAGCACGAGATTTGGACTTACGGTTCAGGTTACGGTGGTAACGCATTGCTTGGTAAGAAGTGTTTCGCTCTTCGTATTGCATCTAAGATGGCTCAGGAAGAGGGTTGGTTGGCAGAGCACATGCTTATCCTTAAGCTTACTAAGGAGGCTACAAAGGAGACTAAGTGTGTATGTGCAGCATTCCCATCAGCATGTGGTAAGACAAACTTGGCTATGCTTATCCCAACTATTCCAGGATGGAAGGTTGAGACAATCGGAGACGATATCGCTTGGATGAAGTTCGACGAGGAGGGTAACCTTCGCGCAATCAACCCAGAGGCTGGTTTCTTCGGTGTAGCTCCTTATACTTCAGCAAAGACAAACAAGAACGCTCTTGACTCTTGCAGCAAGAACACTATCTTCACTAACGTAGGATACACTCCTGACGGTGATATTTGGTGGGAAGGAATCGGTTACCCATGTCCTAAGGGTACAATCGACTGGAAGGGTAACGTTGTTAACGATCCTGAGTCTCGTGACGAGGATAAGAATCCAGTTGCTCACAAGAACTCACGTTTCGCTGCTCCTGCTGCTAACTGTCCAGGTATCGCTTCAGACTGGGAGTCTCCAAAGGGTGTTAAGGTTGATGCTATCCTATTCGGTGGTCGTCGTCCTAACACAGTTCCATTGGTACACGAGGCTGAGGATTGGGCACACGGTGTGTTCATGGGATCTATCGTAGGTTCTGAGGTTACAGCTGCTGCTATCGGTTTGAAGGCTGGTGTTCGTCGTGACCCATTCGCTATGTTGCCATTCTGTGGTTACAACATGGGTGACTACTTCCAGCACTGGATC
>CACZOA010000042.1 GCA_902782665.1 uncultured Bacteroidales bacterium
AAAAAATATTTCATATCAGCACTATTAGCATCTGCAGTCAGCATCTTATATGCTGATGATGCTCCAATGTTTTCGTT
The DNA here is from genome assembly GCA_902782665.1 of uncultured Bacteroidales bacterium. Lineage (GTDB taxonomy): Bacteria > Bacteroidota > Bacteroidia > Bacteroidales > Paludibacteraceae > UBA1723. Next base: position 78 of record CACZOA010000042.1, read on the forward strand.
ACCAGGAGGAAACGTGATGCCTATCAACAACGAAGATATTCGATTGGTAAGTGAAACCATAGATTTCTATTTATACCCTGATCATATAGGATACGATGTAGAGATCAACTACAATTTTTACAATGAAGGAGAAACGCAAAAAATACAACTTGGATTTCCTACTGACTCAATCAGAGAGAATTATAGTGATTTTGTTTGTACGGTTAACGGCAAAGATGTCAAGGTAGAAAGGAAAGCTGGACAATGGACTTTTTTACAAAATGAATTTAAAGATTTTGGTGGTTACCTTCCTTATTTTTATGATTCTGATGACAAATTGCATTATGGAGGAAATGCGTTTGATGTGTTTACTGCCACATTCAAAAGCAATGATACAACAAAAATAAAAAACACATATCATTCCGAATACGAATGTAATAAAGACTGCGAAGATATGTTTTTCTGGTATATTTTAGAAACAGGAAGATACTGGAAGGGGAAAATTGATGAAGTGAGAGTCAGAGTCAACACCGATTACTACCCACAAGGCTTTAACTATGCCATCGATGTTCATTCTTTTGATGATTATGAAAAAGTGTACAAAGATATAGAACCTGATTTTAATCTTATCTTTACGTTACATCCTTCCAGACATAATCATATGCCCAAGGCTAGCAGCACACTAGTTCAAACTGGAATCTTCAGTTATAATATAGAAAACATAGTAGATAAAGATCCGACCACTGCTTGGATTGAAGGAGAAGATTGGTATGGAGAGGGCTCAACAATAGAATTTGATTTTGAAGTTAGTCAAGGAAATTGGTGTTGTGAACCTCTTAGTGATATAAGAGAAATACATATCATAAATGGATATGCAAAAGACCATAAAACATTCAAAAACAATTCAAGAGTCAAAGATATTGAAATCGTATCGACAGAAGAACTTTTTAATAAGAAACAGGATATCTCTAAATACTCTGACATCTACAAAGATGATGAATTTAATTCCATTAGTGGTAAACGCAAATATAATTTTACCCTTAAAGATACAATGGAACCTCAAATTCTTAAATTTGACTCTCCTAAAGACTTATACAATATGAAAATCATCATCAAATCTGTCTATCCTGGCACCAAATACAAGGATACCGCAATCTCTGAGATTAGTTTTAGATAAAATACTAGAGACGCAGATATTGCGTCTCTTTTTTTGTTTTTGGACGAATAAACCGGTAAAGGTTCAAGATTCTACCCCGTTTGTTACATTTCTCCCCCTCCTCTATACTAATATCACTCTATCAATGTACGCAATTTCATCGTCTTTTACAATTATTTGATGAACTTTGCAATATGAAAAAATTGAGACGAGCACAAAGCTTCGTTTCGGTCACACACTGGGCGAGCACAAAGCGTCGCCCCTACAAAAATTAATGGATATGAAACTGAAAGGCTTACTATTTGCAATTTTATTTGGGTTTTCGGCTCTCGTAGCAAACGCCCAATTATCGGAGTATGACGCTAATGCGCCACTCGGTTTCGGTGCCAATACTACTGGTGGTGCTGGCGGCACTAGTGTGACTGTAAGCACACTGAGTGAACTGCAATCAGCCCTCAAATCAAGCGGGAAAAAGGAAATATATATAAAAGGAGCTATCCAACTGACTTCAATGCTTCGTGTAGACAGACAATCAAACAAGACTCTATACGGTTTGCCTGGTTCTTCTCTGTATAGCAACGAACGCACTAATGCCAGCAACACAGGTATCCTATATTTCAAAAACTGCTCTAACATCATTATCCGCAACGTCACTTTCAAGAGTGCAGGCGCATATGATTGCGACGGTAATGACAATCTATGCTTTGAGAATTGTCAGAACATGTGGGTGGACCATTGTGATTTCCAAGATGGTGTCGACGGTAATTTCGACTGCAAGAAACAATCCGACAATATATGTGTGTCGTGGTGCAAATTCCACTATCTGAAAGCTCCGATGTCTGGTGGTTCAGGTGGTGCCAGCGATCACCGTTTCACTAACCTATGGGGTTCGGATGACAAATATACAGACGACAGAGGTAAACTCCGCACCACATTCGTTTGCTGCTGGTGGGGAGAAGGATGCAAGGAACGAATGCCCCGCGTCAGATACGGTCAGGTCCATATTGTGAACTGCTTATGGAACAGTTCCGTGACAAACTATTGTGTGGCTGCCGGACAAGAGGCTCAGGTATACGTGGAAAAGAGTGCTTTCATCGGTGTGAAGAATCCGATCACTGACTACGATAATTCAAACCAGTCTGGTGGTGTGATGGTGGACTGCTACACACAGAACATATCAGGATCAACATCTGTGAGATACTGCACATTCAATCCGTCAAACGCATATGCGAATAACTGGAAGAAGATCGACGCTAACCAAGTGCTGACGGTGCTGACTGGATGCAACGGCGCTGGTGCCACTCTTAATGTGGAAGAAGGCAAAGGTGTGGTCGGCAGTGCATGTGGAGGTGGATCTCATGGCGGAGGTGATCAAGATCCTATAAAGAATGATCCTGTCATCACCAAAACGGGTTCTGGCCCAAGCAAACAGACTATTGAGTTGGGTGAGTCTATAGTAAATTTCGGCTACACATGGTCGTATGCTGACGACGTAGAAGTGAACGGTTTGCCAAGCGGAATCAATGTGAATATCGACAGAAGTTCTAAGAAAGTTTCTATCAGCGGAACCCCTACTGAATTCGGAGTGTTCAACTACACAATCCAAACAGTAGGTGCTGAGAACAACGCACAGAAGAGCGGATGCATCACCGTCACCAAAAACGGATTCACAGGCAATGCGTCATTGATAATATGCGATGAAAACGCACAGATCCAGGATTCTGTCATACTGGGAAATGCAATCACGCCATTCTGTTTCGCATTCAGCAATTGCCAAAGCATTGAAATTCAAGGATTGCCAAATGGCATCGAAACAAACATCAGCAATGACACTTTGTTCGTTAACGGAACTCCAACTGAAATAGGAAACTATTCTTGGAACGCTAAAACAGTCGGAGGAATCTCAGAAACGACAATAACCGGTCAGATCAATGTGATCAACGACCCTACGTCGACTAAAGACATAAGCCATGAATCAATCTTTGTGCAGAATGTGATTGACGACAGATTGAACATCTGGATTGCCAACGAAACGGATGTAAAAATTGAAATCATAATGCTGACTGGACAGGTAGAAGAAAGCATCGAGCATACGTCAGGAGATATTTCCGTCGACTGCTCAAATCTAAATAAAGGCGTCTATATTGTCAGAATCACAACTTCCGACAATGTGATAGCGAAAAAAATGGTAAAGAGATAAATTTGTTTAAGGGCAAATAGAAACTGACTATTTGCCCGCTTTTTCTTTCAATTTGACTATTTTTGCATCTGAATATTCAGAAATAATTGAGCAAATGAAAAAGTCAACAATCATATTTATCTCCATAGTCATAATCGCTTTGGGCACACTTTTCATGTCAATGAGACGTTGTTCTCAAGGAACGATAGAAATAGAAAAAAAAGAGAATTTCACTCCTACTCCGAATATCATCACAGAGGTGAAGAAAATAGGCAAATGGGAGTTTCTTTCAATCAAAATAGAGGAACTTGTCGACACGACCAAAGGAGTCTTGTTCAAAGACCAATTGTCCGCAATCTATTCAGGAACACTAAGATACGGAATCGATTGCAGCAAAGCTGAAAAAGATTGGTTCACACAGAAAGAAGACACTGTGTTTGTGAGTCTGCCTAAAGTGACACTGTTGGATGACTATTTCCTCGACGAAGCCGCCACAAAGACAGTGTTCGCATCCGGATCATTTTCTTCCGACGACCGACGTGATTTGAGGGAAAGAGCGATCAGACGGATGTTGGCAAAGAGTGAAAAGATGGGATACAGAGAGACTGCCCAAGAAAACGCGAAAGAGCAGATCACGATGTTTCTCCAACAGTTAGGAATAAAAAATATTGTTTTCATGGATCGGAATTAGGTTTGCAGCCGACGTTACAAATCTGATTGCCTGTCCCGACAAAAGGATTTGTATTATGAAAGATTTCATCAAGATTTTAATCGTAGTGCTACTGGCAGTGTTGCTGGTAAACAAGATATGGGCTGGGCAGGTGCCTGTGCACGACCCTTCTATCGTCGTTGTGTATAAAGATGCCCAAGGCAACAGCTATCCTGAACAAAGTGCCAATAACGACCGCACCAAATACTATTATGTGATGGGAACCCAACTCGGTGCGGCTTACTCCACAGACATGCTTGACTGGACCGCATTCACACCCTCTTTCGCTGTGAATGGGAAGGTGACGACAGACCTTTGCTCCGTGTTTGGAGAGAACACTGCATGGTCGGGATGGACAAACAACCAAGCCAAACTTAAAGAGAATCTTTGGGCTGCCGACATCATCTGGAACAGAGAGATGAAGAAATGGTGCTTGTACTACTCTATCAATGGCGACGATTGGATGAGCAGCATCTGTATGCTTGCCAGCGACAAGATAGAAGGTCCATACCAAAGAGTCGGATCTGTGGTGTTCGGCGGAATGGACGGAAAGAGCAATGGAGCTGGAAACAATGATTTCAAAAAAGTGACAGGACAAAACACAATTCCAAGCAGATACTATTCATCCGATGGCGGTTGGGGAGGAACTTACGGTTCAAGCTGTATCGATCCAAACGTAAAATACGATGAAAACGGAGATTTATGGCTGATCTATGGATCATGGAGCGGCGGAATATTCGTGATCAAACTTGATAACAAAACCGGTCTGCGCGACTACTCATATAATTATGGATATAATCCAGTAGACGGTGCTGTGTGGGAAGGCTCACGTCTACGCTACGATGAATATATGGGCGTGCATATAGCCGGAGGATATTACGTCAGCGGAGAAGGTCCGTATATCGAATATATGAAAGATGGCGACGGGAATGGTTTCTACTATCTCTTCATGTCATACGGTTTCTATTCTCCAGAAGGAGGCTACAATATGCGACTGTTCAGAAGTGATAAAATCACCGGTCCATACAAAGATGTCACAGGCGACGACGCTGTGTTCAACAAAGCAATCTATCCCAACTATGGCAACAACACGACTTACGGAGTGTCGTTGATGCAGAACTATTCGTGGGGATGGTGGACAAACAACAAAACCATCACAGACTACGATCAGGTGGGAGGCGGACAGACCGCGCAGGGACACAACTCCGCCCTTATGGATGAGGATGGCAAATGCTACGTCATCTACCATGTGAAAGACAACACAGGCAACGGTTATGGATGGCATCACGTCGAAAGCCATCCTATGGTGTTCACATCGGACGGTTGGCCACTCGTCGCTCCATTTGAGACTCGTCTTGGAGAATATACTGAAAAAGACACAGTGTATAAAGAGCAGGATATCATGGGTGAATACGCAGTGCTCACACATAATGCCGTCGACTATGCGGCTCTTGCCTGCAACAAAACAGGCACAATGCGTCTAAATGCAGACCACTCTATCTCTGCTGATTATTCAGGCTCATGGAGTTATGATTACGCAGACGGAAAACAATTCATCACACTTAAAACAACCGTCGGCACATTCAACGGAACCATACTCGACCAAAGAATGGAAGACAACGGTCGCAAGACACTTTGTCTGACCGCAATGAATCCAGCTAACGAACTTTGTCTTTGGGCGTACCGTCTTCCACAATCAAAATATGGAACGGAGACTGTTTTCGAACCTTTTTATCGCATAGGAGACAAAGAGCAGACATTGGTATGGAACGAAACAGACAAATTTCTGAAAACAGAAGCTCCTGCAGGAGATTTTGAAATAACATTCAAATTCCACAACCACAATAAAGGTGTGAACAATTGGGACAACTGGGCATTGAGATTCGAGGAAAGCGCAGATAATTTCTGGGCGTTGAGAGCCGACGGATACAGCGTAGAGACATTCTCCGGATCAACCGTATCATATTCAAACCCAAAGACATGGAAAGAGTTTGATGATAAAGATGTCGACGTGAAGATAATCCGTCAGGGTGCTTCTATCCACGTATCAGCAGCTGTGGACGGAAAAGACATTTATGGAGTGTTGTCGAAGAGTTCACCCAAAGGAGCGTTGACCGTATACCTTGGAGGAGAAAGCACATATCTTGATGTGAAAAAGATGACAGTAGCAAGTTTGAGAGAGAGAGAAATCATCGGCAGTGTGACAAATTACGGAATATATAAAGATGCATTCAACACAAAAAGTGGAGCATCAAAGAGTTTTAGCGGAGATTTCCACACTCATTACACATTCAACAACTTCCATTCGTCAAACGAGACAAAGAATTGGAACAATTTCATCATCAAGAACACGATCAACGGCAAAACCGGATTCATCAGAGCCGACGCATACCAGTTTGACAGCGAAGGAACATTCACATTCAAGACATCATGGGGAGATGATTGGGAAACATTCGTGAAGATGCTCACACAGGCCAAAGTAGATATTGATATAGAACGCATTGGCTCTACAATCATCTACACTTGCGACATCAAATCATACGACGGACTATCCGGCACAATGACTGTGACACAAGATGGAATCACAGCACAAAGCATCGGACTCAGTCTGACAGAAGAAGCGTCGCAGATAGATATCCTTGAAATCATGGATTTGAAGACGGTGGAGACTGGAATCATCGAGGATCCGACAATAGCGGAGACTGTAGAGGCTGACAACACAGTCGTCTATCCGACAATCACCGACAACGTAGTGAATGTGCGATCTGCAAATATAGATGAAGCCGCCACCCTACACTCTTCAAATGGAGAGACTATCGCAATACAGAAAGCTACAAATGGAATCATTGAATTCGATATGAGCAATCTGCCAAACGGAGTGTATGTCGTGGTTGCAGATGGAAAAGCAGAAAAGATAATAAAGAAATAAGAGACTGCATTATTATTAACTAAAAGGAAGTTAGGGACTGAATTCAGGCCTTAACAATCCTCAATTGAAATGCGGCCTACAGCAAAATCTTTTAATTAAAATTCAAATTCTTAAAAGATTCGTTAAAAAAATATAAATCGACCGTTAAAAATATTTTAATTGTTATTCAATAAAAAGCTTTATTCTATATTTGTAAAAGACAAAACAAATATAAAATAAAAAAAATGAGAGGTATTTTTACAGCCACAATGTTGGCTTTAGCAGCAATCGCAAACGCACAGACAGTTGCGTGGGAAGCACCAGTCAATGGTAAAGCAGAGAGAATATTCTTCAACGGATTCACACAGACTCCGATCGTTGAGATGAGTGATAATTTCGTCGGAATCGATGCAGAGAAGAGCGCAACAGCATGGACTATCCAGAAAGCCAAAGGAAACGAGAACTTGAAAAAAGTTGCAAAGGTTGCAGCGTTGACAGGAAACAGCGACGAGGCAAAGATGATGAACAAGTTCGAGAAGCAAGTTTATCAGGAAGTAGACTGGACACACTTTGTATTCGTTGGCGACAAAGTGATCGATGTTGTGACAGGAGAAACAATCATCGACGGAGTTCGTGAGATACAGGCAAGCGACATCATCCCAGAGTTGAATATCGCACTTATCCGTGTAGACGGTACAGATAAGAACATCTCACTTCAGGCAGTAGACATCGCGTCGAACAAAGTGCTTTGGAAGTTCGCATTGCCAAAGCCAAAGAAAGCGATCGCAGCCAACCTACTTTTGGACAAGGCCATGGTACAGTGCAGACCAGGCATTTCTGCAGACGGAAATATCATCTATGGTTTCGACCAGTTCCTATACCTACTTGACGCGAAAACAGGAAACAAAAAATGGGAGAACCCATCAAAACCAGAATTGTATTTGATCGACAACACAGGAAAATACATTTTCTCTATCGAAAGCGGTATGAGAAAAATGCACTTGGTTGATTCAAAGACAGGAAAAGATGTATGGGCACAACCTATGAAACTTGCAGCTCCATTCGCAGACCTTATCCAGCTTGACAACACACAGGCAATCATCGCATCAGAAGCAGATGTTAACATCATCGACATCAAGGCTGGCAACAAGAAATGGAAGAAGAGTTTTGTAGCCCCATTCTATAAGAATGCCGAGCTTACAAATGAAGGCATCCGTATCAGTTACGGAAACAAGATCCAGATGGTCAACAAGTCAACAGGAGAAAAAGTATGGAAGAAGCCAATCGAGCTTGAGGATGTAGACGACATAAAGTCACCACAGGTAGAGAAGCAATATAAGAGCACATACCTTATCATGACAAACAACCGTTTGGTGGTATACGACAAAGAGACAAACAAGCGCAAGTTCAAATTAAACCTTTCTGCGACAGACAAATGTGCATTCGATGATGCCACAAACAAAGTCGTAGCTTTGAGCGGAAAGAAAGTATATGTCATCGATCCAGATAATGACGCCAAATTGCCAGAAGCAGTGACAAAAGTTGATGATCCATCTGCGATCTCTGGACTAAAAGTCTCAGACAACGGATACTTCATCTACGGAGCAAAAGAGTACGTCATGATCGACAAGAACAAGACAGTGACTGCACAGAAAGTATATCCACAGTTGAAGACAGGTCGTGGAGCTAACGCAGCCCTACTTGCAGCATCAATCTACAACGGAATCAAGAGCACAAAGGTTACAGTCACAGACGAGAACGGCAATGTAGTTGCGGAAGGTGGCGTGTTCTGTTCAGCAGCAGAGGCTGATAAGGCAGGACGAGCTATGGATGCACAGAGAGAATTACGTCACAAGCTAAAAGCTAACGAGAAGGCAAAGAAAGCATCTAGATCAAGCGACAACCTATCTATTTTCTTGACATCAGAGAAAGCCAACGGAGAAGAGTTGGTACAGTTGGCAGTTGTTGACCAGAACACAGGAAAAGAGGTCAAGACATTCCGTTTGAGCGACGACAAGAATGTAGTTTATGAAATTGATTTCAACTCAAACACAGTTTACGCAGTGGACGGAGGAAAATTGAAAGCGATCAAATACTAATTCCCATTGTCTAATATTTTAAATGAAAGTAGACGCGAGAAATTGCGTCTACTTTTTTTATATTATAATAATGAATAATTATAAAAAAAAGAGGATAAGAATAAATTCAGGAAAGATATAAAACCGAGTCTTAGAATATACAAAATGTCCGATGTAGACTATATATTCCACGAAAAGTACACGACAATTCCGTCGAGGTCGAACAAACATAGATATTCAAAACGAGACATTACAAATCGAAAGAATATGCTAAACAACATTTACAGTCTGTAAAAAACAAGAAATATTTTCTTACAACCCGTTATTTTTTTGACAAAAAGTTTTTCAGTCTAAAAAAATAAATATATTTGCAATAACAAAAGCATGGGTAACTATGCTTTGAGAGATAGAAAAAAGGAAAATTAAAAAAATTAATACCACAATAAAAAAACACGCTATGTCTGAAATTTATGGTGAAATAATCCAGGTTATTGGACCGGTAGTCGATGTCAGTTTTGCTGAAGTGGATGCAACATTACCACAGATTCACGATGCCCTTGAGGTAGAACGTGAAGGACAATCTCCATTGATTATAGAGTGTCAGCAGCACATTGGTGAGCGTTCGATTCGTACAATCGCCATGGACTCAACTGATGGATTAAAGAGAGGATTAAAGGTAAAGGCATTGGGTTCTCCAATATCAGTACCGATGGGTGAACAAGTAAAAGGTCGTTTGTTGAATGTCGTAGGAGCTCCAGTTGATGGAATGAAGACATTTGAAAACGTACAGCGTTCACCAATTCATAGAGAGGCTCCAAAGTTTGACGAGCTAGCAACATCAAAAGAAATCTTGTTTACAGGTATTAAGGTGATCGACCTTTTGGTTCCTTATCTAAAAGGAGGAAAGATCGGTCTGTTTGGTGGTGCCGGTGTAGGAAAGACAGTGCTTATCATGGAGCTTATCAACAACATCGCAAAGGGATACAACGGATATTCAGTATTTGCGGGAGTTGGAGAGCGTACTCGTGAGGGTAACGACTTGCTTCGTGAGATGATTGAGTCAAACATCATCCGTTACGGAGAGGAGTTTAAGAAATCGATGGAAGAAGGAGATTGGGATCTTTCTAAGATCGACTACAACGAACTAGCGAAATCACAGGCAACATTGGTTTACGGACAGATGAATGAGCCACCAGGAGCACGTTCTTCAGTTGCATTGTCTGGTTTGACAGTGGCTGAGACATTCCGTGACTCAGGCCAGGGTGGTAAGGATATCCTATTCTTCGTGGATAACATCTTCCGTTTCACACAGGCAGGATCAGAGGTATCAGCGTTGCTAGGACGTATGCCATCAGCCGTAGGTTACCAGCCTACATTGGCATCAGAGATGGGACGTATGCAGGAGCGTATTACTTCAACAAAGAATGGATCAATCACAGCCGTTGAGGCCGTTTACGTGCCAGCCGACGACTTGACAGACCCTGCTCCAGCAACTACATTCTCGCACTTGGACGCAACAACAGTGTTGAGCCGTAAGATCGCTGAGCTTGGTATCTATCCAGCTGTAGACCCACTTGATTCAACATCACGTATCTTGGATCCAAACGTAATCGGCAACGCTCACTACGAGTGTGCGCAGAACGTAAAGCAGATTCTTCAGAAGTACAAAGAGTTGCAGGATATCATCGCAATCTTGGGTATGGAAGAGTTGTCTGAGCAGGATAAGTTGATCGTGGCTCGTGCTCGTAGAATCCAGAGATTCTTGTCTCAGCCATTCCACGTAGCATCACAGTTTACTGGTCTTCCAGGTGTGATGGTTCCAATTGAGGAGACAATTAAAGGCTTTAATGCTATTATCAATGGTGAAGTTGATGATCTTCCAGAGCAGGCATTCTTGAATGTCGGAACAATCGACGACGCTAAGGAGAAGGCAAGAAAGTTGATGTCACAGGTTGTTAAATAAGAATCGACATGAAATTAGATATCATTTCACCAGATAAACTGATTTTTTCAGGAGACGTGGAAAGTGTAAAACTTCCAGGTACAGGCGGAGGTTTTGAGGTTCTGCCACATCATGCTGCGATCATCTCGTCGCTAAAAGAGGGAGATATCGTCTACGTTTCAGGAGGCGAGACAACAACTCTTCGTGTAGACGGTGGTTTTGCAGAGGTTAGAAACAACGAAATTTCAGTCTGTGTAGAAAAAGTATTGGGATAAGAGGTGATGAATAGAGAGAATTACAAAAGAAACATTGTCATATCGAATTTTGCGTTGGCAGCGCTACTCTACTCCATCGGGAGATTGGTATTCGCCATCAAACCAGAGTTTGGATTCAGTATGTTTCCCACAATTCCCGCATTCTTCTTCTTATTGACATTACTAATTCTAATTTCAATCACAAAAGCGGCGATTGTAGACGCGAAGAAATTCCATTTGAATTACTTGATAACACGCACCGTCAAACTCATATTATTAGTTGCATTCTGCCTAGTGTATGTGATGTGCAACGGTGAGAACAACATCAGTTTCATATCTTCAGTCGTTGTCTGTTATTTATGTTACACTGCTTATGAGGCATTTATGTTGAAGAAATTCAACGATATGTTGTCAAAAGAAAGTAACAAAGTAGAACAATAAAAAATGATTCGCATGAATTTGTTCAGTAAACTTATAACAATCCTGATGATTCTGTTTGCGCCACTTGTGGCACAGGCGAATGAGCATCAAGAATCCGAAGGCGAAGGCAAAGTCGACGTGAAGGAATTGGTGTTCGGACATATCGGAGACTCATATTCATGGCATATAATCGGCGATTTAGCAATTCCATTGCCTTGTATTGTGTATGGTCAGAATGGCTTGGACGTATTCATGTCGAGTGAACTAGGCCACGGAGGTCATTACAAAGAGTACAAAGGCTACACAATCGCAGCCGAGGGTCAGCCAAACGCAGGCAAGATTGTTGAGGTCAGCACAGGAGAGCGTCCATTCGACATCTCAATCACAAAAAACGTGCTTTTCCTTTTCATCAGCTCAGGTTTGATGCTTTGGATCTTCCTAAGTATCTCAAAAAGATATAAAGAAGACTACTGGAGAAAGCCAGAAGGCAAGCAGGCGTTTTTGGAGCCACTCATTGTTATGATTGAGAAAGACGTGATTGAGCCATGTGTTGGTAAGAACGTTGAGAAATTCAGTCCATTCTTGCTTACAGTGTTCTTCTTCATCATGATTAACAACTACTTAGGATTGATTCCTATCTTCGGTTCTAACTTGACAGGAAACATTGCATGTACAATGGTATTGGCCGTTTTCACATTCTTGATCACAAACTTCAAGGCAGGCACAAAGCACTATTGGTTGGAAATGGTAAACCCAGAAGTTCCAATGTGGTTGAAGCTACCTATTCCTTTGATGCCATTGATTGAGATCATCGGTATGTTCACAAAACCAATCGCATTGTGTATCCGTCTTTTCGCCAACATGTTGGCAGGACACGTGATGCAGCTAGTGCTTATCGGATTGATTTTCATTTTCTCAATCAATGTAGGAATTGGAAGTGGAGCTTATGGAGTATCAATTCTATCATGTGCATTGGTAATCTTCATGACATTGCTTGAGTGCTTGGTATGTTTCATTCAGGCTTACGTGTTCACTACCCTATCAGCCTTGTTCATCGGCTTGGCACAAGTAGAGCCACACGAGGAGAAGCACTAACACGTAGAGACACACGGACGTGCGTCTAAATAACAAATCAAAAAAAACACATTGTCGCTATAAAACAGCGGCATAACAAAAAGAAATAAAAACAAAAAAAATTTAATACTATGTTATCATTAGCAATTTTGGCTCAAATTTCGGAGGTAGCCGCTCCAGCATTGTTAGCAAAAGCAGGTGCAACAATTGGTGCAGGTATCGCAGTTATCGGTGCAGGTCTTGGTATCGGTAAGATTGGTGGTTCAGCAATGGAAGCTATGGGACGTCAGCCAGAAGCTGCAGGAGAGATCCGTAACAACATGATCGTTGCTGCCGCTCTTGTGGAAGGTGTTGCATTCCTTGCCATCATCGTATGTATCTTGGCTCTATTCGTATAATAGAAATAAAAATTCATCTACATGGAACTATTGACCCCTGACTTCGGTTTGGTCTTCTGGATGGTGATATGCTTCACTGCCGTTTTTCTTATCTTGAAGAAATACGGTTGGCCAGTTATCGTCGGGATGATCAATAAGCGAAGTGACGAAATCGAAGAATCAATCTTGAAGGCTAACGAGGCAAACGCTCGTCTTGCAGGAACAAACGCAGAGACAGAGAGATTGCTTGCCGAGGCAAAGAACGAGAGATTGGAATTATTAAAAGAAGCTTCTAAGCAGAAAGATCAGATCATCGCCGACGCAAAGGCAGAAGCAGCTAAGAAGGCGCAGGATTTGCTTGATAAAGCTAAAGAAGACATCCAATTGGAGCGTGACAACGCAATCAAAGAGATTCGCACTCAGGTTGCAGAGTTGTCAGTAAGTATCGCTGAAAAAGTGGTACGCGAGAAGCTTTCTGGTGACAAAGCCGGACTTGATATGATCAACAAGCTTTTGGATGAAGTAAATATCGCTAAATCGTAAAACTGATGAACACTGGTAAAATTTCAGCAAGATACGCAAAAGCTCTATATGAGTTTGCTGCAGACGCCAATGTTGCCGACAAAGTGTACGAGACAATGAAACTCGTATCCGCAGCATTCGTCAGTGTGGATGGACTCAAGGATGCAATTGCTAACCCAACAATAAGCAAGGACAAGAAGAAGGAATTGCTTACTATAATGGCAGGCGACAGTGTATGTGCTGAATACACAAGGTTTGTCGATTTAGTAGTTGAAAATAAGAGAGAAGATTATTTTCAAAGTATAGCACTTGTATATCAGGATCTCTACCGTAAGAAGAAGAATTTGGTAAGAGCTACAGTAGTAACTGCCTGCCCTATCTCTGCAGATGAGGAGAAAAGATTCCGTCAGGTGTTGACAAACGTTACAGACGCGGATATTGATTTTGACACCACTGTTGATCCAGCACTTATTGGTGGATTCATCATGGAGGTCGAGACATATCAGCTTAACGCGAGTGTCAAGTCGCAACTCGACACTATCAGAGAGAAGTTGAGATATTCCAACTCTGCCAACGTACAATGTTAATCTTCTCGTTATTAGCAATTAAAAAAGAATTTAAGTTATGTCTATAAAAGCAAGCGAAGTTTCTGACGTACTTAAGCAGCAGCTCCAGAACATCGATTCTCGTGTAAAATTCGAGGAAGTTGGTAAGGTGCTTCAGGTAAGCGACGGTGTGGTTCGTATCTACGGATTGCAGAACGCCGAGGCCGGTGAGTTGCTTGAGTTCGAAAACGGAATGAATGCAGTGGTCATGAACCTTGAGGAGGACAATGTAGGAGCCGTGTTGCTTGGACCTACAGACCAGGTTCGTGAAGGATTCACTGTAAAAAGAACAAAACGTATCGCTTCTATTCTCACTGGAGAAGGCATGGTTGGTCGTGTAGTCAACGCCATTGGTAACCCAATCGACGGACAAGGACCAATTAAGGGAGACTTGGTTGAGATGCCATTGGAGCGTAAGGCACCAGGTATCATCTACCGTCAGCCCGTAAAAGAGCCATTGCAGACAGGTATCAAGGCTATCGACGCCATGATTCCAATCGGTAGAGGCCAGCGTGAGTTGATTATCGGCGACCGTCAGACTGGAAAGACTGCAATCGCTATCGATACAATCATCAACCAGAAAGAGGCATTTAAAGCTGGAAAACCAGTATATTGTATCTACTGTGCGGTAGGACAGAAAGGTAGTACAGTAGCCAACATCGTTAACACTCTAAAGGAGAACGGTGCAATGGACTACACTATCATCGTATCTGCAACAGCTTCTGATCCAGCAGCCATGCAGTACTACGCACCATTTGCAGCAGCAGCTATCGGAGAGTATTTCCGTGATAGAGGTATGCACGCATTGGTAGTATACGATGACTTGTCTAAGCAGGCAGTCGCATATCGTGAGGTATCATTGATCTTGAAACGTCCTTCAGGTCGTGAGGCTTATCCAGGTGATGTGTTCTATTTGCACTCACGTCTATTGGAGCGTGCCGCTAAGATCATCAACAACGATACTGTGGCAGCACAGATGAACGACCTTCCAGAATCATTGAAGGGTAAGGTTAAGGGTGGCGGTTCACTTACTGCCCTACCAATCATCGAGACTCAGGCAGGTGACGTATCAGCTTATATCCCAACAAACGTGATTTCCATCACAGACGGTCAGATCTTCTTGGAGACAAATATGTTCAACGCAGGTATCCGTCCAGCTATCAACGTAGGTATCTCGGTATCTCGTGTGGGTGGTTCTGCACAGGTGAAGGCTATGAAGGCTATCGCCGGAACACTTAAGACTGATCAGGCTCAGTACCGTGAGTT
>CACZOA010000043.1 GCA_902782665.1 uncultured Bacteroidales bacterium
GACTTGCGGTACAATCAATGTCACTGAGCACTTCAAGAATTGGGAGAAATTAGGTGTGAAGATGGGTGGAATCTACGACTGTAAGATCCTTTGTGAAGTAGGTGGTGGTTCTGGTTCTATCGAATACACTTGCGCTAGTATGTCATGGAAGGGACAGAACAGTTCGCTTGGTGATTTGAGTTGCAGTGATCCAACTGATGTCATTACTATAAACAATGAGTCAAAAGAATTTGCAATTGTGCCAAACCCAGCGTCTACTGAAATCTATATCATTAGCGATGGTGAGGTAGAAAATGTAATGATCTTCAACACTATTGGAGATGTTGTAGCAAGAGCCGACGAGTCTAGAGTAGACGTATCGTCTCTACCTACAGGAATTTACTTTGTGAAAGCAACTATCGATGGAGAGTCGGTAGTCAAGAAATTGGTTGTGACAAAATAAGTGATAAAACCATTTCCTTAAAAGAAAGAGCCGGAAGCAATGCTTTCGGCTCTTTTTTATTGGCGGTATTAGTTCTGATTTATCTTCGATTGCGACGGGAGACAAGGTTTTAACTTTATGGGATGAGGATCCATAACAGCCAATATTTAATTAAAAATCAACTAAATTTCCATAAAGAAGTTCAAACAGAATGTTTTTTGTCCCAAAAGTAAAAAACCGTTATGCATTGCCCGTTTTTTCATACTCCAAAAAAAATTGTTTCTCTATTTTTGTTATGCCTTAAAAATAAATTAATGCTTTTATCATGAAAAAACACATTATCACTACCTTGTTTACGACTGTAATCAGTTGTACAACAGCATTCGCCCAAACGGATGGCGAAATTGGTGTCAACGGTGATGAAGGTGCATCATCTAGTTCTATTTTTAGTTATCCAAAGGAGGCTGACATAGATTATGTGGGCGACGGTCTTATCGGCCACAAACTTGATATCTATTATCCTGACGATGGCAAGGAGACTCACAATGTGATCATCCATATATATGGAAGTGCCTGGAGAAGCGACAACAGTAAAGGTTCAGCAGATCTAGGAACAGTTGGACTGGCTGCATTAAAGGCCGGATATATATTCGTCACTCCAAACCATAGATCTCTCAATGATGCGTTGTGGCCAGCCCAGATCAACGACATCAAAGCAGTTGTCCGCTATCTACGTGGAAACAAGGAGGCTCTTAAGATTGACGATTCTTTCATCGCCATCTCCGGATACTCTTCAGGAGGTCACTTGGCTTCTATGATGGGTGTCACTAACGACGAAAAAGTGGTGTATGTTGGCAAAGAGTCGATTAATATCGAAGGTACCCTTGGAAATTTCAGAAACGAAAGCAGTAGAGTCGACGCTGTATGCGACTGGTCAGGACCTGTCGACAGCAGAGACAAAACATGCGGAAATCCTATCAACATATCTCCAGAAAACGAGATACTAGGCGGTTGTACACCTGAGGAGTGTCCTGACCAACACGCATCTCTCGCTGCCACCACATATCTTGATGCCAAAGATGTGCCTCACATGATCTGTCATGGCACAAACGACAACATCGTTCCCGTCTGCGAGGCAGAGAAATATAGGGACAACCTTATAAAAGCAGGCGTCTATGTTGAGTGGTACAACTCAGATTATGGTCACGAGGTGATCGAAGACTACACAGACGAGATGATCAGTTTCTTCAACAAAGTCCGTTCAGGAGAGGTTGAACAAGGTAGCGAAGGAGAAGGTTCTTCTTCAGACTGTTTCGATCCATGTTCATACACAACAGCTTATTCTGACGGATCTATCATCGCAGACAACGCTGTAAAGGATCTTGAAAATGGCTATAATGTAGAATTGTGGAGAGAGACATATACAGGTAGCATGACTGTGTTCGGAGGCAAAGCTGACTGTGCTTTCAAGGCAAGTTGGGACAACTCAGGAGACTTTTTGGCCCGTGTAGGTTATTACGATGGAAAGGCATCAAAGGAATATACTGATTTAGGTGAGATCTATGCCGTCTACAACTATTCTAAGAAAGGAGACGGTGGAGGAAAATATTCTTACATCGGTGTTTACGGCTGGACCCAGAATCCAACAATCGAATACTATATTGTGGACGATTCCTTCACACCTGATGGAGATGGCATGTTCTGGGATACAGAGACTAAAGGAACATACAAAGTTGACGGTGTAGAATATACATTGAAGGTAGGAATAAGAAACAATTACCCATCCATTCTTGGAAACACAAGTTTCAAACAAGTGTTCGCTGTCCGCTCCTCATATCAGACTTGCGGTTCTATCAACGTGACTGAGCATTTCAAGAATTGGGAAAAGCTCGGCATCAAGATGGGCAACATCTACGACTGTAAGATACATTGTGAAGTTGGCGGAGGCACTGGATCTATCGAATACACTTGTGCGAGTATGTCTTGGAAGGGTCAGAATAGCTCTTTCGGCAAACTGAATTGTAACAGCAGTGAGGAGCCAGGCATCGATGACCCAGGTGTAGAAGAGCCAGGCATTGAGGTCCCTATTATTGAGGAACCTGGTATAGAAGAGCCAGGCACTCCTTCTGATTGCGTCGAGCCAAGCACATACACGACAAAATATTCTGGCGGAACGACCATCACTAGCAACGGTCTTAGAGATATTGGCAATGGTTATAATGTTGAATTCTGGCATGAAATAAATAAGGGAGGCATGACTGTGTTCGGAGACGGTGCCGACTGTGCTTTCAAAGCTAATTGGGAGAATTCCGGCGACTTCTTGGTTCAAGTAGGTTACTATGATGGATCAGCCACTAAGGAATACACTGATTTAGGCGAAATCCATGCCGTCTACAACTACTCTAAGACAGGCACAGGCGGTGGAACCTATTCTTATATCGGCATTTATGGATGGACTAAGAATCCTTTGATTGAATACTATATTGTGGACGACACTTTCACTCCTGACAGCGACAAATTGTTCTATGGCACGGAAGAAATAGGAACATACACAGTTGATGGAGTAATGTACACATTGAGAGTAGGCTCAAGGGTCAATGCTCCATGTATTGAAGGAACCGCCAATTTCAAACAGATATTTGCTGTCCGCTCTTCTTATCAGACTTGCGGAAAGATCAACGTGAGTGAGCATTTCATGAATTGGGAAAAGCTCGGTGTCAAGATGGGAGGCCTCTACTCATGTAAATTCCTATGTGAAGTAGGTGGAGGTACTGGTTCGATCGAATACACTTGCGCTAGTATGTCTTGGAAGGGTCACAACAGTTCACTCGGCGAGTTGGATTGTAGCAGCAGTGAGGAGCCAGATATAGTACCTTCTGATTGCGTCGACCCAAGCACATACACGACAAAATATTCTGGCGGAACGACCATCACTAGCAACTGTATACGTACTATCGGAAACGGTTACGTCGTTGAAACGTGGAGTGAAGTAAATAATGGAAGCGTGACAGTATTCGGAGACAAAGCAGACTGTGCTTTCAAAGCTAATTGGGATAATTCTGGAGACTTCTTGGTTCAAGTTGGCTACTATGACGGACCAGCCACTAAGAAATACACTGACTTAGGTGAAATATATGCCGTCTACAACTACTCTAAGGCTGGCAATGGTGGAGGAACTTATTCTTACATCGGCGTCTACGGATGGACAAAGAATCCTTTGATTGAGTATTATATTGTAGACGACTCTTTCACTCCTGACGGAAGTGGCATGTTCTATGGCGCAGAAGAAATAGGAACATACACGGTTGATGGAGTAAAGTATACATTGATGGAAGGTCAAAGAATCGCTGCTCCTTGTATTATAGGATCTGCTGATTTCAAACAGATATTTGCTGTTCGATCTTCTTATCAGACTTGCGGAAAGATTAACGTGACTGAGCATTTCATGAATTGGGAAAAACTCGGTGTCAAGTTGGGAGGTCTATACTCATGTAAAATCCAATGTGAAGTGGGTGGAGGTACAGGATCTATCGAATATACTTGCGCAAGTATGTCTTGGGATGGACAGAACAGTTCACTTGGAATATTGAATTGTAGCAGTGCCGTCGAGGAAGAAGAAGAGGAAGAGGCAGAAAGCGATTCCATTAACATCAACCCATGCTCATACACAACAAATTATTCTGGCGGAACGGCCATCACTAGCAACTGTCTGAAGGATGTTGGCAATGGTTACCACGCAGAGATGTGGGGAGAAAGAAACAATGGAAGCATGACACTGTTCGGAGGAGAAGCAGGTTGTGCATTCAAGGCTAATTGGGACGACACAGGTGACTTCTTGGCTCGCGTAGGTTATTACGACGCGAAGGCATCCAAGAAATATACAGATTTAGGTGAGATATACGCCATCTACAACTACATTAAGAGTGGCGACGGTGGAGGAAGTTATTCATACATCGGCGTCTACGGATGGACCAAGAATCCTATGATTGAGTACTATATTGTGGACGATACTTTCACTCCTGACAGTGAAGATTTGTTCTGGGGTGCCAATAAAATAGGAACATACAAAGTTGATGGTGTGGAATATACATTGATGGTAGGACAAAGAATCAACGCTCCTTGTATCGAAGGATCCGCTAGTTTCAAACAGATCTTCGCAGTACGTTCTTCTTATCAGACATGTGGCATAATCAACGTGAGTGAACACTTCAGAAATTGGGAAGAGCTCGGTGTCAAGATGGGTTACATCTACGACTGCAAACTACTATGTGAAGTAGGAGGAGGCACAGGATCTATCGAATACACTTGTGCTAGTATGTCTTGGAAAGGAAAGAAATTCACGCTTGGCAGTTTGAGAGACGGAGAAGGAGACGACACTCAAATAACAAGTGCAGCTACATACAGCGACACGAAGGAATTCACAATTATGCCAAACCCAGCGTCTACAGAAATCTATATCATCAGCGAAGGTGAGGTAGAGAATGTAATGATCTTCAACGCTATTGGAGATGAGGTAGCAAGAGCCGACGAATCTAAAGTAGACGTATCGTCACTACCTACAGGCATCTACTTTGTGAAAGCAACTATCGATGGAGAGTCGGTTGTGAAGAAATTGGTTGTGACAAAATAAGTGATAAAATTCATTCATTTTCCTAAAGGAAAGAGCCGGAAGCAATGCTTTCGGCTCTTTTTTTTTCAAAAAAGAAATTAATGAGTAAATTTGCATTTGTTTACAACAAATGGAAATGGGAAAAATCGACTATATCTCTTTAAATGACATTGAGAATATCCTCTACAAAGGTGAGCAACTTTCGTTCGCTTCCAACGTATGGGACAGAATAAACAGAAGCCACGACTTCTTGAAATCTTTCTCCGTAGACAGAATCATATACGGAATAAACACTGGTTTCGGTCCTATGGCCCAATGGCGTATCTCAGACGAAGACCGTGAGGCTCTACAATACAACATCATCCGCAGCCACTCAACTGGTGCAGGTGAACCTTTGCCTGACGTCTATGTGAAAGCTGCCATGATCGCTCGCGTCGGCACATTCACACAGGGAAAGAGCGGAATTCACAAGAGTATTGTCGAACTTCTTATCAATTTCATCAACAAAGGCATCACACCATTCATTCCTGAACACGGAAGTGTAGGAGCCAGCGGTGACCTTGTTCAGCTCGCTCATCTTGCCCTCACAATGATTGGAGAAGGTGAGGTGTTCTACAAAGGAGAGAAACGTCCCGCAGGCGAAGTCATGAAAGAGTGCGGACTTGAGCCTATCAAGATGTTTATACGTGAAGGATTGTCGCTTACAAACGGCACTTCATTCATGACAGGTATCGGCTTAGTCAACCTTATAAACGCAAAAAAACTTCTACGTTTCGCCACAATCGCAAGCGTGATGATGAATGAGATCGCAAGTTCTTACGACGATTTCATGTCGGAGCCGATAAATGCAGTCCGTCGTCAACGTGGACAAGGCATCATCGCTGAGCAGATGCGTGAGATCGCGAAAGGAAGCAAATGTATGCTCGACAGAAAAAGCGAGATGTACGACAAGAAACACACAGAAAATGTGTTCACCCATAAAGTGCAGCCTTACTATTCGCTAAGATGCATTCCGCAGATTCTTGGACCTGTATTGGAGACGGTGGAGAATGTGGAGAGAGTGCTTATCAACGAAGTCAACTCTGCTTGCGACAACCCAATCGTCGACCCAGAGACTGAAGAGGTTTACCACGGTGGTAATTTCCATGGCGACTATGTATCTTTCGAGATGGACAAACTAAAAATCGCCGTCACAAAGATGACGATGCTGTGCGAGCGTCAGATGAACTACCTGTTCCACGACAGAATCAACGGCATTCTTCCTCCATTCGTGAATCTTGGCAAACTTGGTTTGAACTATGGTCTGCAGGCATCTCAGTTTACAGCCTGCTCTACTACAGCAGAATGTCAGACACTATCCAACCCAATGTACGTGCATTCGATTCCTAACAACAATGATAATCAAGATATTGTGTCGATGGGAACGAATTCAGCTTTGATTGCAAGACGAGTGATAGACAACTCATTCCAAGTGATCGCGATCCACTTCATGGCAATCGTGCAAGCTGTGGATGCACTCGGATACGCAGACAAGTTGTCGCCGCTGACAAACCGCGTCTACAAAGACATCAGAGCCTTTTTCCCACGCTTCGAGGACGACACTCCTAAATATAAAGATATTGAAAAGATGATAATTTTCTTGAAAGAGCAAAGTTATTAACAATTATTGCATATATTTGCAGAAACATTGTTTATCGGTAACGACACAAGATATGAAAAACACGTTTTTTATAGGTTTGGCACTTTCGCTTTTTGTATGCTTCAACGCATCCGCAAAAAAGTCGAGTGATGCGAAAAAAGCAGAGACTACACAAAAAGCGCCTCTAGAAGAAGCTTTTGATGAAGCTACTGCAAAGGAAAGGAATCCAGAGTTGAAAAAAGAGGACTGTTTGTATGAACCTCGTGAAGTAATGATAGAAGCGCATGCAGGTTTGAACATGTCTGATTATTCATCAGACTATCATCAGACAGACTATAGATTTGGACCATTCATTGGTATTGGTGCGGATTTCCCGATCAAGAACATATTCTCTATAGCTCCAGAGCTTAACATAAGTGTGATTGGTGCAAAGGTAAACTATACCGACACAATAAGAGCTAAAGAGCGTTTGACATATCTAGAGATTCCTCTCTACGCAAGATGGCAGTTCACTCACAACCAGTCAAAACCGTTTGTGGCTATTGCACCAACAGTCGGAATCGGATTGGGTGGTAAAAGATGCTATGAGACTGACACTCGTCTGATGGATCAGTCAGAGCAGGAGAAAGTGCCTTTGTTCGCTCCAAACCAGGAGACAGAGGAGACTAACGCAATCTATAAGAAAGCAGACTTTGGATTCAAAATCAAAGCAGGTGTATATGTAAAGACAAAGTGGGCAGTAACAATTGGTTACCAGTTTGGTCTTGTAAACATCTGTAACAACAAATACTTCGATGAAATTATTCCGGGTTATTACAATGACAGAGTCATCGTCAATGCCCCAAGCGTGAAGAACTCTAACATCTTTGCAGCTTACTCATACTACTGGTAATAAAACAGCATGACATTAAGGGTAGTCACATTACTCATAATCAGTATATTAACATTGGAAAACTGTTTAGCCGAACAGTTTTCCAAATTCTTTGTTGACTTTTTTGTAGACACAAAGACGCAGGCTGATAAGGTGACATACCCGTATTTCCATAACGGAGACAGGACACTTGTCAAGAGTGGTTGGCAACCTATAAACCTAAAAAACAAGAACCGCATTGTGATTGTTTGTGTCGACTCACTCGAATCCGTAACAAAAGAAGATGCCATCGACGTCACCATTACCAACGGAGCAAAATTGAGCGGTGTGAAACACACTTTCAGCAGACAAGGCCATACATGGAAGCTCAACAACAGCCGTGGTGTTTCGTCAACAGAATACTCCGATAAAAGTTTCATGACTTTCATTGAAAGATTCTCCACCGACGTCGATTTCCAAAAGAAAAATATCATATTCCCATTGCCCGAGAAGACGGTGCAAATTTCAGCCGACGGAAAAGAGACACAGACTGGCAGCAAACTACATATGCCACGCACATGGGCACCTGTAGGATTCATAGGTCAGACAACACAGATATGCAGTTTCGTACAACCAGGAGAGGATGCCAACAACCGACGAATAGTGATATTCGAGAATGGCGAAAAAAGCCTCAGCTACAACTTCATCAACATCCGTAGCAACTGGTTTTTGATTGAGATTGAGAAATATACGAAGTAAAAATCTTTGCTTCTATCCCATTTTGCAACTGATCTTCGAGGATTGTTAAGGTCGGAACGCCCTAACCACCTTCCCAAGTGCGAGCCGTAGACAGCACATAGGAAACTCATTTTAATTGCGTGATTTTTCACATATATCCACTAAAGGGGAATTCTCGTCATCATAATATATCCGTCTACCGATATAAAACACCTAAAGGTGTATTTAGTGTGTTTTAAATTATACGTATATGAATATTTATATCACGTAGTGATTGCATATAGGTAGCCAAATAATTGTATCAATGATATCACATTTTCCCCATAGGGAAACAATCTATTTATGTCAATTTTGGCTAATACACAAGCCAATATTAAAATTTATCAAATTTCGGCTAACGAATTAGCCAAAATTAAAGTTTATTGAATTTTGGTCAGTCGATTAGCCAATATTCACCAAACAGAAAGGTTTCGTATAATCTTAGAGGGCTAGAAAACAACATGGTTTGGGTTAATGTACTCGTTCTCTGTTTCTCATTGATTTATCTTACAGCCCAGTAGAATTTCAGTTCTTCTCCACACTCCTCCCCCACGTCACCACAAATTGCTACAAAAATTTTCATTTACACTTTAAAAAAACTAATTTTGCAAACAAATTGCGATTCTACACGAAAAAAATATAAAAAAAGTTTTAAAATAAAAATGAAGCAATACAAGCTACTTAACAATGTCGTAGGCGGAGTTGTGTTTCTGATCTCTTTGGTCACTTACCTACTCACTATCGAACCGACAGCAAGTTTCTGGGATTGCGGTGAGTTTATCAGTACCGCATATAAGTTAGAAATCGGACATCCACCGGGAGCACCATTCTTTATGTTGATGGCGAGATTCTTTACTCTATTCGCCTCGGATGTCCACGAAGTAGCTAAAATGGTCAATATATTCTCGGCATTCATGTCGGCATTGACTATCCTATTCCTTTTCTGGACAATCACTCATTTGGCAAGACGTTTGGTCATCAAATCTGAGTCTGACTTCACACTTGGCAATATCGTTGCTATTCTTGGAGCAGGTACAGTAGGTGCATTGGCTTACACATTCTCCGACACATTCTGGTTTTCAGCTGTGGAGGCGGAGGTTTACGCCTCATCTTCAATGTTTACAGCCGTTGTCTTCTGGGCAATGTTGAAGTGGGAAGACGTTGCAGACCGTCCATACGCCAACAGATGGTTGGTATTGATCGCATACTTGATGGGACTTTCAATAGCAGTCCACCTATTGAACTTGCTTTCAATCCCTGTGCTTGTACTTGTTTACTACTTCAGAAAATTCAAGTTCAGCTGGAAGGGAGTCGGCATCTCATTTGCCGTATCAGTAGTTCTTTTGGCTGTGATACTATATGGTATCATACCGGGATTCGTGACTGTGGCAGGATGGTTTGAATTGTTGTTTGTCAATGTATTTGGATTCTCATTCAACACAGGAGTGATCATCTACAGCATCGCTTTGATTTCTTGTTTGGTTGGAGGAATTTACACTTCATATTCTGAGAAATTTGAAGATTCTAAACTACCAACGATCCTATTCATTGCTTCAGTAGCACTTCTTGGCATTCCATTCTTCGGAAGTCATATTATGCTAGGCATTGTGATTATCATCGCTTTGGCTGGATACTTCTTCTTCACAGAGAAGGGTCGCAATACAGATATGTCATTGTTGAACACAATGCTTACATGTATGACTGTGATTCTTCTTGGTTACTCGTCATATGCGACATTAGTGATTCGAAGCAACGCTAATCCTCCAATGGACCAGAACTCTCCAGATGATGTATTCACTTTGAAGAGCTATTTGAACCGTGAGCAGTATGGCGACACTCCTCTTCTTTACGGAGAGAGCTTTGCTTCTGAGTTCAAATACGACAGAAACGGATCTGTTGCAAAAGAACTTGGAGAGGATCTTTGGGCAAAGAAAATCAAAAACAACGAGAACGAGCCTGATGAGTATTACGTGTACGACCAAAAGACAAAGTATGTTTATCAGAACCAGTTCTTGATGTTCTTCCCTCGTATGTATTCACGTCAAGGAAGCCATATCTCAGCTTATAAGAGTTGGTCAAACTTCACAGGTCAGAAGATAAAGGCAGACGATGGCAAGCGAGTAGAAGCTCCTACATTCGGAGACAACATGACATATTTCCTTAGATATCAGGTAGGTTTCATGTACTGGAGATACTTCATGTGGAACTTCGTCGGACGTCAGAACGACATTCAGGGACACGGTGAGATCACTCACGGAAACTGGATTTCAGGTATTGATTTCTTAGATGAGTTACGTCTAGGCGACCAATCTACATTGCCAGATGATTTGAAGAACAACAAGGGTAGAAACTGCTACTACTTCTTGCCTTTGATCCTTGGTTTGCTTGGTATACTTTACCAATTCAACAAACAGAGAAAAGGAACAGAAAGTTTCTTGCTTGTAAGTGTATTGTTCTTCATGACAGGTTTGGCTATCGTGGTATACTTGAACCAATATCCATTCCAGCCACGTGAGCGTGACTACGCATACGCAGGTAGTTTCTATGCGTTCTGTATATGGATCGGACTAGGTGTGCTTTGGATTTTCGATTTGATCAAGAACTACATCGACAAACGAATCGCAGCAGCATTGGCAACTCTGTTGTCATTGAGTGTTCCTACAATCATGGCAGTTGAGAACTGGGACGACCATGACCGCAGCGGCAGATATACTTGTCGTGACTATGGTGCAAACTACTTAAAGACAATTCCAGCAAACGGTATCATCTTCACAAACGGAGATAACGATACATTCCCATTGTGGTACAATCAGGAAGTAGAAGGTGTAGGAACTGATTGTCGCGTTGCCAACCTTTCATACTTGCAGATGGCATGGTATATCGACCAGATGCAGAAAGACGCATACGAGTCGAAGGCTATTCCTATGTCGATGAAGAGCAAAGATTATTCTAACGGCAAGTTAGACGTTGCATATATCGACAAACGTATCGACAAGGAAATGACTATTGACGAAGGTTTCAAATACCTACTTGACAAACGTACCGCTAAACAGCTTGGATACAGAGAAGGTATTGATGTCCTACCAACAACAAAACTTGTTCAGCACGTCGACAAGGATGCCGTGATTGAAGCAGGTCTTGTTTCGGCAAGCGACACAGTCCGTATTTTGAAGGATACAGTCATGATGGTCAACGAGCCAAATCCTAATAACGGAGGAAAGGTAGAGCCTCACATGAAGAGAGTCATAATGGATATGACTGAGAAGAGAATCGAGGACATCAAGATCGACTTGAGCAAGAAGAGCTACCTTGGCAAACAAGATTTGTTCATTCTTGACATCATCCGTTCAAACAAGGATTGGAAGACACCTATTTACTTCGCTGTCACAGTTGGCAGAGACAGTTATCTTGGTCTTGACCAGTATCTTGAGCTTGAGGGTATGGCATACCGTTTGGTTCCATACAAGACTCAGGGAGGTGTCAACACAGAGGTGATGTACGACAACATGATGAATAAGTTTGAGTGGGGTAACGTAAGTCAGCCAGGCATCTACATGGACGAGAACAACTGCCGTATGGCTAGAACATTCCGTCACATGTTCGTACGTCTTGCATCTGAGCTTGCTGAAGAGGGCAAGAAAGACAAGGCAATCGAAGTGCTTGACAAGTGTATGAAGGAGATTCCGACATACAACGTACCAGCAGACCTTACTTCATGCAACATCGCACATCTGTATGCGAGCCTTGGAGAGAAGGAAAAAGCAGAAACAATCATCGACGAGATTTTCGAAATCTGCAAGCAGTATAGAGTTTGGAACAAGAATCTTACAAAAGAGCAGAGAAAATCGGCTTCTGAGGATATCAACGAACGTTTCGACATGATGAGATACGTTGCTGCGACAGCATCAAAAGCATGCAGCAAAGAGAAAGCTGATGAGATTCGCAAAGAGGCAGAAGATTTCTATCAGGAGGTAGAGCAATAAAAGTGCACGATGATTATAGAACAACCGCCACGTCTGTTCAGGGCTTTTTTCCCCTGCACAACGTGGCGAATAAAAAAAGAAAAAGAGAAAACCGTATATCTCACATTCGATGACGGTCCAATTCCCGAGGTGACGGAATGGGTGCTTGACACACTTGACCGCTATAATGTGAAAGCGACTTTTTTCTGTGTTGGAGATAACGTCCGCAAATATCCAGACATCTTCAAAAAGGTATTGGAGAGAGGACACAACGTCGGCAACCACACCTATAATCATCTCCGTTCGTGGGGGACATCAGCAAAACGCTATTGCGAAAATGTGGAGAAAGCAAACCAACTTATTCATTCTCCGCTGTTTCGACCACCGCACGGGATCATTCGTCCGACCACTATCTTCTATCTCAAAAACAGATACAAAATAGTGATGTGGGATGTGGTGACAAGAGACTACAACAAAGATCTTTCACCAGATGACATCTTCAACAAAGTGAAGCAATACACCAGAAACGGATCTATCATTGTCTTCCACGATTCGCTGAAGGCAAGGAAAAACATTGAAGGAGCATTACAGAAAAGTATTGAATGGCTGCTTAAAGAAGGCTATTCTTTCAAAAAAATAGAATATTAAATCACTCGCAGAGAATATCAGTCGAGTAAAAAAAGGAAATAGATGAACGTACTAATATTGGGAAGCGGAGGTAGAGAGAATGCCTTAGCTTGGAAGATTAGAGAAAGCAAGAAAGTTGACAATCTTTTCGTCGCACCAGGTAATGCTGGAACAGAACTTCTAACAAGAGAGGTGAATGGAAAGACTGTAGGTTGTAAGAACGTGGCTATGAAAGCCGACGATTTCGACGCAATCAAGAAATTCGTGCTTGAGAACGACATCGAAATGGTTGTTGTAGGTCCAGAGGATCCACTTGTAAAAGGTATCTACGACTACTTCAAAAATGACGCTGCTCTTAAGAGCATCAAAGTGATCGGTCCTTCTAAGGAGGGAGCGAGATTGGAAGGAAGCAAAGACTTCGCCAAAGCTTTCATGATGCGTCACAATATACCAACTGCAAGATACAAGAGTTTCACTAACGAGACTATCGAGGATGCGTTTGCATTCCTTGCAGAGTTGGAGGCTCCATACGTGCTTAAAGCAGACGGTTTGGCGGCTGGTAAAGGCGTGCTTATCCTCAACACATTGGAAGAGGCTAAGGCAGAACTAAAGACAATGTTGACTGGTAAGTTTGGTGATGCCAGCAAGACAGTTGTAATTGAGGAATTCTTGTCGGGAATCGAATGTTCTGTATTCGTACTTTCAGATGGAAAGAACTACAAAGTGCTTCCAGTAGCAAAAGATTACAAGCGAATTGGAGAGGGAGACAAAGGTCTTAACACTGGAGGAATGGGAGCAGTCTCACCAGTTCCGTTTGCAGACAAGACATTCATGAAGAAAGTTGAGGAGAGAATCATCATCCCAACTGTAGAAGGATTGGCAAAAGAAAACATCACATACAAAGGTTTCATTTTCCTTGGTTTGATCAACGTGAAGAACGAGCCAATGGTAATCGAATACAACGTACGTATGGGAGACCCAGAAACAGAGGCTGTCATGCTTCGTGTCAAGGGCGACTTGGTTGACGCATTCGAAGGTGTAGCCGCAGGAGATTTGGACAAGCGTACACTTGAAGAAGACGAGCGTACTGCAGTCACAGTGATGTTGGTTTCAGGTGGTTATCCAGAAGAGTATGAGAAAAACAAAGTCATCACAGGTCTTGACAAAGTAAAAGACTCTATTGCATTCCACGCCGGAACAAAAATGGTCGATGGCAAAGTTTTGACAAACGGAGGACGAGTAATCTCAATCAGTTCATACGGTGCTACAAAGGCAGAAGCTCTAGCAAAGTCTTTCGCCAACGCACAAGTAATCGACTTCGAGAAGAAATACTTCCGTCGCGATATTGGATTCGACCTATAAATTAGAATCATGATCAATAAGGGCGGGGTCAAACCCGCCCAATAAAAAATAAAAAGAGAGCAGATGTACAACGGTAGTTTTCAAGACAAAGTCAAACCATCGGTGGTCGCATATATAGTAACTGTATGCGTGGCTCTCCTTTTGTGGCTAATTCCATTCGACGCGACATTCATTCTGAAAGCAGGAACACTCAGATTCATGTCGTTAATGGATAAACTGATAGAGATCCCTACTACATTAACCTATTGGGTTAATTTCGCATGTATTCTACTGATTGGCTTTATATTAACTCTTATCAACAATACATTTTCTCTTTTAAGAGCGCCAACGATTCTTCCGATGGTATTATGTATTTTTGTTTTGATTATATCGCTTGAAAAAGATGGCATCAACTATGGCTATTTCCTTACACTGATCGAGTTGGCAATCATCGCGTCAGCATTCGCATTGTCGGAGAGTTATAATGAGCTGCATTCCTTCAATATCGGTGGACTCATCACTATAGGTTCAATTGTATATACACCTTTCTCACTCAATGTTATACCAGTTGTGACGTTTCTATACTTCAGCAACCGTATGCAGCTGAAAAGTATATTAAGCATCATAATTGGAGGATTAACGATAGCAATTTATGCAGTAGCAGGAATCTATCAATTAGGATACTTTGAAGGAATGTCATGGACTGCGACACCAAGTTTCAGTCTTAACGATTTTTCCGAATTTGAAAATTTCGGAAGATTCAGCAAGCTATTCTACGGATACTTTCTACTCTTTGTATTTGTCTGCACGATGCGATTATCCGCTCACTACAGCAACAAAAGTATCCAACAAAGAGGTAAGTTTTCTTTATTAGCGGTGATCATCATGCTTGCCATATTCTTCGCTGTAGCGATGAATTACGGATTTGAAACGATGTTGAGTACAATTATCACACTCGGCACGTTCTGCATAGGTGGTGCTGTGACCTTGTTCTACAAACGAGAACTAATCATCACATGGATGTACCGCTTGTTTGTATTTTTTGCGATAGGTTACTTAATCGTAAAACTGATCGGATTGGAATAACATGGATTTGTCTTGGCTTGCAGAATACGGATGTTGGGGACTGTTTTTAGCGGCATTTTTAGCGGCGACAGTTCTTCCGTTACCTTCCGAAGCCGTATTCTCAATAGTTTGGGCGTCAGGAGCAAACACATACAGCGTACTGACAGCGGCAATACTAGGCAATACACTTGGAGCAATGACCTGCTATGCGCTAGGTTATCTCGGAAAGACAGAATGGCTGACCAAATATTGTGGTCTTGACGAAACAAAAGTAGAAAAGGCAAAGAAATGGGTTCAGCAGCGTGGCATCTGGCTCGGATTCTTTTCCTTCACACCAGGCATTGGTGATTTCATTGTCATGGCACTCGGATTGATGCGTTCTCCTTTTTGGGGTGTACTATTCTGGGTATTATTTGGAAAGACGGTGAGATACTTAGTTTGGCTAGCAATTACATACGGAACATTCAGTTTAATCAATTAATATATGAAATTAAGCAATTTATTACTATACATCTCTGCATTCACATTGGCAGTGATAAATTCAAGTTGTAAGGATGACGACGAAACAGAAGCTCCAGACCCAAGAATCCGTCGCGTCATCTTCTCTCAGATAGGAAGCAACGTTGAGTTTAACGTCAATGATGTCGAAGCCAAAATTTACAACTACGACTCTTTGGCATATGGCACAAAAGTGGATTCTCTATATCCAAGCATCTATGGATATTCCGATAATAAGATAGCTATTCAATACTCATACGATGGAATCAACTACATTGATTTCAGAAACACAGTGGCAATGGATTTTTCCAAACCGGTAAAAATCATTTCCACTAACACAAAAGACAATTCCAAAAAAGAATACACTTTGGAGGTGCGAGTACACAAATATGATGTCGACGCATTTCTATGGACAAATATAGGAACCGTCACTGGTTTGGATGAGACTATCCTTTCTCAAAAATCGATAGAGCACAACGATCTGATGTGGCAATTCTTCCAAACAAACAACGCATGCAAAGTCGTGACATCTAAAGACGGAACACAGTGGCAGAGCAGTACCGTCGAAGCTCCAGAGATCTTAGAATTATCCACTCTATGCAACATTGATGACTCACTATTTGTTCAAGGCAAATCAGGAGCAATCTATGCAGCCAATTTCACCAGTCTGCAATTCAGCAAGTTCGACGCGATAACTAGCGGTCAATTGCTTTACACGCTTAACAAGCAAATTTGGACACTTGACGGTGGTGAAATCAAATCATACAGCAAAAATGGAGAGGCAAAAATATCTCAACCAATCCATGAGGATTTTGATGTCGACACTGTTCGTTCATTCACAGCCCCAAGCGGAAACACTATCCTTGGCTATCTCTACGTTAAAAAAGGAGACAAAGCCGAAATATGGGGTGCTGACAGATATGGCAACATGGAGTGTCTGACAAACACATCAGCAGGACTTCCATATATGGACAAAGCTATCACCTTCGCATTCAACAATAGCACTCTTGGCATTCTTGGAGGAATCTCTACAGATGGCTCTTATTCAACGACATGCTATTCATCAAGCAACAGTGGTTTGTCGTGGACTATAGACCAACACAAAGACCTTTCCAACACAGTAGGTGCATTAGCAGATGCGGGACTATTCCAAACAAGTGATAACGGTGAATTTATTCTGATTGGCGGACAAACAGTCAATGGTCAAAGCAATAAGGTTTGGGCACTTCGTCTTAAAAAACTGCTTTTGGATGAGGAGTTCCTTAACAAGATAAAATAAAATGAAATTCAATTTCGATGTCATAGTTATCGGTGCCGGTCACGCAGGTTGCGAGGCGGCATCTGCAGCAGCCAACCTAGGTTCGCAGACACTTCTCATCACGATGGATATGCACTCTATCGCACAGATGAGCTGCAACCCTGCAGTGGGAGGTATCGCAAAAGGACAAATTGTAAGAGAGATTGACGCGATGGGCGGACAGATGGGTATCGTCACAGACCTTACCGCCATCCAATATCGTATGCTCAACAAATCAAAAGGTCCTGCGATGTGGAGTCCACGTAGCCAGTCGGACCGTCAGCGTTTCTCTGAAAAGTGGAGAAGTCTGCTTGAGAACACCGACAACCTCTGTATCTGGCAAGACATGGCAAATGAATTATTGTTTGAAGGCAAATCTGTATGCGGTGTACGCACTGCACTCGGTGCTGAATTCAAAGCTAAAGCGATCGTGATCACTGCCGGTACTTTCCTTAGCGGATTGATGCACTGCGGCAGACAGCAGATAAAGGGAGGTCGTATCTCAGAACCAGCGTCTTACGGAATAAGCGAGCAATTGAGAGATAAAGGAATAAACGTAGGACGTATGAAGACAGGAACACCTGTCAGAATTGACGGTCGTACAATCAACTTCGATGAACTTGCTCCACAAGACGGAGACAACGACTTTCACAAATTCTCATACCTTGATTTCAAGCCACGTCCGCTAAAACAGCGTCCGTGCTTCATCACATACACAAATGAGCAAACCCACGAAATCCTTCGTGCAGGATTGCCAGAATCTCCACTATACAATGGCCAGATCCAAAGTATAGGTCCTCGTTACTGTCCAAGTATCGAGACAAAGATTGTGACATTTGCGGATAAAAACCAGCACCAGCTGTTTCTTGAACCAGAAGGTGAGACAACCCAAGAATACTATCTAAACGGTTTTTCATCTTCACTACCGCTCCATGTGCAGCTAAACGCGCTACGCACCATCAAAGGTTTGGAGAATGTACAGGTGTACCGACCAGGTTACGCCATCGAATACGACTATTTCGATCCTACTCAGCTTAACCCCACTTTGGAAAGCAAGCTCGTAGACGGACTTTTCCTTGCCGGACAAGTAAATGGCACGACAGGATACGAAGAGGCCGCAGGACAGGGCTTAATGGCCGGAATAAACGCACATTTGAAGTGTAATGGCAACAAGGAATTTGTATTGTCGAGAAACGAGGCTTATATCGGAGTCCTTATCGACGACTTGATCACCAAAGGAGTGGACGAGCCATACCGTATGTTCACGTCGAGAGCAGAATATAGAATATTGCTCCGTCAAGACGACGCAGATAGCCGACTAACTCGCAAATCATACGAAATCGGTCTTGCACGTAAGGAGCGCGTCGACCTGCTGACACAAAAAGAGGATGAGATCAACAGATTGAGAGAATTCACGTCGACATTCTCTATCAAACCAGCTTTGATAAATTCTTTCCTTGAGACACAGGGCACTTCTCCACTCCGTGAAGGATGCAAACTGGTGGATTTGGTCAACCGTCCGCAACTCTCTTTCGACTCATTGCGTCAGGCCATTCCTGCATTACAGGAGACAATCGACAAGATTCCAAACAGACGTGAGGAAATTGTAGAAGCGGCTGAGATCCAAATCAAATACAGTGGATATATCACCCGTGAGCAACAGATAGCAGACAAACTTACTCGTCTTGAAAATATCAAGATAAAAGGCAAATTCGACTATATGTCGATCAAGACGATCTCAACAGAGGCTCGCCAGAAACTAACACGTATTGATCCAGAGACAATCGGTCAGGCAAGCAGAATATCAGGAATCAGTCCGAGCGACATCAACATACTATTAGTTCTTTTGGGAAGATGACAGACGAAAACCTAATTCAGATACAGCAAGTCAGCAAAAACTTCGGTGACTTGGCACTTTTTGAGAATGTGACATTCACAATCAATGTGGGTGAGAAGATCGCATTGATTGGACGCAACGGTTGCGGAAAGAGTACGCTGATGAAAATCATTTTGGGTGAGGAGCCTGCAGATTCAGGCAATATCACTCGAAGACGCGATCTGAAAATTAGTTTTCTTGACCAAGATCCAAAATTCAACGATGGAGAGAGCATACTTGACGGAGCTCTTCGCCACGTTTCCGGTGAAATAACCACCGTCATCAAAGAATACGAGAACGCCATCAACAATGGTGCTGATGCCGACGTGATATCTGAATTATCACACAAGATGGACGCTCTGAATGCGTGGAATCTGGAGACGACGGTAATATCAACACTTTCCCGTCTTGGACTACGCGACATCAATCAAAAGATCAGCACACTGTCGGGAGGTGCACGTAAAAGAGTGGCTTTGGCGTCAGCAATCATTTCCGACCACGATTTGTTAGTGCTCGATGAGCCTACCAACCATCTTGACCTCGGAATGGTGGAATGGCTTGAGGAGATGCTTGTAAAAGAGAAAAAGGCACTATTGCTTGTCACACACGACAGATATTTCCTCGACAACGTCTGCAACAAGATTCTTGAGATCGCAGACACTCAGATCTACACATACCAAGGTAATTACAGCTACTATCTGGAAGAGAAAGAGCATCGTGAGGAGGTGGAGCAACGCACTATCGCCCACCTACGCAACACATACCGACGTGAGTTGGAGTGGATACGTCGTCAGCCTCAGGCACGCGGTGGAAAATCACGCAGTCGTATAGATAGGTTTGACGTCATTGAGAAGCGGCTGAAGAGTGTCCGATCAGAAGCGGATCTCACTCTTGCCTCTAAATCCAACCATATCGGAAGCAAAATCATTGAACTTTGCTATATTTCTAAAAAGTACGATGAAAAGGTTCTTTTAAAAGAATTCTACTACAATTTTGCGAAAGGGGAAAAAGTCGGAATCGTCGGTCAGAACGGATCAGGAAAAACCACTCTGCTAAAAATGATTCTCAACGAAGTACGCCCAGACAGCGGAGAAATAAATATCGGTCAGACGGTACGTTTCGGATACTACAGTCAGGAGCTTCCTAAATTTAAGGAGACCTTAAAAGTAGTCGATTATATTTCAGAGATTGCAGACCAAGTGGAGGTGCAGCAGGGAGTGAAACTGTCGGCCACTAATTTGTTGAGCAGATTCTTGTTTGCCCCAAGCAGACAATATGATTACATCTACAAGCTATCAGGTGGAGAGAAACGTCGTCTTCAGCTATGCAGAGTGTTGATGGAGAATCCGAATTTCCTAATTCTCGACGAGCCTACCAATGACCTTGACATCGCGACACTTTCTGTTCTTGAAGAATACCTGATGGAGTTTAAGGGCAACGTGCTCATAGTGAGCCACGACAGATATTTCATGGACAGAATCGTAGACCATCTGTTTGTGTTCAATCCAGACCATACAGTCAAAGACTTCCCTGGTAACTATACAGACTACCGCATCTGGAAAGAAATGTCCGATGAAAAGGAGAAAACAGAGAAAGAAAAGACCGCTAAACCAGCAGAGGCCGCTCCTAAAAGAGAGCGCAATACGTCGATGAACAAACCGAAACTGAGCTACAAGGAGCAACGTCTACTTGAGCAAACAGAGATCGACATTGACAATCTTAGCAAAGAGAAAAAAGAGATTGAAGAGAGACTCGGAAGCGGCGAGCAGATGAGCAACGACGAGATCATGAAACTTTCAAGCAGAATGCAGGAAGTGATCGAAGAACTCGATGAAAAGGAGATGATTTGGCTAGAATTGAACGAAAAGATATCGTAACGACAATCTCAAAAAATAAAAACAGTCCATACCGACAATGTCAGTATGGACTGTTTATTTTATCACATTAAATCAATATTGAGTAGACGACTTAGTTGTGATTTTCAAAACATGCTTACTATTATCAATCTCTATCTTACCCAATCGTCCAAGAACAGATTGACCTAGAAGAAGAGGTGCATTTTGATTTTTCACTACCGAAGCCTTGACATTGGTCAATTCAAAGCCTCCAAAATCCACCTTTTTAAGATTAATTGTTGTACCGACATTGACATTTCCACTTGCATCAGTATAGTATGAATCTCCGATCACATCGCTCTTTGAAAGATAACCATTCTTCATCATGAAAGTAGCTTCAACCTGAGACAAAGAAACGATACTTGCTCCTGTATCAAAGATAAAAGATAAAGGAAGATTATTGATTGTACACTTCACAATACACAAATTACTTCCGTTATCCTTAGTAAAAGGGACCTCTACGACCGTTCCATCTTTAACCTGACCAGAACTCTCAGCAGAAAAAAGAAGAGCTTCCTCTTTTGCGATATCACTATATTTCTTAACCATAGTCTTAAATTCTGGAAGTTCACGAAGAGGATCCAAATCAAAATCCTTTTTGATATGTACAAATTGTCTAAACCCTTTTTGGAATGAATTTTCTAGATAACTTAAAGCATCAGAAGTCTTATTCATTCTAGCATAAAAACATGCAGCGTTGTAATAAGCTATCGGATTTAAGGTGTCTTTTACAAGAAGACTATCCATCACTTCTTTAGCTTTTGTCGTATCTCCTAAGTACAGATAAGCAAAATTACAACAATCATAATCAGATTTATTTTTTTCTAACTCTACTACCTTCTCATAATCTTTTTTTGCAAGATCTGCCTTTCCTACTTTATTATACATGTATGCTCTTGCACTATATAGATATGAAGATTTTGGATCAACTGAGATCGCCATATTGTAATCGTCAATTGCACCATTATAATCATCCAAGTATTTCTTACATTTTGCACGGTGGAAATAACCTATCGCATACTCTGAATCAGCAGATAAGATACTATCCAATACTACTATTGCATCTTTAGTTTTTTCCAACTGATATAAAGCTTTGGCTTTCCCTGTCAACAGTGACTTATCCTGAGGAGCCATGTTCAAAGCTTTTTCTATAATTTCAAGGCTTTTCTCATACAATCCTTCATAATAATAGCAGGTAGAAATACGTTCCAAGAAACCACTATGTGGCTCTCTTTTATTTGCTTCCTCATAATATTTACGGGCTTGCTTAAATTGTCTTTTATTCTCATGAAGAAGACCATTACAAGCGTCCCAAGCCGAACTCGTTTTCTCTATGGCTGCCTGAATCTGAAGTTTTTCCTTAAGTTTTGTATATGCTGACCCCTCCAATGAGCACATCACTTTTAAAGTATTTTTATCATTATCCTTCTTAAGTGCCGACATAAGGTCATCAGTGGCTTTATCAAAATTCTTCTTTCCGATATAACTTTCCGCACGTGCGGTATAAGCAGGGGCATAGGATGGATACATTCTTATAACATAACTGAACTGATCAATAGCCTCATCCCACTTCTTCTGTTCATTACAATTATATCCAATACCCATATAGCCAGACACATCACCCTTGTAAAGAGAAATTATCTTTTCAAAATCTGCATTAGAAAGATCATATTTCTTTTGCGATCGGTATATATAAGCTCTTTTTTCACGAGATTCTTTTCCTTCTGGAAAAAGTTTTATTGAAGCTGTAAAATCTGCTAGTGCTTTTACCGTATCCTCAAGAGACAAATACGTAGTGCCTCTTGTCATATGAGTTATTCCGTGAGATTCTTTATCCTTTTTTGGAAGATATTTAAAAGCTAGTTCAGCATTTGTCAAAGCCTCTCCATGTTTATTTTCATCCTCATTGATTGAAGCAATAAGCATATATGCGTATCCATTCTTTGGATTTTCTGAAATTTCTTTTTCCAAATACTCTAAAGCTTCGTCATACTTTTGTTTTTGGATTGCCTCTGCCCCTCTTCTTATATTATATGTTATCCATTTTTCATTAGCCTGGGCATAAGAAACGATTGATATGAACGAAAACAGAGCAACTAATAGTTTTCTTGCAATTCTCATAATATTATTCCTTTTGAAAATCAAACTTACAAACAAGTATCATCTTCGACTATTCGACGAACTTGCCCCCCGTATCAAAGATTAAAAAGACTCAATTATTTTATATTTCACACTACAGGAAAAGTCTTTTAAATTCCTCAACAAAGGTTTTTTCTTCTATATATTTTTCCTCTGACAAGCCAGGCAGTTTTTCTGAAGTGGTATTATCATCTGCTTTCGCCTGTTTTTTATACTTTTCAAGAAGAGCCTTGAATTCAGGAAGGTCACGAAGAAGATCCATATCAAAATCATTATTGACATGATTAAAATGGTTCCATCCTTTCTGGAATGCCATCTCAAGATAACGCAAAGCGTCTGCAGGTCTGTTCATTCTTGAATAAAGACACGCAGCATCGTAATAAGGTGATCCTGATAAGGTATCCCTGGCTATTATGCTATCCATAACCTCAATTGCTTTCTTTGAATCTCCCAGTGCTAAATAAGCATAGTGTGAACAACTATAATCGTCTGGCGTCTTCTCTAATTCAATGACCTTAGCATAATCCTCTTTTGCAAGATTATCTTTGCCTAACTTTTGATACACTGCCGCTCTAGAGCTATAATAATATGAGCGGGTTGGATCGATTGTAATAGAAAGTCCAAAATCTTCAATAGAGCCCTGTATATCATTCAAATACATCTTGCATCTTCCTCTATGATAATAACCGAAAGCATTATCAGGATTGTTCGACTGAATTGAATCCCATAGGACAAGACACTCCCTAGTATCGCCAAGTTCATATTTTAAGTTGGCACGCAATTCTTGTAAAGACAAAATCTGAGGATCCATACCTAAAGCCTTATCCACCTGTTCAAGACTTTTTTCAAATTGTCCCAATTTAAAATAACAATTGGCTATACGTTCAAGATTATATACAGACAAGTCAATTTTATTAGATGCCTCATAATAACTGATAGCCTGTTTGTATTTTCTTTTATTCTCGTGGATTATACCATTATAATAAGGCCAATGGTAATCTTTTGGTTCTTTTGATGCTTGGATCTGAAATTTTTCTTTGATCTTGTCAAATGGTTCATCCTCCAAACTCTGTATCATATAAAAAGCCTTATCGTCTCCATCTATCTTTAGAGCAGTGACAAGATCATCGGTAGCCTTATCCCACTCTTTTTTCCCAATGTAACTGTCAGCACGGAAAGAAAAAGTAGATGAATACTCTGGGTCCATCTTTTCAACATGGTTGAACTGTTCGATAGCAGCATCCCATTTCTTTTGAGCATTTAAGCTACGACCTAAGCCCATATATCCTGTCACATCACTTTTATCAATCGATATTAACTTTTTATAATCGGAATCACAAAGGTCGTATTTCTTCTGCCAAAAATAAACATCTCCTCTATTTTTATACGCATCTTTCAATCGAGGATTAATCTTTATAGCAGTTGCATAATCATCAAGAGCCTTTACTGTATCTTCCAAGCCAAGATAGACAGAACCTCGCATCGAATAAGCAAAAGACAAAGAAGATTTATCCTTTTTAGGAATATATTTTATGGCAAGTTCCGCAGACTTCATAGCTCTTCCATACACTTCATTATCAGTATATATGGAAGTTGCTAACATATATGCATATCCATTACTAGGATTTTGCGATAATTCCTTACTGATATAATTCAATGCATCACTATATTTTCCTTCACCTGCGGCCTCCATTCCTTTTTGTAAATTATAACTCAACTGCTGGTTCTTTTCTCCCGCATATAACGACATTGAGACCAATGATAAAACAGCAACGAATAATTTCCTCATAAATCTAAATTTTAACCTAGATAAACATCAATTTAAATACATATGCAATTTAAGGAATATGTTTGAATATACAAAGAGCAAAATCAAATATCTGCTATGAAACATTTGCAACAGGATATTTAATCGTAAAAAAATTAGCAACAGACACGCACTAAAGGATTTTATCAATCATAATATTCTATCTCATCCAAATAGCTGAAGATCAAAATTCCGTTTTTATATTTTTTTGTGCCACAGAAGCTACCTCTTTCATCATATAGGGATACATGTTTATGTGTCAGATTCCCCAATCCATCATATATACGGCATTCTGTTTCTTTTCCTTGTTGGTTATAAGAATAAGTCCATTTTCCCGTAACATCAGATCCTTCATAAGTCAAAATTTCTGATAATTTGCCATCTGTATCATAGCAATATAAATCACGAGATATAATCTCTCCCGTCTCAATATCAATATTCTGAATCTCTTTCAGATCTCCGTTTTTATTGTAAAAGTAAACTTCTTTTTCCGTTTCCCCTGTCAATCCTTCGTATTTAATTTTCTCTATCTCTCTATTATTTTCATCAAACACACTCACATTACGAGTCTTGACAACTACTCCATCTAATCTATAATCATCGGTGTTAACTTCAACACAATTGCCGTTTTCATCGTATTTATAGCAAGTATCATAATCGATTTGGCCATCATCAAAATATTTTGTCTCTATATGCTGTCCCTTATCATTATAGATATAGTAGTCTACGACTCCGTTTTCTCCTTTTTTATTAAGATCCTTTACAAAAATAAGATTCCCATTTTTATCATATTCATAAATGAGATGTTTTATTTCTTTACCTTTACGATCAAATTCCAACAAGTCTTCTGTTTTACGATTTTTATTATAATTGATGACGTAGCATATTCCCGCTTTTGTGACGGTTTCTTCTTTTATATCTGTATAATATCTAGTGATTTTTTTCACTTTCCCTTCATATTTTTTTGCATCGTTTAAGTTAAGTAATGAAAATTTCAGATGGGCATATTCATCATTAAAAGACATTTTTTCATGTGCTTCTTCGTTTTTGTAAAATTCCCAACGTTTCCATATTGTTGGGATTAAAAACTTCAATAAATCCTTGACAATCCCCATAATTATATTTCCCATAATCATATTTTTTCGGACATAATTTAGACGATAAGAATGTAAAACGAAGGGTATTTCCCTACAGATATGCCGTAATACGACGTCTTTACTTCTTTATTTATACGCTAATCTTTCTTCACTTTAGCCTTCAACAGAGCGACGACCGCATTCTTATCCTCTTCGGACTCGAATCCATTCAAATCAATCGTTATTTGCTGGTACTTGGAGACATAGAGCACTAGGTAATTCTTTACGAATTCCCATCCAGTCAAACTACTATAGGGATAGATGGCATGTGCTTCAGGTGTCACTTCATTGCACACATGGCATTCCACTTCTTCATCCTTAAAAAGAAAAGAGTGACGTGATTCCCCTTCTCCAATAATTTTTTTGTATGTTTTCTTCAATCTCTTCGGAGTGCTAATATTTGATTGCACCCGACTGAAAGCCAAGACTATCCCACCCAACAATAGATTAACCCACCACGGGAAAAAACCGCTAGGACAAATAGCCAGTTCAAAAAGGGACACCGCCAAAAAAGTGGTAATCCATGAAGTGATAATGAACTTTTTCTTTGACATCATCACATCTGTTAAAATCTCATAAGTTAAACGGGTATCATTTTTTATCTCCATAAAGCTGTTGAATTTTATTTATTATTCTAAGGCCTTCTTAACAAACCGCATTAAAGACAAAGATAAGTTTTTTTATCATATTCATAAATGAGATGACTTATTTCTTTACCTTTACGATCAAATTCCAACAAATCATCGGTTTTACGATTTTTATTGTAATTGATGACGTAGCATATTCCTGCTTTTATGACATTTTCACCGTCTATATCTGTATAATATCTGGTGATTTTTTTCACCTTTCCTTCATAATTATCTGCATCGTTTAAGTCAAGCAATGAAGACTCCATATAGATATCTTCATCATTATGAACAGTCGGTTCTTCATGCTGTTCACTGATTTTTGAATAAATCCAACGGCTCATCAATTTAGTCACAAAGATGATTATTATCATCACAAGAACGATAAATCCTATTGGAATTAAAAATGCCAATATGTCTTCAAAAATTTCCATAATTATATCATGTTTGTTCCAAGCAAAATTTTAGTAAGGAAAATTCCTGTAGAGACGCCGTAATACGACGTCTCTACGCATTCTGACGATTTATATTTCCATCATTCCTTCCTCTTTCTACAAATCTGCAAAAATGCACAGAAATCGCAGAATTTATCAGGCTCCTCGGTTTGCGTGAAATTGATGTCGACATTGAAGATATCAGACAATGCTATTTTCATTTTTTTATCGAATTCATCGCAGAATTCATCATTCACTATAATAGGCTCATCCACCTTTTTAGGTTTTCCTTTATCCCCTATTATCTCCTTCGACATCTTCAATACACATGCCACATCATCCATTTTCTGATTCACAAAATTCAAGACGGGAGTGACGTCGACTTTCTTCACTTTGTGGATAAGCGACGAGTATATCAAAATCTGCAACTGATAATGGACCTTTTTTCTGTTTTCATAAGCAAACAATTCATCGATGGATTTAATCGAAGATGGCACATCACCACCTGTCTTATAATCCACTATTCTTCTCCTTCCACCGTCGACTGAATCCTGACGATCGACGATTCCACCGACAAAAATCTGTTGTGTTTTTCCATTCACATCTATATCAATCGGCACAACAACACGTTCCTCCGACGACAAGTAAACCAGATCATTCAATTTTGAATCTATGGCAAGCTGTTTGCGGATAAATTCCAAAAGTAAGTTACGAGCCAAAAGTAGATGTCCGTGGAATTGGGAAACTGACTTAGGTGCAGTCTTAAACTGTTCAATCTTATAATAATGGATATTGATGAAATAGTCGATCAACGTATAGATCTCCTCATCCTTTAAAGAATTCAGATCTTGTGGAGATATCATTGCGTCTCCTTTTTTACGTACCAGACCTGCATAAATCTCCTCCATGACAGCATGGAAGATCGTCCCCAAATCAGTGGAAGAAATTCCGTCTTCATCAGCATTGGATTCTTTCAATCCCAAAACATATTTGAAATAGAACTTCAATGGGCATTCGAAATAGGTGTTGATAGCCGACGGAGATAACGGTTTCTCTGAATCAGAAGAGAACCTATCCACCATTTTTTTGACGATTTCATCGTTCTTTTTCACAGTCAAAAACTCTGTCGTGATCGACGGTACAAGATTTTGGATGTCGTATTTTTTAATCTCAAAATTCTTGTTCTCCACCAACATCTGAAGCATATACCTGCTCATCTGGCCATCTGTATTTTGGCTGTCGCAAGTAGAGTTGTAGACGAGGGT
The DNA here is from genome assembly GCA_902782665.1 of uncultured Bacteroidales bacterium. Classification (GTDB taxonomy): domain Bacteria; phylum Bacteroidota; class Bacteroidia; order Bacteroidales; family Paludibacteraceae; genus UBA1723. Next base: position 28,265 of record CACZOA010000043.1, read on the forward strand.
GACATCATCCGCACGTTGCACCAAACGGTAGAAATAGTATGCAAACAGAGCATTCTTCTGCTCCACAGATGTCATATTGAATCCAGTACGGATTGAAAGAGGAATAAAAGATGAAATTTCCGCAGACGGAGGCAATTGTTTATTAGACGCAGATAGCAGACAAACATGGGAGAAGTCCAGTCCACGCGTCTCCAAAAAGCCCATCACCTGAAGTCCTTCGATCGGTTCTCCATGGAAAGGAACCTTTGATTGCGAAAGCACCTTCATCAAAAGATGTGCCGTCAAGCCAACGCTCATAGACAAATCCTCCGAACATACTTCATCAGCAAATCTCACAAGTATATTGTAGGCACGGAATAAAGACTCGTTATACAAGTCGGAATATAAAGAGGAATGTGGATTATGAGACGACACTCTCACAACTATTTTCTTCAATCTGTCTACAAAATCAGACGAATTCACCGAATGTTTTAGGAGCAATGACAGATCCTCACTTCCAGATTCAAACTCTGATATACAAGGAAAGATATTTTTCTCCGCCTTCATCTGAGCTATCGTCTGTGTCACCTCAGGAAAGACGACTTTTATATAGGCATGATTGGTTATAGATTCTACCAACGACAAAGCCACCGTCTTCGGCTTACGTTCATCGAGATACATATTGTAATTGACAAGGGCAAGCAGCAAACTGTATATTGGCGTTTGCGGCACTGGGAATCCCATCGTCACATTCAAAGCAATACCCTTATCATTCGGAATAGAATGCAGGACAGGAAGAAGAAGAGTCTCATCACAAAGAACTATAGCCGTTCTTCTATCGATAGTCTCCTTTTCTCCGCTGTTTTCATCTTTTACTATCTCAGAAGTATCCTTCAAAAATTTTGAGACATAAGCAGCTTGAGCACTATCCGACGAAGTACTGACAAACGTAATCTTCTTTTTCTTCGAATAATTGTCAAAGAATGATTTTTCTTTTAGCGACGACGGGAAATCTATAATATTCTGTCGCATAAACAGACCTGCTTCCTGAAGAGATTCAGGTGCGGAATAATATACATCATAGTCCCAATAAAATTCAGCACGTTTGGAATCCCTATATCTCTTAAAGAATGCGTATTCAGTTCTGCTCAACACATTAAAACCGATGAATACGAGTTTTTTATACTTAGAATCATCGATTTCTCCACTTTTTAGGCCTTCTACGACATCAAGCATCAGCATTCCTTCATACGCAATTCCTTTTGCCTGCAAACGGGCTTTAAATGCAAGATAGATAGAATACAAGTTTTCCCAGAGTCTTGCAAAAAGCTGAACTTTTTCGTTTTGCACCTCCACTGAGAACGTTTGAAAGAAATGTTCCAGAGTCTTAATCTGCGAATCGGAAAGATATGAAAAATCCTTTATGTTCTGGAAGTCCGCCACATTTGAAAACAAAGCCTGAGCATTCACGCAATTCTTATCTATATCGTCAAAATCAGAGAGCAATGTCTGACCCCAGAAATAGAATTTGTCAAATGAGGGTTCAGTGCCTAAAATCTCAGGATGTATTTCTTTTATGGTGTGAAAAAGTTCGATTAAAAGGGCTATTTCGTCTGGAACTGTATAAGGAGAAAAAGAGCGGAACAGATCCTGTATAGTAGTGGATTCAAGCGTAAACACAGGTTTGTCATAGTCCTCAGCCCAACATTCGTTAAAGAACAAAATAGAACGACGGTTGGGGAAGACCAACAATGCATCTTCCACATCAGCCAAACGCCTCAAATCATCAGCTACCAAATTCAAAAATGGCTTAGATTCCGCTACCATAATACGACAATATTAATTCATTATTTCTGTTTTCACTACAAAGATAAGATCATGGCATGCAGAATTCAAGCACAGACAAAACAAAAAGAGAAATATCACATATATGCAAGAGTCTACTTGCAGGATTTCTCTTCTGTTTGGTCTTTATCCATCGAATCTTCAATATTTTTAGGAATATTGAACAATTCGCTGATATTTAGCTTAGGAAGGACAGCTGGAGCAAACTTTGTGACTGGTCCACATAAAATAGAACCTTCCGAATGTTTGCCATCCATTATCTTAAGTTTCTCGTTGATTGGGCCAAGCACATTAAACACAACACTGATCACCAACGTATATTTGACTGCAGATATCAATGCTCCCAGCAAACTGTTAAGCCAGCCAAGGCTTATCGCCTTAATCAGTCTCTGAGCACACATCGCCAACACCTTAACCAATATCAACGAGACGATGAATGCCATAATCATGCCCAAAGCAGGACAATAATCCTTCCCTACATTGAAAAAACTATGTATAAACTCCGCAAATGGAGAGCTATGGTATCTTGACACATATACGGCAATGATAAGTCCTATCAATCCCGAAAGCTCAAAAATAAGTCCTTTTGAAAATCCTCTTACCATACCTGCAACCACAAGCAAAAGGATCAAAAAATCAAGCCAATTCAATTTGATTAATATTTAATGATTAATATTAACGATCAAAACGTAGAGATCATTTCTAAATATACAGCTGTAATTACACGTTCTCCAAATGCAACAGTGTATCTCTAAACAAAATTAAGAATCAGACGTATGCCCGATTCTTAATTTGATATTATGATCTTCAATTGTCAAAATTACAGTTTACGAGCGACCTCGATTGTCTCGAAGCCTTCGATAATATCACCGACCTGGATCTCGTTGTATCCAGCAAGAGCGATACCACAATCGAATCCGTTTGCAACTTCCTTAACGTCATCCTTATAACGCTTCAACGACTGCAAATCTCCGGTGAATACAACAATTCCGTCGCGAATCAAACGAACCTTATTTGAACGTTTGATCTTACCATCGCGGACAATTGAACCAGCGATAACACCGACCTTACCAATCTTGAAGATCTCAAGGACTTCAGCAGTACCAGTAACCTGTTCCTTCAACTCTGGAGCCAACATACCGGCCATCGCATCCTTCAACTGCTCAATTGCATCGTAGATGATAGAGTGTAGACGGATATCAACACCCTCTTTCTCTGCAAGTTTACGTGCAGACTGCGATGGACGAACCTGGAATCCGATGATGATCGCATTTGAAGCGGATGCCAACATAACATCTGTTTCTGAGATCTGACCCACAGCTTTGTGGATAACATTGATCTGGAATTGCTCTGTAGAACAGTTCTGCAAAGAGTCTGACAATGCCTCCACAGATCCATCCACGTCTCCCTTGACGATGATATTCATCTCCTGGAAGTTTCCAAGAGCACGACGACGTGCAATCTCATCAAGAGTAATGATTCCGTTACCAGCACGCAAACCTTGCTCACGCTGAAGCTGTTCACGCTTGTTTGCTATCTCACGAGCCTCCTGCTCTGAACCAAGTACGTTAAAATTATCACCTGCCTGAGGAGCACCGTCAAGACCAAGGATCAAAGCTGGCTCAGAAGGACCTGCCTCTGTGATACGCTGGTTACGCTCATTGAACATAGCCTTAACCTTACCATAGTGAGTTCCTGCGATAACAACGTCTCCGATCTTCAAAGTACCGTTGCTTACAAGCACTGTAGCCACATAACCACGTCCCTTATCCAACTGGCTCTCAATTACAGAACCACTTGCCTTACGGTTAGGATTAGCCTTCAAATCAAGCATTTCTGCCTCAAGAAGCACCTTATCCATCAACTCGTCTACACCGATACCCTTTTTAGCAGCGATATCCTGTGACTGATACTTACCACCCCACTCTTCTACCAAGTAGTTCATCTGTGCCAACGACTCCTTGATCTTGTCTGGGTTAGCAGTAGGCTTATCTATCTTATTGATTGCAAACACGATAGGTACACCAGCGATACTTGCATGGTTGATAGCCTCTTTTGTCTGCGGCATCACATCATCATCAGCAGCGACGATGATGATCGCGATATCTGTCACCTTGGCACCACGGGCACGCATGGCAGTAAATGCCTCATGACCTGGAGTATCCAAGAAAGTGATATGCTGACCGTTCTTCAATGTGACATTGTAAGCACCGATATGCTGAGTGATACCTCCGGCCTCACCGGCGATCACGTTAGTCTGGCGGATATAGTCAAGCAATGAAGTCTTACCGTGGTCAACGTGACCCATCACAGTAACGATTGGAGGACGGTTGATCAAATCCTCTTCCTTATCCTCTTCCTCCTGGATAGCCTCACTTACCTCAGCAGACACATATTCAGTTTCAAAACCGAACTCACTTGCCACGATATTGATAGTATCAGCATCAAGACGCTGGTTGATAGACACCATCAAACCGAAGTTCATACAAGTAGTGATAACCTCAGTGATTGTCACATCCATCATCTTAGCCAAGTCGCTGACAGTCACAAACTCAGTGATCTTTAGTTTGCCCTGTGCCTCACGCTCTTGAGCCTCACGCTCTTCAGCACGCTGACGGATAGACTCTCGTTTATCATGACGGTGCTTAGCACCACTCTTATTCTGGTTTTTATTAGAAGTCAAGCGAGCAAGAGTATCCTTAATCTGCTTCTGTACATCTTCCTCAGAAATCTCCTGTTTCTGATTCTTCTGCTTATTGAACTTCTTATTGTTTCCACCGTTGGCTTCACGATTCTCATTTCTGTCTCTGTCACCTTTGTGACGATCGTTCTTGCCTCCCTGTTTTCCTTCTTTGTATTCAGAAATATCGATTTTCTCTTTACCCTGGATACGGTTTCTTTGTTTTTTCTGACCACCCTGGCCTTGTTCAGCCTTTTGTAGCTGGATCTGTTTCTGATGATCTTTCTTTCTCTCTTCCTTAGTTTTCTTCTTTGGTCTAGTCTGAGAGTTGATAGATGACAAGTCAATTGTACCCAACACCTTAGGTCCAGTGACCTGAGTAGTAGGATTCAATCTAAATACATCTTCAGTTTCGTTTTGTGATATAGGCATATTATCTTGTTTAGCCTCATCTACTGAAGCCGTAGACGCTGCTGTGGTTTCCTTTGCTGGAGTCTGTGGTCTTGGAGTGTCAGAGATTTTACCTACAACCTTAAGTTTAGGAGTCTGCACCTCTACCTTGATATCAACCTCGTCTTTTTTTCCAAATCCTGGAATTTCAACGACTTTCTCCTTTTTGTTTTTCTTTCTATCCTTCATGTCGTCAAACTCTGCTTTCGCATCAGACTTGAACGACTTATCCTTGTCATATTCCTGACGAAGGAGATTTTCTTCTTTTTCAGACAATTTGTAGTTGGGATTCGCATCTTCAATTGCAAATCCTTTCTTTTTTAATAGTTCGGTAGCAGTAGCGATACCTACATTTAATTCTTTAGCTAATTGACCTAATCTCGACATAAAATTTTAATTACCACACTTAAAAAAACAACACACTTAACTCATCATAGTATGCTGTTTTTCCCTTCCCACAAAATTAAAAAACAGCAACCACAAATTGCACCTTGTCCATAATGTTTTTTCTTTTCCCGAAACAAATACTTTTGAGTGCCAAATCCGAACGCACCCAAAAGTATCTTATATTTCAGAGAAACTCATTCCCAACACGTGGGTTAGGAATTACTTTCATCATTATTATCAGTGCCAGCCTCATCGAAATCCTCAAATTCAGACTTCAAGATTGCCAACACGTCATCGATAGTCTCTTCTTCGAGATCAGTACGGTGAAGAAGTTCATCTCTTGAAACATTCAATACGCTTAAAGCTGTATCAAATCCGTTCTTCTTGAACTCATCAATAACCCACGAATCGATCTCATCAGCAAACTCATCAAGATAGATATCTCCGTCGTCGTAACTGTCTGAGTTTCTGAACACTTCAATCTGATATCCTGTAAGCTGAGTGGCAAGTTTGATGTTCATACCTCCCTTACCGATAGCCAAAGATACCTCCTGTGGATCCAAATAAACCTCAGCCTTCTTCTCCTCCTCGATAATTCTGATAGATGAGATTCTTGCTGGATTCAAAGCTCTCTGGATATATAGAGAAACATTTGATGTATAGTTGATTACATCAATATTTTCATTACGCAATTCTCTTACGATTCCATGGATACGAGCACCCTTCATACCTACACATGCTCCAACTGGATCAATTCTCTCGTCGTAGCTCTCAACAGCGACTTTAGCTCTTTCTCCAGGGATACGTGCGATTCCCTTGATTGTGATCAAGCCATCAGCGATTTCAGGAACTTCCTGCTCAAACAAACGCTGAAGGAACATTGGTGATGTACGAGAAAGGATAATCTTTGGATTATTGTTCTCATTATCAACCTTTGCCACGATAGCTCTCAATGTATCCTGCTTACGGTAGTTGTCAGATGGGATCTGCTCTGCCTTAGGCAAAATCATCTCATTACCCTCCTCGTCAAGAAGAAGAACCTCCTTCTTCCAAGTCTGGTAAATCTCACCTACTACAATCTTACCGACCTTTTCCTTATATTTGTTGAACAATGTATCTTTCTGAAGCTCAAGGATCTTCGACGCAAGTGTCTGACGAAGGTTCAACACTGCACGACGTCCGAACGATGCGAAATCAACCTTTTCAGAGAAGTTCTCGCCAACCTCGTATGATGAATCAATTTTCTTTACATCTGCCAACGCAACCTGTGAGTTTTCGTCGTCAACAGTACCGTCTTCAACTACAACTCTATTGTGATATATCTCGAAATCACCTTTGTCTGGGTTGATGATAACAGCATAGTTCTCATCAGTACCATACATCTTAGTGATGACACTTCTAAAAGACTCTTCCAAGACACTGATCATTGTGCCTCTATCGATGTTCTTAAGTTCCTTAAACTCCGAAAACGAATCTATTAAGCTGAGTGTTTCTTGCTTAGCCATAATAATATTATTTGAATCTAATTGAATATTTCGTGTATTTTACCTCATCATACTTGAACGAGTACTCTTTTTCAACATCTACCTTTCTCTTCGCTCCCTCTGGCTTCTCTTTCACAGTGACAACCACTGTAAACTCTTCCTCAGTAGCACTCTTCAACACACCTACAAGTTTCTGTCCTGCCTTCGTAAGCACTTCCACTTCCTTTCCAACATATTTCTGATATTGGCGAAGCACAACAAACGGCGAGCTCAAACCTGCCGAGCCTACCTCCAACTCGTAGTCTTCCTGCTCACGGTCGAACTTGGATTCTATATGACGAGAAAGCGAGACGCAAGTGTCGATATCAATAGAGTCTTCGCTATCAATTGTAACGACAATTTCATTGGCAGGACTCACCTTCACCTCTACAAGGAAAAGGCTTGTTCCGTCAATATATTCGTTGATCGCTTGTGTAAGTTCTTGTTTATCTATCATTATATTAAAAAAACGAAGGAGAACAATTCGCTCCCCCCTCATTCCAAATGCAAATATACATTTTTTTGCATTAACTGCAAAAAAGAATATGATTTTTTAGTAAATCGTCAATCATAAATTCTATCCGTTTTCATATTCCATCCAATCTAATTTCTTGTTCAAAACAACTATTTGATTATTTTTAATTACTTTTGCGAACAAATATCAATGCGTCAAATTTAAAACTAAATATTATGAGAGATTTTTGGCTTCATGCCCTTTGCTTAACAGCAGCATTTGGAGGCTTATTTACTTCCTGCGATAAAGAGGACAACAATCAACCACTTGAGGATCATGGATTTGTTACTTTTGCAGGACTCGGAATGAGATTTGTAGACGTGAATGGAAATGATATTGTTGACATCAACGACATGACAACATATCCTATCATACGACCATCCATTCTTAGTTCAGATAGTATTAAAACTATTTTGGCAAATATGGATTCTCTGTATTATGGATATAATGAGTATTATAAAAATAATGTTTTCCTTTATGATGGAAATGGAATGGAAATAAGCAAAAGAGACTCCGGAATTTTTATTTCGCCATTCATTTACGGCAATCATGATGGCTACACAGACAACTATCTCTATGTGAATGGAGACATAGACACATTACGAGCATCTTGGACTTATTCTTATAGTCCTGACTGTGTAGGAGGATCTTATTGTTCTAAACTGACCAAACTTACATATAATGGAGTCGTCATCAAAACCGAAGAATATTTTGATGTCACAATAATCACAGTCACTAAAGACAACGGAAAAACATCAATTGACATCAGTCATTAATATATGCATAAATGAAAAAAGAGACGTGATTTACTCACGTCTCTTTCCCATCTAATCAACCTATTTCTTACAAATGTTCACGAAATCATTCCAAGATACAATGTCGTATTTGCTACGGTCGACATTCTTGCAATTCTTTCCGTCTATACACGTGAATTGAAGTCCTGCACCTAACGCACCTCCGTCGGAATCAACCTTGTCGCCCACCATCAACGTCGTCGCGCATTCCAATCCGTTTTCCTGGCAAATTTGAGCGAACGGACGTGTTTGCGGTTTCAATGCTCCAAATTCCTCAGCACAATAAAATTTCTCAAACACTGAGCTGTCGATGCCTAACGACTCGATCTTCTCCTTCGACATTGTATAATCAGAATATACCAGAAGACGTATACCCTTTTTCTTCAACGACTCCAGCACTTCATTTATCTGTGGACGAGGCTTACAATACTTGCCGATCTGTCTGACCATCAACGGCATATAACGTGAGAAATACCAATCTCTCATCACACTCTCCTCCTTACCTGTCTTTTGCGATAATGTTGAGAAGAAGGTATTATAATAAATTTCAGCAGTCATGTAGTCGCGACTCTTCATCGCTTTTCTTGTCTGCCTTTCCCTCAATGCCCACATGCATCGCCAGATATCACCCAATATAAGATGTTTAGCGATACCGCCTGTATAGAGAGTACCGTCGACATCAAAAATGACAGCTTTGATATTGTCTAAAGTCATTGCGTTTTCATGAAGAAAGAACGCAAGTGTGGCTTGCGTCCTTTCTAAATATTCTAATTATTTATTATTTCTTTACAAGATCCTTGAACTTGGCGTGACGGTTCTCATCCTGAAGAAGGATGTTAAGCTTGAACTGTCCGTCTCTTGCACCTTCGTCGATACAACGAGCCTTGAACTTCTCGAATGAGTTCTCTACTAGGATGTGTGCGATAGGATCCTTCACACGGAAAGAGGCTCTCTTCGCGTCATACTCGATGTTGACCTTCTTCAAATTCTCGTCTACCAACTTGTTGAACTCGTCTGCCTCAGCCTGAGTGGTGTTCTGATCCTCAAACTCATAGTAGAAATGATATGCAGAGATCTCTATATCAGCAAATCCGATATAGAACTTAAGTTTCTTGCCAGTAGCCTTTGAAGCATCCTCTACAGCAGAGATGAACTGACGCTCATGAAGTTTCTCTCCTGTCATTGTGACGATACCGTTGATCTTCTGAACCATGTGGATAGTTGGGATTGAATTGAACTTTCCATCCACCTCTAGAAGGTCGCTCATTGTATAACGGTAAAGACCTGCCCATGTAGTTACGTATGGACAATATTTCTTTCCGAACTCAAGCTCGTGAAGCTGAAGGAACTTAGGGTTCTCGCTATCAATATCGTGTTCCTCAACGAACTCAAAATAGTGCATGTGAGGGAACACTACTGTTCCGTTTGTATCCTTTGTCTCAGGCATTACAAGTCCGGCACGACACTCTGATGAGAAGTAGCTGAACTCCTGGTGCAAGCAGCAGTCAGGGAAAGAGTTCTTAAACTTGTCAAGATACATACGAGTGTTACCACACTTCCAAGTATTAAGAATCTGAAGGTTTGGCCAGTAGTGCTTAGGAAGCACTGTGCCATATTTAGCCTTCAAAGCACGTAGCTCTGCAGCACGCTTTGGATTTGGCTTGATATTCTTCTCTGCCAACATCTTCTGACGAAGCTCGTCTGAGATATTGATCTTAGAGCTGATTGTTCCCTTTTCGATATCATCAGCATAATCATCAAAGAACTCATTCACATTGTTCTGCATCTCAACGATTGTTGACGGATTGGCAGTCACAATAAGAGTGACATCCTGCTCAATACCGAAACGCATAATGCAGTAGTAGCGAGCTTTGTAGTCAGCGATTGTGAAGACATCTGCAGGAGCAGTGTATAGCTTCTTCACAAATCCTGGACAGTCTCTCTGTGTCACACCAGACACAGATCCATATAGTGTGCCATCTGGAGCAGTACCTTCGATAGCCTTACCTACGATAGAAACGATTTTGCCATTGAATACCTCTGGACGGTTCTCTATGAAAGAGTATAGCCATACCTTCGTCATCTTTGAATAGATGTTGCTATAGTATTCATTAGTGATAGGAATCCACTTTGGCTCACTTGTAGTACCAGAAGTAGTGGCATACATTTTTGGTTTACCTGGGAATAGGACGTTTTCCTCTCCATTCTTGTGTCTCTCCACGTATGGACGGAAATCCTCATAATCATTTGGCTTCACATTCTGACGGTAGGCCTCGAACAAAGCGTCATCAGATGTAGCCTCCAAAATCTTCGCAAAATTATGCTCTTTTCCGTAAACAGAATCCTTTGCATAATCTAGAATTGCTCTAAGTGTTTCAGCCTGCGACTTCTTACAGTCTATCGAAGCCTTAACCAATTTCTTCTTGTTTATCGAACCAGCGACACTAAGAAGGAACTTTGCAAGTACTGAGTTAAATGATTTTGCCATATATTACCCCTTAATTAATTTCATTAATTGTCTACAAGCGGCAAAATTAACATTTTTTTAAGATATACGAATGTTCGTTCAAAAAAAATTGAATGTTCGTTCAAAAAGCTCACTGTTTATAGGGATTCTTCCTTCGTTTTCTTCACCCATTCCCATAATTTTCTATAAAATGCATGATGCGATAATGTCTCTACATTTCCAATAATCATAAGTTTCATTCTGGCACGTGTCATCGCCACATTCATTCTTCGCAACTCCTTCAAAAAACCTATTTCCCCCGTCTCATTGGATCTGACGAGGCTGATAATCACCACATCACGCTCCTGCCCTTGGAATCCGTCCACCGAGTTGACCGTGATGAATTTCTTGAATGGCTTTAAGAATTTCGACTCTTTAATAAGATGACGTAGGAAATATACCTGCTCTTTATATGGAGAGATGATTCCAAAATCAATCTGCTCTTCTTTCACTCTATTGGGACCGATCTTCTCTATAAACTGACTCAGCAACGCAATTGTAAGTTCTCCTTCCATACGGTTGACTCGTCCTGCCGACTGTGACAAATAATCCTCCTTAAACGAGAATTCTTCAGTGTTGATCCATTCCAACGGGTTCTCAAAATCCAGCACTCCTCGACACTTGACTTCATCCGCCGCCTTTAGTTTCCCGTCGTAAAACCAATCAGAAGAGAACCTCATAATGCTTTCGTGCATACGGTACTGCACATTCAGGAGTGAAACCGCCATTGGCTTGGTTTCCGCCAGTTTTTCCATCAGAGTGTGGGAAAGTCCAGCACGTTCTGCCTCAAAACATTTGATAGTAGGAGGCAACTGTTTGTGGTCGCCCGCAAAAATCACTCGATGCGACTTAGTGATTGGAATCCAACAAGCAGCTTCCAAAGCTTGCGCAGCCTCATCTATAAATAGAGATTGGAAATTCCTTCCATATAATATAGGGTTGGCAGCTCCGACCAAGGTGCATGCCACAACACGTGAATCAGAAAAAAGGCTTTCACGAATCTCATATTCCAATGCTTCCGCCTTTTCTTTTACAGAACGAGCCTTATCCTTATTTGTGCGGTAAAGCTCACGCACCGTCTTTCGCATACTCCAAAGAGTATCGTACATAGGATGTGATTCAAACCTACGCTCATATGTGGAGGAGAGCATTTTATCGTCGACGCGGGACGGATTGCCAATTCGCAATACACTTATTCCACGATCCTGCAATTGTTCTGAGATCCAATCCACAGCCATATTACTCTGCGCACACACCAACACCTGACATTCACGACGCAACGTCTCATATATAGCCTCGACAAGGGTTGTCGTTTTACCTGTTCCAGGAGGTCCATGGACGATAGCGACATCTTTGGCACGTAGGATCTTATTGATTGCTGATTCCTGAGAACTGTTGAGCCAAGGGAAACGTATCGGAGAAAAATCAAGGAATTTCGGTTCCACACTACCCAATAGGATCTCACGTAAGTCGAAGAGTCTGCCATCCTTCACACTCATTACTTTATCCATGGCATCAAACATCGCCTTATAACTGCTCTCGTCAAAACCCAGTTGCACACCCAGTCGGTTGACCGACTCCAAAGCAGGCAGGGCATCCCTACCCGACAAAACAACCACCAGCATTGTAGGCGTAGCATAACTGACCTGTGCATTGGTCTTCACCACACGGATTTCTTCATTGTATGAGACGCTGAAAAACTGGACTGCCTTGCCATATTCAAAATGATCGTCGTCTTCCAATGGGGCATGGTTGATCTCAACAACAAACTGATTAAGCGAGTTGTAATACGACTTGCCCAACGACACAGGATAACGACAGATTCCAGCAGAAATCTTCTTAGGAATAGAGACATGAGAAGACTGTACATCAAAACTCTTCTTATCGTACTCATATTCCATCTTCAGCAAATCACGATGACGCTGCAAAGACAAAATGGATGTAATATTGTTTGCCATAATAGTGGCAAAGTTAGCTATAAAAGAAGACTCTTTTAGGAATATTCATCCAAAAAGTGAGATGAAACATTAAACATCCATGCGAAACATTTCGCACGCCACATATATTTTTAGTCCTGAAAGATGATATTTTTTTCCATCCTCAAGCATCTCCATAGCGATGCTGTTTATGTATCGCCATACAAGTAATCTTTGACACAAATTTTATTAAAAAAAGATACGAAAAGGGAAAACAAGGTAACGTTTTGATGCAAAAATGAGGCAAAAACGCCTTCCTCTCCATATTAAAAGTGTAAACGCCCCTCTATTTGGATTATTTTAGTGTAACTTTGCACTTATGCAATGTGTGCATGACAAGCAATCATGTACACACTTTGGCAAATGGTCCAAACTGCAAATAGACAAAACAATATATGGAAATTCCTCACAGTGTTGCATAAAGCGGTGGTAGTCTGTCGAGACACTGGATTGGATTTCTGATTTAGAAGTATCACTTGAAAGGAAATGCCATATAGAAAAGCACACTCGTAGAAAATACGAATTGCATCAACAGATTCAGAAATTAAAAGCACAACTATAAATATGGAAGACCATAACAAGCAGGTCATAAACAATGAAGATATACTTCTACGCGATGTGCGTAGCATCATCGAGTCTGCACGCAGCAATGCGGTACGCAGTGTCGATTTCTGCCGTGTGCAGATGTACTGCAGTTAGGTCAACGCATTTTTGAGGAAGAGCAACAGGGCAAAGAGCGTGCCGACTATGGCAAGTATTTAACTCGTAACCTAGCCAAACGATTAGAACCAGAATTCGGAAGTGGATTTGGAGTCCGCCAACTTGAGCAGGCACGTCAATTCTATCGTACATATCCAATTGCGAACACACTGCGTTCGCAATTAAACTGGTCTCAATACAGAAGGCTGATTCAAATTGACGACCCCGACAAACGCGAGTACTATGAACTGGAGGCTGTTAACAACTGTTGGACGGCTCGAGAAACGTAGCGTCAAATCAATTCAATGCTCTACGAACGTCTCTTGCTGAGCAATGACAAAGAAAGTGTGCTTGCAGTAGCACGCAAGGAGCGGATACCGGAAAGCCCACAAGAGATAATAAAAGACCCGATGGTGCTGGAGTTTCTCGGACTTCACCGTGAAGCCAGTTACTATGAGAAGGATCTGGAGTCAACTATTATCACCCACCTGACAGAGTTTCTGTTGGAGATGGGTAAAGGATTCTCCTTTGTAGCTCGGCAGAAGCGTTTGTTGCTCGAAGATGACGAATTCTTTGCCGATCTCGTGTTGTATAATCGACTGTTGCGTTGCCATGTGATTATAGAGCTGAAGACTGGCGAACTGACACATCAGGATTTGGGACAGTTGCAGATGTATGTTAATTACTACGACCGAAACGAAAAACTGCCCGATGAGAATCCTACTATAGGCATCTTGCTTTGTACTGCAAAAAATGATACGGTAGTCCGAATGACATTACCGGAGGACAACCAAACCATTCTTGCCAGTCAGTACCAATTATATCTGCCGACAACAGAACAACTTGTCAAGGAGATAGAAGAGGTGAAGAAAATGGCACAACGTGAAATTGAATAACATAAAAATAGATAAGGGAGAAAATGAATATGCAGACCACTAACGTGGTGGATGAAAATGAGTGTGGACTTTGACTACACTCAGAATCTCTATATTGAGGTTTCAACCTCGAATGTGCCATACGACTTGGTAGGTGATATAGTTCCTGGTGCGACGCTGAATGTCATAAACAACTTAAAATAGCAAATACACACCAACGTATGGCAACCGAATTACGCTGATTGAATACGGCGACATTGATTCTTTGGCAAACAAGTAATTTATAATCAATAAAGGCATGAATAAAAATGAACTCGTTCCCAACCACGAAGATCGTATCTTGTGCGTTAAAATCGGAAAAGAGAAAAGGGAGAATCTGTATGAGATGACCCGTAAATACTGGAAGGTTAATATTATCCGTGCAAGAAAGGCTACTCACGTACTGGCTATTGTCAACGGTATTGTGGAAAAAGTCTATAATCCCGTTGATTGGAAATATACAGAAAACCCGAAACACATCGGGCGGTGTGAGTTCATAGGAGATGAGGATGAACATACCACTTACATTGGGAAAGATGTAACTGCTTTCTATGGCAAAAGTCAAAACCCAGTGAAGTATATCAATATGTGATATCACATCGATTTAAGATTTGGTCTGTTTTGACATAATTTAATCGGTGTCGATTTCTCCGCATTCTCTGTCAAAAAATCATATTCCAAGTAATTTTGTCACAAATACAGTCATTTTGCCATACTGAAAGCAGCAAAAAACATGTTGGCACGCTATTTGATTTATCCATTACGACTGCTCATAACAACAGCCAGATAAATAAAATAATTAACAATTTAACTGGAGGACAAAATTATGTTATTAGCAAGAAAATCGCAGGATTTCTTTCCTACACTATTCAATGACTTGTTTGATTTCAACTGGAACGGCAACTACGCAGTCAACGCAGCCCCTCAAATGAACATCAAGGAAAACAAGGCTTCTTACGAGATGGAATTCAGCGTCCCAGGTTTGACCAAGGATGACTTGAACATTTCAATTGACAAAGAAGACAACTTGGTGGTTGAAATGACAAAGAAAACTGAGAAAGAGGATAAAGGCAACAAAGATGAGCATTATCTACGTCATGAGTTCACTTCCTCTCAATTCAAAGAGATCATGGCTTTGCCAGACAATATCTACAAAGACAAAATCGATGCGAAAGTTGAGAATGGCATTTTGAAGATATCATTGCCTAAGCGAGAAATTGAAGCAGAACAACCTTCTATAAAACAAATCGAAATTCACTAAAAGAACTGTCCAGCTATCTTTTTTCATAACTGAGCGATTCTATTTTATATGTTTAACATTTAAATAGTAAAAAAGATGAAAGGTTCAGAAAAAAAACCGAAAACGGTTCACAAGGAAGGCAAGCATATTCCTGCCTACCTAGCAGCAGAAAGCAAAGATTGCAATGCTACTACTATTTCTAAAAAGAAATAGAGCGATGGAGTAAGTTCTTAACAGGGCGGCCGTTCTTCACGAGCGGTCGCTTTTTTTGACATTCCCGTCCGACGGTTAATAAAAATGTTGATAACTTGTTGTTATTAATGTTAGAAACTTCAACAATGTTTCTTTTGAATAAAATCCCCGATGAAATAACTTTGCCAGTAGTAAAAAACACTTATCAATTAAATTTAACGCTTATGATATGGGACATGATGATCAGCACAGTGCTTGCAATCGGCGCCGTCGTGGCTATTTCGTCGGTGTTGCTGGCACAGGTATGAGTCCGATGGCTCTTTTCCTTGCAGAAAAGGGCGAAGAGGTTTATGGAAGCGATAGAGCTTTCGCTCAAAAAGAAAAAAACCAGGACTACAAAGAACTTTCTCGCCACGGCGTCAATTGTGTGATGCAGGATGGTGAGCATTTGCCTGCAGATTTGGACTTCGCTGTTGTAAGTACAGCTGTGGAGGACACAAATCCGGATATTAAAGAGATTAAGGCACGTAATATAAAAATTATGCATCGCAGTGAGTTGCTGGCAGAAATTGCCGGCAACCATTGTGGAGGTGCTATATGTGTGGGAGGAACAGCAGGAAAAAGCACAACCACACACCTTATTTACCAACTTTTGCTTGGTGCAGGAAAACACCCATGCATGATTGCTGGAGCTGCCGACAACAATGTGAAAAGAGGTGGAGAACCAGGAAATTTTGATAATTCTGGTGATGGTCCTCTCGTATTTGAAGGAGACGAGAGTGACAAGAGCATAGTAAGATACACCCCTACTATGAGTGTGATCACCAATGTAGGTCATGATCACCATGAAATAGATGTCACAGTCGGTCTTTTCCAGACAGTAGCCGACAATACCGCCGACACTGTTGTGCTTAATTCAGGAGACGAGAATCTCCGCCGTTTGAACTGTAAAAAAAGAGTGACCTTTGCTCTCGCAGAAAAAGATAAGAATGCAGATTTTAAGGTTGCCGACTTGAAACACACAAGCGAAGGCATAACATTCTCAATCAACGGGGTACCGTTCGCATACCACTCTATTGGACTTCACAACGCATTGAACATTGCTGCAGCTGTGGCAATAGCGAGTGTATATGGTGTGAATGTTGAGGAATGTGCTAAGATTTTGAGCAAATTCGGCGGTGTTTACCGCCGCGGAAACATAATAGGCAAGGACTCTAATGGAGCATTGTTAGTTGATGACTTTGCACACACTCCCGAAGAGGTGGCAGAGACAATCCGCACATTAGCATCTTTCTCTAATAAAGTGCATGCTGTCTACCAGCCTCACGGTTTCGGTCCACTTCGCAAGACCTATGAGCAGATGGCAATCCTTTTGAAAGAGGTGATGAGAAAGCAGGATGTGTTCTATCTTGCCGACGTCTACTACGAAGGTGGAACGACAGACATGAGTATCGGATCTAAATTTGTGGCGGATTATTTCACGTCGCAAGGCATCAATTGCGTCTACGTGCAGGATAGAAAAGAGATCCCTGCGATAATCGCGAAAGAGAGCAAAGCGAATGATTCGATCGTAGTCATGGGAGCACGCGACAAATCTCTTGCAGATTATGCCTGCTCATTTAAAGGATAATCCGAAAAATATTGATAATTTTGCAAGGAGACGTGATTATTCACGTCCCCTTTTTGTGTTTAAATTAAGAAACTATGCAGATTAAAGAACTTGGAGAATTTGGATTGATTGACAGACTTACGAAGGAGTTCCCTATCGTGAACAAGTCGACGGAATTGTCGGTTGGCGACGATTGCGCTATACTCGACTATACAGGCAAAAAAACTTTGGTAACAAAGGATTTGCTGCTTGAAGGTGTACATTTCGACCTGACATACTGCCCGCTCCTACATTTGGGTTACAAATCAGCGATTGTCAATTTTTCCGACGTCTACGCAATGAACGGCAAACCGAAACAGATGGTTGTCGGTCTTGGAGTAAGTTCAAAGCTATGTGTGGAGGATCTTGACGAATTATATGCCGGCATGAAGATCGCATGTGAAGAGCACGGAGTCGACTTGATCGGAGGAGACACCACAGCGTCGCTGAATGGTCTCACAATAAGCATCACTTGCATCGGAGAAGGTGAGGAAGGCAAGATTGTGAAACGCAGTGGAGCGAAAGACACAGACCTTATCTGCGTTACTGGAGATCTTGGTGCCGCATATATGGGTTTGCTTCTTCTTGAAAGAGAGAAAGAGGTGTTCAACGCCGGAAAGGGTTCAGATCCAGACTTCGCAGGCAAAGAATATTTGGTGGAACGACAGTTGAAACCAAGAGCAAGAAAAGATATAATAGAGTCGTTGGAGCGTATCAACGTCGTCCCTACATCAATGATGGATATTTCAGACGGTTTGTCGTCTGAGTTGCTCCACATCTGCAAAGCGAGCCACGTAGGATGCCGAATCTATGAGGACCGTATTCCTATCGACTACCTGACAGCACAGATGGCTGAGGAGATGAATATGAACATGACTATGGCCGCCATGAACGGTGGTGAGGATTATGAGCTTCTGTTCACTATTCCGCTTTCAATGCACGACACATTCAAAGCTTTGACTGAAGTCACTCTTCCTGGTGTGCCTCGTCCTGACATCAAAATCATCGGTCACATCACAGCAGAAAACCTTGGTGCTCGAATGATCACTCGTGGAGGCGGAGAGATCGATATCCAGGCTCAGGGATGGAACTCGCTAAAAGAATGATAAATTATAACTGTGAAATGCAGAATAAGACGGGGCGATGCTCCGTCTTTTTTTATTTAATCATTCCCCTATTAAGCATTACGAATCATGAATTAAAAAGAATTACAATTGCCGTATAAAATCACGGTTATTGTTTGTGTGCAAATCTTTGCATATTACAATATTTTCCGCTATTTTTGTTGTGGATTAGCAATGAATTTTGTTTCGTTATTTATAAAAATGGGAAAAGGAAAAGAAATCGTACAAGAAAACACAGAAATGTTGTTGTTTTCTGATGTTTGTGGCATTATCGACAATGGTCGAAAACGTATCGCTGTCTATGTCAACTCTGAAATCTGCTTAACAAAATGGCATGTGGGCAAACGCATCAAAGAAGATGTGCTTTACAATCAGCGTGCTGAATATGGAAAACAGATTGTTAAGAATCTGGCTGCTAAATTGACAACGAAGTATGGCAGTGGATGGAATCTTAGAAACATTCAACATTGTTTACGAGTTGCATATACATTTTCAGAAGAAGAAATTGTGTACGCAGTGCGTACACAATTCAGTTGGACACATATTCGTTCACTCGTCTCAGTAACAGATCCTCTTGCTCGCCAATTCTATATGGAAATGTGTAGACTTGAGCATTGGGACACTCGAACTTTAGATGCCAAAATTGACAGTCAATTATATGAAAGAACAGCCATCAGTCGTAAGCCTGAAGATGTCATCAAAAAAGAACTTGACAACCTTAAAGATGACAACACATTGAATCCAGACCTTGTATTTAAAAGCAGTTATTTTCTTGACATGCTTGGATTACCTGATGTCTTTACAGAAAAAGATCTGGAGAGTTCCATCGTCACCCAAATGCAAAGTTTTATTTGCGAAATGGGAACAGACTTTGCTTTTATTGGCAGACAGAAACGTATCACTGTCGATGCCATTGACTACTACATCGACCTACTATTCTACCACAGAACTCTTCGTCGTTTGGTAGCAATCGACTTGAAATTAGGGGAATTCAAACCAGAACATGAAGGTCAAATGTTGCTTTATTTACGTTACTTAAATAAAAATGAACGTAAAGAAGGAGAACTGTCTCCAATCGGGTTAGTTCTTTGTAGCGAAGGAAACACCGAACATGTTGAATATTTGATGTTAGATGAAGACAGTCCAATCAAAGTAGCTCAATACTACACTCAACTACCTGACAAAAAATTGCTTGCTGAAAAAATGCAACGTGCGATTGCTATTGCCCGTGAACATTTCGCTGAACAAAATGCAAAAGGGAAATAAAAAGCCGCATAAAAACATCAAAAGATTATGTTATAGTCTAATGTGAAATGCAGAATCAGACGGGGCAATGCTCCGTCTTTTTTATTTAATCATTCCCCTATTATGCATTATGAATTACGAATTATGAATTAAAAAAAGCACCACCGTAATTATACTACGATGGTGCTTTTCATCAGCAAAACAACAATTTATATCAAAATCAGTAGAAACAGGGCTCGCCCCATTCTAACAGATTAGATGATTATTCGTTTAAGCGTTCAATTTAGGGTTTGAAACTCCATTTACGTAAGCCTCAGCCTTCTCCAACGCGATGTTGATATTAGCGCAGATGTATTCCTCACCGATAATCTTATCAACTCCTGCTTTGTGAAGCGTTGCATGGACGTGGTTGTTCACACCAGAAAGGATCACCTGGATTCCTGCTTTGTGCGACTGATGACAAAGTTCAGAAAGGTTGTGCATTCCTGTTGAATCGATGAATGGAACTTTTCTCATACGGATAATTCTCACCTTTGGTGTTTCAGCCACCGCACTCATCACATCATCAAACTTAGTTGCCACTCCGAAGAAGTATGGTCCGTCGATCTCATAAACACCTACTCCATCTGGCACCACAAGTTTCTCCTCATGAAGCTGTACGTCTGTGTTATCGCTTGGATCAATCTCCTTACCGAATACTCTGACAACTGAAGACTCGTTTGTACGACGTAGGAACAATACCAATGCAAGTAGCAAACCGATCTCGATTGCGATTGTAAGGTCGAAGATCACAGTCAAGAAGAATGTAGTCAAAAGCACTGAGAAATCCGACTTAGGGCTCTTAGACAATGACACAAATGTCTTCCATCCACTCATGTTGTATGATACCATCACAAGCACCGCAGCCAAACATGGCATTGGAATCAACTTAACCAAGTCACCCAAGAATAGCAAAACCAATGTCAAGATAACACAGTGTACAACACCTGCGACTGGAGTTTTACCACCATTGTTGATGTTTGTCATTGTACGGGCGATAGCTCCTGTAGCAGGGATACCACCGAAGAATGGAACCACAATATTAGCGACACCCTGACCGATAAGTTCAGTGTTGGAATTATGTTTGTCTCCAATCACACCGTCTGCAACAATAGCAGAAAGCAAACTCTCGATAGCTCCCAACATAGCGATTGTGAACGCTGCAGGGAACAAATTCTGGATTACGCTAAGCCAAGTCTGACCCTCAGCCAAAGCGAACTCAGGGAATCTTGGAGCAGGGAATCCAGCAGGCATCTCATAAAGATCTCCAATAGTCTTGATTCCTGTATTATCAACATTTCCTTTGATGAAATATACAGCGATTGTGGCAATGATGATGGCAAGCAATGAACCAGGCACCTTCTTCGATATTTTTGGAGAGAAGATGATGATCAATAGACTTATTGCAGCCACTCCGAATGCCCACCAGTTGACATGAGAGAAATTCTCAAAGTAGCAGATCCACTTGTGGACGAAATCAGCAGGGACCTTCTCAATACCGAGACCAAAGAAGTCGTTCATCTGCGTAGAGAAGATTGTGAGCGCGATACCACCTGTGAAACCCACAGTCACAGGATAAGGAACAAACTTGATGATACTTCCAAGCTTGAACACACCCAACAATACCAGAATGACACCAGCCATAATAGTGGCGATCATCAGACCTGCCAATCCATGTTGCTGGATAATTCCATAGACAATTACGATAAACGCACCTGTAGGGCCACCGATCTGAACCTTAGATCCACCCAACACTGCGATAAAAAATCCTGCGATGATTGCAGTGATAAGACCCTCAGCCGGACCTACGCCGGATGCGATACCGAAAGCAATAGCCAACGGTATGGCTACGATGCCCACAACAATACCGGCCATCAGGTCAGCAGTGAATATACCACTGTTGTAGCCTTTAAGACAGTCGAAAAATTTAGGAGCAAAAGTTTTTTCCTTTAGATTCATCTTTTCTATCTTTTCTTAAAAAACGGTGCAAAATTATCAAAAAAAGAGAATTTTTTATGTTTTACGACAATATTTTTAACCTAAAAGGAGAATTTTGTGAAACTTATTACACGGCAGATTGAAAAAATATGCATTTTTTGACAATCAAAAAGGGTCGAATCTCAAAAACATCCAGTTGTGTTCACAAGCCCCTATCCTCCTTGATTTGCACATCTGAAAATTTCTTTATATCTTGCCCCTTGTTAGACAAAAGATTTATTGAACAATTAAAACACAATGAAAAAAGGATTGGTGTTAGAAGGTGGCGGATTGAGAGCCCTTTTTACCGCAGGAGTGATGGATGAGATGATGGAGAATGGCATCGAATTCGACGGTGCTGTAGGAGTATCTGCTGGTGCAAGTTTCGGATGCAATTACAAGTCAAAACAGATAGGAAGAGCCCTTCGTTATAATATAGATTTTAAGGATGATCCCCGCTATATGGGTATCCGATCCCTCTTGAAGACAGGAGACTGGGTCGGAGCAGAATTCAGCTACCACGTGATGCCAGTCGACTTGGATCCCGTAGATTTCGACACATACACCAACAACCCAATGGAGTTTCATGTGGTTTGTACCGACGTCGACACGGGGAAAGCCATCTACCACAAAATTCCGACAATCGATCACGAAACATTGGATTGGGTCCGCGCGTCTGCCTCTCTACCAATTATATCCAAGCCAGTATGCATAAATGGCAAGAGGTTGCTGGATGGAGGGATGGCCGACTCCATACCTTTGGAATATTTCCAACAGCAAGGATATGAGCGTAATGTTGTGATTCTAACACAACCCAAAGGATTCAAAAAAAGATGTCCAAAGGGGATGTCTCTTTTCCGTTGGCTTTTACGAAAGACACCAGCTATCGCAGATGCCCTTGCCACACGTCATCTTATGTACAACAGAGAATTGGATTATATCTCAGAGCAAGAGCGTCTTGGAAACACGTTAATCATCTATCCAGAAAAAGAGTTGCCAATCGGCCGTATTGAGCAAGACGAAGCGAAAATGCGTAATGTCTACCAAATGGGCCGAGACATAGCAAAAACAAAAATGACAGAAATCAAAAAATTCTTAGAGATTTAATCGTAGGGCGATGCCTTGTGCTCGCCCTTTCTAATTTCATTGTGGTTGCCCTTACAAAAAAAGAGACGCCGCAATGCGACGTCTCTACATTATACCTAAACAGGGCGAGCACAAGGCATCGCCCTTACATAAATTCAAACAAATCTTTTGATCTTATAAAGCCAATCTGTAGATATTCTCCACATCCTTGCTTGTAAGCTGCACAAAGCCGCCTGTCTTACCAGTCTCGCCAAGTCCAAACGTCTTCACAAGATATGGGATATCGCTCTCTTTCGCTCCAAGTTCAGAAAAATTGATCGGCATACCGATTGATTTCAAGAAACTGCGGAATGCGGCAATACCTTCAAGAGCTGTCTTCTTAGGATCCGAGAAATCCATCTTACAATTCCATACTCTGCATGCCATTTGCGCGAAACGCATAACATTATGGTCTACTACGTATGTCATCCACGCTGGCATAATGACTGCCAAACCAGCTCCGTGTGCACAATCATACAAAGCGGAAAGTTCATGTTCGATGCCATGACTATTCCAATCCTGCTCTCTTCCTACACCTACGATATTATTATGAGCCACCATACCTGCCCACATAATATTGGCACGTGCCTGATAATCGTTAGGATCTTTTATCACCTTAGGAGTCTCCTCAATCATTGATAAAAGCACCGCTTCACAAAGACGGTCGGTAGTCTGAACATCTGTTGTATTAGTGAAATATCTTTCAAAGACGTGGGCCATGATATCTGTAGCTCCACAAGCTGTCTGATATGCAGGAAGAGTTGTTGTCAATTGTGGATTAAGGACAGAAAATTTCGGACGGATACAATCACCACTTGCACCACGCTTCAACATTCCGTTCTCATGAGTGATTACAGAGTCGCCAGAGCCTTCACTTCCTGCAGCAGCGATAGTCAATACCGTGCCGACTGGCAATGCCTTCTTTGGACGTGATTTTCCGCTGTAGAAATCCCAGAAATCGCCATCGTAACATACTCCCATAGCGATCGCTTTAGCAGAGTCGATAGCAGAGCCTCCTCCGACAGCAAGGATAAAGTCTACATTCTCCTTTTTACATAGGTCTATTCCCTCATACACCTTTCCAGAACGTGGATTTGGAGTGACTCCTCCGAGTTCACAGAATTGGACTCCAGCATCAGCAAGGGACGTCTTTACACGGTCGAGCAAACCAGAACGTTTCACAGAGCCTCCACCATAGTGAATAAGGACTTTTGAGCCTCCGAATTCTTTAACCAATGCCCCGCACTTTCCCTCTGTCTCCTTGCCAAACACAAATTTGGTAGGACTGTAAAATGAAAAATTCTCCATAATAGTATAAATAAATTCTAAATTATAAATGCGAAATGAAAAATGTGAGATAAAAAAAGGAGACGCGGGAATACACGTCTCCTTATATTATGAGTAATATTACTCTTTAATCAACTTGAATGTCTTCTGACCTCCGTCAAAGTTCACCTTCAACACATAGATTCCACGTGGCAATGAAGATGTGTAAATCACAGTTGGAGTGAAACCGATCATGCTTTCAGCAGCGACTGTCTGACCGTTGATGTTGACAATGCTGATCTCTGCTCTACCGTCGTATCCGATCTCTACAGGATCAACGATAACATAATCATCAAATACAGTTGGGTAAACATTGAAATTTGTATTTCTTACCTCTGCGACACCACTCATATTCGGATCCAGTTTTTCTACTATACTTGCGATCGCCATGATAAATGGAGCGTTATAGTCACATCCACCTTCAGTCTCTGTATATGAAGCACCACCCTCTACAACATTTTCAAATATTCCTGTACCAGAAGGTCCTCCAATCACACCACCACTAGCGAACATATAATCACATGTATTCTTTATGTTTGAAGGCGGATTGTCATTTCTTCCCATCGCATTTCTATGATGTATACGGAAATGCATATCTCCCTTGAATCCATGCAAGAAAGTGTGGTTGAACTCGTTCTTTCCTAACACATAGTCAACAATACGATCACGGAATCCTTTTGCCTCATCAACATTCTGAGAAGATGTGATCACCCCGTCTTCTACAAGTTTAACATACAAAGCGGCAGCTGTAGCTCCACCTAGGGCCAACTTGTTTGTTCCCCATCGGCTTGAATAGTAAGGGAATCCATTCGGATCACTTTTAGCCTTGTCCAAATGTAAACCATATACATTCTTCTCAAGGAAACTTACATAAGTTCCACCGGCTCCATTATTCAAACTTTTGTCTATTCTTGCAAGATAATAATAAACGAAGTCTGTCATAGTATCCCATGCAAGAGG
Organism: uncultured Bacteroidales bacterium; assembly: GCA_902782665.1. Taxonomy (GTDB): domain Bacteria; phylum Bacteroidota; class Bacteroidia; order Bacteroidales; family Paludibacteraceae; genus UBA1723. The sequence goes on from CACZOA010000043.1 coordinate 53,408, forward strand.
TGAGTTAGACTCCCATTTTCCAGCAAGATAAGATTTAGCGTCCGCCAAATAACTATCCTCACCTGTCAAATTATAAAGCATGACAGCTGCAAGCGACAACTCGTCAGTCCACTCTGTGTTGGGAGATCCATAAAACTCAGGAATTGGAGCCTGTGCGTCTTTATTTTTCTTAGCGAACACATATCCATCAATAGCCGCTTTCTTACACTTAGCCGCATAATCAGCATCAGGATAATGTTTAGCCATCAGACAAAGAGCTGAAACATAGTTTGCAGCCTGAGGTCCTCCTATAGATGAAGATGTCCAAACAGGACGTGGATCACCACCATTATCAACAGATTGCTCACTCTGCTTTGACGAAGTCATCCATACCCTGTGGTCACTGGCATCACCAACATAATAGCAGAACTCACCGTTTGGCAAGAAACACTTCATGAAATAGTCAGTCGCTATCTTTGCCTCGTCCAATACATCAGGAATACCATTCTTCGGACCATATTCAGCATCATAATTATCCTGGAACGCTTTTGGCCAAATATCATATGCTGCAAGCAAAGAGAATGCTGCATATCCCATTGTTGTACCAACCTTGATATGGTCACCACAGTCGTGCCATCCTCCTGTAAGATCGTAACTGCCATTGCCACCGCCATTCACTTTTCCTTGTCCATCTTTGACATGACAATACTTCTTTGATACGCTCGAATTATCATGAAGCATCCAGTTATGTGTGTCACCACAACGCTGACCGCCATAAAACTTCAAGCCCATGTTGATAGCCTCTCTATAATCCGTTGCTTGATATCCGTAAGAATATGATGAAAAGCCGTCGAAAGCAAACGATGTTGCCGACAATGCCGATAGAAGCGAAATTGAAATAAGTTTCTTCATACGCATTTATGTTATTAAGGGACCCCTATTAATCCCTGATTATTATTTGTAGCCTCGCCGGGAATCGAACCCGGATCTAAAGTTTAGGAAACTCGTATTCTATCCGTTGAACTACGAAGCCATCGCCAAATTAGCAAGGCAAAGTTAATATTTTTTATCGCACCACCAAAACAAATATGTGTTTTGTAAAGGCAATGATTACATCCGACCATTCCTAAAATAGCGAAAACAAACGAAGATACAATTTATTGATAAAATAACGTGAGTCCGAATTGTAATCTGCGAATCATTTTCCACTTTATGATTGAGTTTTCATCTCTTTTCTTCATAAAAAGGCACAGCCTTTCTCTGTAACCTTTGTGCCTCTGTGGTTTTATTAAATTTGTGCTCGCCTACGGCTCGCACGTGTGGAGGAGTTAGGACGTTCCGTCCTTAACAATCCTCATTTATGACACTTCAACTATCATTTTTCTTCTATTTTTATTTCGTCTCGAATTGACGTTAAAATAAAAATGGGGAGCATCTCCATTTATTTTGATGCTCCCCCATAAATAAATTTTATATTATCTTATTTAGTGGTTACAGGACGGACAACCATTCCGTCGTGACGGCCCTGATACATGATTGTAAATCCTTCTGATGTGAACTTAGTCAAATATGCTGTGCCATTATCTTTCTGATTCAAATCAGACGACCAGTAATATCCACTATAACTTGCACTCAAACCGTATCTTGAACGGTATCCTGAAGACGGAAGGAAAATGATATTTCCATTTGTCTTTGAGACTCCTACTCTTCCTGAGATTCCTGTATTATTGACATTTTCTACGTATGTCCAAGTACAGCCATCTATCAATTCCTTCTGTTCTGCTGAAGATGGAGTGTGCCATTCTGAACCTATATTCTGTGTCGCGGCGTCGTCCTCTGGCAAAAGTACAGTATTATTATCGACTGTTCCCCAATTAGTAAGAGTAACATATTTTTTCTGACTATACAATCCGCCCCACTTATACTGCGACCAACTGTAGCAATCCGACAATGTTGTATCGTCTGGAACGGTTTCTGCCCATGAGAAATGTGTACCTATTTCCTCTGGTTTTGTTGCACCCACATTACAAGTAGCCCACTTTGTTCCGCTTGGCAATCCTAAGTCGACGTAGGTGTTTCCACCGATAGAGTCTGTGACAGTAACTTCCAGAATATATGGCTTTATTTCAATCTTCTCTTCAGCATTCGTTACAGGACGTACCACCATTCCGTCGTGACGACCCTGATACATAATTGTAAACCCTTCTGATGTGAACTTGGCCAAGTATGCGGTGCCATTATCATCCTGATTCAAATCAGACGACCAATAATATCCATTAGATTTTGCGCCCCAACCATATTTTGCACGGTATCCTGAAGATGGAAGGAAAATGATATTTCCATTTGCTTTTGACATACCTACCATTCCAGAGACACCTGTATTATTTACATTCACAACATACGTCCAGATACATCCGTCTATCAACTCTTTCTGCTCTACCGACGATGGTGTACGCCATTCTGAACTGAAATTCTGAGTTGCGGCATCGTCTTCTGGAAGTAGTTCTGTGATATTATCAACTGTACCCCAATTTGCGAGAGTCACATATTTTTTCTGACTATACAATCCGCCCCACTTATACTGCGACCAGCTATAGCAATCCGACAATGTTGTGTCATCTGGTGTGATTTCCGCCCAAGAGAAATGAGTGCCAATACCTTCAGGCTTATCTGCACCGACATTATATGTAGCCCACTTTGTTCCGCTTGGCAATCCTAAATCGACGTATGTGTCCTTGCCGATTGTTCCACTGACAGTGACTTGC
>CACZOA010000044.1 GCA_902782665.1 uncultured Bacteroidales bacterium
GAATTCTTAGATTGTTCAAGCCTGCAAACAATCAACATCCCGAATTCTGTGGAAAGCATTGGAGATGAGGCATTTAAGAACTGTTCAAGTCTAAAAGAAATCAGCATTCCGAATTCTGTGAAAAGCATTGGGAATGGGGCATTTGAGAACTGTTCAAATCTAAAAGAAATCAACATTCCTAATTCTGTGAAAAGCATTGGGAATGAGGCATTTTATGGTTGCTCAAGCCTGCAAACAATCAACATACCAGATTCTGTGGAAAGCATTGGGGATGAGGCATTTTATGGTTGCTCAAACCTACAAACTGTCAACATTCAGTTTACGTATTCGGTGAGAGTTATTGGAAAAGATGCATTTAAAGGTACTCCATGGAAAGAAAATAACAACAAATAAAAAATAGAGGTCCGAGGAACCTTACTCTTAGATTCTAAATTCTAGCTTTTAGATTCTAACATTACTAAATCACCACAACTTCTAACCGATTATGCTTTTTATATTTAGCATTTCCAATTTATCCCGTCGCATTTAGCGTTTGTAATTTAATTATCCCTATCTTTGTGACAAATAAAAACAGATATTTTCCAAATGGTAAGAGCAATATTTCCAGGCAGTTTCGACCCGCTTACTCTTGGACACTATTCAGTGGTGAAAAGAGCACTTTCATTTGTTGATGAGGTAATCATCGCGATTGGAGTCAATGAGTCAAAACGCCCATTTTTCGATACAGAAGCAAGAAAAAGAATAATCGAAGAGACTTTCAAGAATGAGCCACGTGTCAAAGTCGCGACATACGACTGTTTGACCGTAGATTTCGCAAAACAAGTCGACGCCACAATCATCCTCCGTGGAATACGCGCGGTAGCGGATTTTGAATATGAGAAGACGGTAGCGGATGCCAACCGTCAGATTTCAGGAATCGACACAATACTGCTGTTCACTGAGCCTCAACACTCATTCATCAGTTCCACCGTTGTACGAGACATTCTCCGCTATGGCAAAGATCCCAAAGACATGCTTCCTCCAGGCATCGACCTGAAAGCAATCCTTGAGATAAAAAATGAGCACAAAGATTTAATTTGTTAAAATATTTAATATGGCAAAAACGCATTATAATGGACTCCGAAGTCAAGAAGTCATTGATTCCAGAAACAGATTCGGAACCAACATTCTTACTCCACCGGAGAAGGAATCGTTATTTATAAAATTTCTAGAGAAATTCAAGGATCCCCTAATCATTATATTGCTTGTCGCTGGAGCTTTGTCAATTTGTATATCAATATACGAATATTTCCAGCATCCCGACCCAACCGTCTTTTTCGAGCCCGTCGGCATTTGGGTGGCAATCTTCCTTGCCACAGGTATGGCATTCTACTTTGAATATGCCGCCGACAAAGAGTTTGAAGTGCTCAACCAAGTGAACGATGACGAGCCGGTACAGGTTATCCGTGACGGAATAACTACAGAAATTCCACGTAAAGATGTGGTGGTGGGCGACATCGTGATTCTTGTGACAGGTTGTGAAGTGCCTGCCGACGGAGAATTGTTGGAAGCCACATCCCTCAACATTGATGAAAGCACACTTACCGGCGAACCTATCTGTCTGAAAACCACAAAAGAAGAAGACTTCGACCCTAATGCCACATTCCCTTCCAACCATGCTATGCGTGGCACGAAAGTGATGGAAGGACACGGTATAATGCGAGTGTTTGCTGTGGGAGACCACACTGAAAATGGAAAAGTTTTCACAGCCGCTAAAATAGACAACAGCATCAAGACTCCGTTGAACGAACAGCTTGACAGACTCGGCAACATGCTTGCCAAAATCAGTTACATAATCGCTGGAATAATCATCGTCGGACGAATCGGAATGTATTTCATCAACAACGATGGATTCTCTTGGTTTGGGGACGATGCGACCGCAGGTTTCATCACTGAGACACTTCAGGCATGTATGGTGGCTGTGGCACTTGTAGCTGTGACCGTTCCTGAAGGGTTGCCTATGGCTGTCACACTATCGCTTGCATACAGTATGCGTGCGATGCTCAAAACCAACAACCTTGTACGCAAAATGCACGCTTGCGAGACAATGGGAGCGACGACTGTGATCTGCACCGATAAGACAGGTACACTCACACAGAACAAGATGCAGGTATATGAAACTAAGTTTTTCAATCTGCAACCAGACCAGGCACTTGCCGGAGACGAAGCCAGCAACCTTATTGTGGAAGGCATTTCCGTCAACTCGACCGCCCTACTCGACCTTTCTGACACAAACAATCCTAAGGCTTTAGGAAATCCTACGGAAGGAGCATTGCTTCTATGGCTTCACAAACACAATATCGACTTTGAGAAAGTAAAAGAGAATGTGGAAAGAGTGGATGAGATTCCATTCTCCACAGAACGCAAGTACATGGCTTCACTTGTCAAATCTCAGTATTTGAACGGCAAAAAAGTGTTGTATCTGAAGGGAGCTCCCGAGATTGTGCTTGCTCTTTGTTCAAACATCGCTGGAGGAGAGACCAAACACTCTATCAATGAGACTCTGCTAAAATATCAGAATCAAGCGATGCGTACCCTTGCATTCGCCTATCAGATTGTAGAAGACGGGGATGCGGTCATCAACGACAACAAACTAACCGCCAACAACCTGACATTCATGGGTATAGTTGCGATTGCAGACCCTGTGCGTAAAGAGGTTCCAGAAGCAGTAAACAGTTGTATTGAGGCAGGAATCGACATCAAAATCGTGACTGGAGACACCACAGCGACTGCAAAAGAGATCGGCCGTCAGATAGGTCTTTGGAAAGAGACATACGGAGAAAACAACATCATCACAGGTCCCGACTTCGCGGCATTATCAGACGAGGAAGTTTACAACAGAGTTGAGGAGATAAAGATTATCGCCAGAGCTCGTCCACTTGACAAGAAAAGATTGGTGGAGACGTTGCAAAAACGCAACCAAGTTGTTGCAGTGACTGGAGACGGAACCAACGATGCCCCTGCATTGAAAGCAGCTCACGTAGGATTGTCGATGGGAGACGGCACAAGTGTGGCAAAAGAGGCGTCGGATATAACTATCATAGACAATTCTTTCTCTAGTATCACACGCGCTGTGATGTGGGGACGATCATTATACCAGAATATCCAGCGATTCATATTGTTCCAGATGACAGTAAACGTTGCAGCATGCCTTATCGTGCTTGTCGGAGCTTTCATTCCTGGAATCAAATCGCCACTTACAGTGACCCAGATGCTATGGGTAAACCTAATAATGGACACATTCGCAGCAATGGCATTGGCATCACTTCCGCCATCAATGAGTGTGATGAAAGAAAAGCCAAGATCAAGAACCGCGTTTATCATCAACAATCCGATGAAGAATTTCATATTTTCAGTCGGAGTATTCTTCTTCGCAGCCATGCTAGGACTACTGTTTATGATGAAAAATCACGAAATCACATTTGAAAGCGGTTTGCTTGGCATGACACCAGGAGGATCAACTCTATCACCATATGAATGCAGCCTGTTTTTCACGATATTCGTGATGCTTCAGTTCTGGAACATGTTCAATGCCAAAGCATTCGAGACAAACAAAAGTGCTTTGCATTTCAAGAATAGCAAAGGATTCGTCACAATCGCCGCATTAATCTTATTCGGTCAGATTTTGATTGTAACCCTTGGAGGAGCGATGTTCAACGTGACACCGATCAACATAACTGATTGGCTTATAATCATAGGTGCTACATCGATTGTATTATGGATTGGGGAATTAGTGAGGATGATTAAGAAATAATCCGTAGAGACGGGATTATTCCCGTCTCCACGAAATTCTTTAGAAAGAAATGAAAAAATTTATCAAGACAGTATTAGCATTTTTCTCAGCTATCGCAATGATAGCTTGCTCACAAGTACAAGGAGGAAGAATGGACAGAAGAAAAATAGTTAAAGACACAGCAGCTGAAGAGAGTTCTGAATCGGCAGATATAACAGTGTCCGTTGCAAAAAGCAAAACGAGTATAACTCTTCCAGAGCTCAATTATTCCGATGGAAACAAAGAGTTCAACGACTCGGTTCAATTAAACATAGCAAGCATCATCATCCCTGCTGTGACAAATCCGTCAACAGGATATGATTGGGAAGTGAAAATAGAGACTCAGGACAGCACTGTTTTAAAACTGGACACAGTAAGAAACACCACCAAAAGAGATCCGTCACAGCCAATGATGTGCGGTGCACCGTCAACCAGAGAATATGTATTCAGTTTTCAGAAAACCGGATTCGCAAAAGTCATCTTTGAATACAAACGACCTTGGGAGAAAAAAGATCCAGAGGCAACAGTAGTTTACAACATCACAATCATTGAATGACCATGTGGACGCAAGTAGAATTCTCTCTTAATGAAAAGCGACGTGGGTTTCATCTAGTCACAAGCGAAATCCTGTCTCATTTGCCAGCATTACCCAAAGTCGGATTGTTAAACCTGTTTATAAAACATACATCCGCAGGGTTGACAATCAACGAGAATGCCGATCCTGATGTCCGCGTCGACATGGAAAGCATATTCAACCGCATGGTGAAAGAACGCGAGCCATATTACCAGCATACACTTGAAGGAGACGATGATATGCCAGCTCACGCCAAAAGCACACTCGTCGGCGACAGCCTTACTATTCCAATCACCAATGGCAGACTTAATCTTGGCACTTGGCAAGGAATATACCTTTGTGAATTCAGAAACTACGGAGGTGCGAGACATATCGTCGCGACAATCGCAGGAGAATGAATCCAAATTCACAATGCCAAATGAAAAATGCTAAATTCTGCAAAATGGGCATCAAACTGACCAAAAAGAAGAAAATGATCATCGGGTTATCTCTGCTGATCATAGCGACTCTCATTATCACTCCAATTTGTTTCTACAAATCAGTAGAGAATAAAACCGCAAACAAGCTGTACGATGACGTCAACAGCATTCCATACAATGAAGTGGGAATGGTGCTTGGAACCAACCCAAAGACGAAAAAAGGAATGGACAATCCATATTTCACCTATCGTGTGGATGCGGTGGAAAAGCTATACAAGGCAGGCAAAATAAAATTTGTCCTTATCAGCGGAGACAACAAAACGAAGGATTATTCAGAACCTGATGTGATGAGAGAGATCCTTATAGAAAGAGGCATCCCTAAAGATGTGATTTACATAGACTATGCAGGATTCAGAACATTGGATTCCGTAGTGAGAGCAAAAAAGATCTTTGGCCAGACCAAAATGACAGTCATTTCCCAGAAATTTCATAACGAAAGAAGCATTGTGCTAGGTGAATGGCAAGACATGGATTTAATTGGCTTCAACGCTAAAGATGTAGAAGTCAAAAGGAGCAAGTATAAAACATTGATAAGGGAAGCTGGAGCGAGAATGAAACTGTACCTTGACATGCTTATCGGCAAAGAGCCTCGCTTTGGAGGAGAACCTATCCAAATCGCAACCGGACATCCACAAACAGACTTAAACGAATAAAAACATGCTTACTATATACAAAGGAAGACCAGAAGACCTGTCTGGCAGACTAGAGAGAGAAATCAGAGTGTACGACCTACTCGACTCTCTACATGTTGAATATGACCGTCTCGACCATGAGCCAGCCATGACCATGGAAGTATGTGCGGAGATAGACGCAGCGTTTGAACGCATGCCACTTGAAGCGTTCAAAGCAGACCAAAGTGCGGACAAAGGCAAACATGCCATCATCTGTAAGAATCTGTTTCTCACAAACAAACAGCACACCAAATACTATCTTCTAATGATGCCCGGCGACAAAAAATTCCTGACCAAAGACTTGTCTGCACAGATAAATTCAGCTAGATTGTCGTTTGCCGGAGAGGAGGAGATGCTTAAATATCTTGACGTCACACCAGGATCAGTGTCTGTTCTTGGATTGATGAACGACAAAGAGAACACTGTGCAATTGCTGATAGACAGTGACGTACTAAGAAGTGAATTCGTAGGATGCCATCCATGCATGAACACATCCAGCCTGCGTATGCATGTAAAAGACCTGACTGAAAAAATTCTCCCAGCCATACACCATGAGGCCATCGTAGTGAATTTATAGAGTCTAACAACTTCTTTTAGCAGCCTATTATATATACAAAAACAGTGTCTGTCATAATGTTATTATTACTCATTTTACATTATTAATCCGAATTTTATGGCTATTTTTTGTCCTCATTAAAAAATTTGTTAATTTTGTGGATTGACTATATTTTATAATGGCAGTCGTGCAAGGGCGTACTAAACTACACCTCTAAAAACATTTTCTATTGCTGTCTCAAAAGAAAAAGCAATGATTATGACTAAGAGATTGATAAACATCTTGACCATTCTGCTTGTTTTATCTGCTATTTCATCATGCGACAAGAAACAGGTGGAAAGTCAGCAATACATACTTGAAGCACCAGAAGCCAAAGATGGTGTTGACATCCGTTATTTCCAAAAAAGAATCGATGGAGAGAACGGACATGACTACGTGGATTATATGGCCATAATCTACAATGAGAAAAACCATCATAGAGAAGAAACACTTTACTACTACTCATCTCAACACAAAACCATTTTGAACCAACGTAAATTCAGATTTCAGGTAAAGGATGGAGAACTCATAATGTTTGAAAATGAGGCTGACTCAGTAGGAAGATGCTATCTTTCTGTAACCACAGATGCCAGAGTTGTCTATTCGACTGAGCCCAAAGCCCCTGGATATATTCCTATCACGCATACACATACATTGCAGGGAACTCGTAAAGTGAAATTATCGAAAATGACAGACTCAATATATGTGTACAGTTTCTACACTCCATACACATATGTGCATGAGGAATACTATGACAGATCGTTGAAACTCGTGAAATTTTCAGAGAGTTATTACGATTTGGATTTCTCTATGGAGCAAATAGACTCTATCTATGCGCCAAAAGAATTCGTTGATATCCTGCAGGAGCAACTTACGATTACCCCTGAATCAGAAATGCCTGACAGCTGTGCCACATCTGAATATGTCAACAAAATGGAAAAAAACATATTGATGACAGTGGCATTATGGAGAGAATATCTAAACAATATAGAGCCAGGAAATGCAAACGCATGCTCCGAACGTGAAAGCAGAGCTTTGTTTAACTACCTTCGCAATAATTCATACAGGAATCTATTCCTCACAAAAGCATTGGAATACTCTAACAATAAAGAGGAAAATGCAGAAAAGTTATTCTTACTAATGCTTCCTGAAATCAACAAAAATTACAAAACTTACGCCAATGTTGTTGATGATTTTCCTTTCCTTGTAGATTATCCCGAAATAAAGAATAGATTTAAGAAAGGCAAATAAATAATTGACGGTGTCAGAAAGAATTCTGTCTAAATATTTGTGGAGACGTTGCATTGCGACGTCTCCACTTTTATATCCAGGCATTACCACTTACCACAAGAATCAGGGCAACCGTTTTTTCAAAAATCATGTTCACCGTTTTTCCAAAATCTGGGCGACCACTTTTCCAAAAATCTGGGCGACCACAAGGGATCGCCCCTACGACGAGAACCCAAATTCGTGGATGGGATTCCACACAATTACGAATTATGCATTGATTATTTATCGATACTGTGGAACTGTTATCAAAACAGGCCATGGTTGTCAAACGTCGCTGACGCTTGGCTACCATGGCCTGTTATTGTTTTGATATAACCTCGTTTATACTAATGCCTAATGAACAAGTATTTTCTTTCCATTTACAACATAAATGGCAGAAGGAAGCTCACATTGGAAGACATCTCCTCTACGAAGAGGTCGTGAAACAATATCACGTCCAGCCATTGTTGAGATTCGAAGTTCAACATCATCTGTTGCCTCAACCACAAGCATAGCATCCTTTGTCCAAACCCTTATCTTACTGTTGTCTGTAGCGACAGACTCCTCAATCTCTGTCCTACCGTCATACTGAGCAGTCAATTTATAACGAACTCTTCTTAATTCACCTTTCTTATATACAACCAAACTGCAGCTATCCATTCCTACAGCAAGGGATAAAGGGATATTCTTAGAAGAATTAGCAGGAATTTCAACTGAGAATGAAGCGAGTTCCTCTCCTGAAAAATCACCAGTTGTGTCAAGCTCAATAATATATGTTGCGACATGAGTTTCTGAAGTACCATTGTTGATGACAAGGTTTCCAACCACAGTCTGATCTGAAGTGAAATATTTGCTGTAAGTAAAATTCACACTTACTTCTCCACTGTTTATCAGGTCTCCACCTATATCATTAATCAAAATCAAATTAGCATAGCAATCGTAGACAGAATAACGAGTATACACAAATTCAGTCGGGATATAAGTACTGACCACAGTCTCCTCTCCAGGTTTTAAATATAGCTGTGGTTTAATCGTATAAAATCCACCAGCATGATTGAGAGAAACATGTACATAGTTATCGTAATATGCGTCACCTTCATTTTTTACTGTGAGTCGACAAATAAGTGCTCCTGTCGCAGTCGTATCAATTTGTATGGCCGCATTAAGTATGAAATCTTTATTACCCTTATACACGATACCGCTATCCAAGAGACTATTGTCAAAACTCATCAACCAATAGTAAACAGAGTCTGATTCCGGAACAAATTTGAAATCGACATCACTACTGTCCCCGGCTTCTACCGTTACATAAGCACCATATGAACTTACTTCCGGCATCTTGTTTGTCGAACTTACGAATAAGTATACCGACTTATAAAATTCTTTTGTTCCTGAATTTTTCAAATGAATTGTGCCATGAGCGAACTGATTTGGAGCGACAAAGTCTACCATTTCGACAGAGGCAGACAACTCATAATTACCGACAAGTGACACAACACCATCTTTAACAGTAAATACACAATTGACATTATTGTATCCATTACAAGGTGTCCAATGTTCTCCGTCCTCGCTTTCAATAAGGCAAACCTTATAAGTTTTTCCCTCTTTGAAAGATGAAATATTCAGGTTGTTTGTTTCCGCCATTTTGTTGATCAACTGAGGAGCGATATCGAACACTCCTATCGAACCTATTTTAACAACATTTCCGTCTTCATCGATATATCCGTTTGCCAACTGCATCTTCTTCGTTTCAAGCGAGTTGTTGGCATAAGAGTAGAACAGAAAATAATGACCATCTGAAGAGTTACAACTCACCGAGAGAGCATCAATGACAGAAGTCCTGTCTGAGGCATCTACAACCCCATTATCTGGCTGTATACCATATACTATAAAATTATCCTTGGAAAAACCATCTGTCGATTTACTAGAGCCTGCCTCTGATGTAGTATTCGGATTCAGTATTGCCAAATCGTAATATCCATCACGGGAACCATTCCATCCCCAATTGATATGGAACAATCCATTTTTATCAATACCGTCACACAAGAATCGGTGACCACCAGTCAATGTATAGCCAGCCATAAGGACTGGTCGTTTTTCCTTTAATTCATTATAGATGATGTGCGACCATTCTTCAAATGTATAGCTTGAGCGGAAAGAGAGGCGAATCAGATCCGGATCATATCCAAAAACATCAATAAGTTCTTTCATACAAATCTTATTGGATGCACTCTCTTCTTTACCGAAATTCATCTCAACAGCAGCGTCGACTACAGACAATAGGTTAGAGACAGCATTCGCATTTACGTCTGTATATCCGTTAAGATAGGAGTCCAACATATTATCCCAATCCAATTTGGTACCTTTTTCAAAACCCGCCATCTCAATATTTTCTGATGTTGTGGTATAAGAAGGGATATCAGAAAGAGTAGCTGCCGGATAACGATAAAAGTAAAGGAGCTGAGCAATAGCTGTAGCGACACAACCTACTGGAGCTTGTTTCTCGCCAACTGTAGGAGCTTTAAAATTAAAAGGATCCATCTGTCCCCATGCAATATCTTTAAGCAAAGGTTCAATTGGAGAATCAGTAATACGTGTAGCTCTCAACTCCGACACAGAAGCTGACTGTGACAATACCATATTCTGGTGTTGGTTATCGTCTATATTCTGAACGAAGAAATCTAGCATATCCTGCAACTCGGGATAAATTTCTCCCTCATTACTATATGCTAAAAGAGCAGGCACACGCGTATCAGCAGAGAGTATTGCATATCCACCATTTTCACCTTTGAAAATGCAGCATACAGTATCTCCATTCATTGTTTTAACATCTGCAAGATAGACATTGTCAGAATTGTCAAGTGTTTGGTTCGCAACCGTCCGCATCTCATCAAACGAACGAGATTTCGCAAAAATGCTATTGGTTGCAAGAGCAAGCACAGAAAACAGTAGTAACTTTAGAATTTTCATAGCATCAAGTTTTTAAGGGGTGCATCACCCAATTTCGCAAATCAGTATAATTAAATCATTTTATGCTTTTCGCTTCCTACCAAATACGCTACATGCCAAATATAAATAAAGATTTTACAAAAACATCTTTTCATGGCATATATTTTATTTTCATATTTTCAACAACATATTTATCGCATATTTTACTGATTATAACGACAAAACAAATCCCTGAAAGTTTACACCAAACTTCCAGGGATCATTTTATTTATCTCTTGTCAAGATGCGACTATGCGTTATTGACACCACTAAGCATAGGCACAAAATTGCACTCTTCTAATTTGTCGACCGAAAAATGAGTCTCATCTATACGTCTCACTCGATGCATATTACTTACCCCAGATGCGTCTTCAACAGGGACAATCATCACACCTCCGACTTTAAGTTGAGCCATCAGCTTAGGAGGAAGCTGGAATGCACCCGCAGTCACAATGATCTTGTCGAACGGTGCATACTCAGGCATACCAAGATAACCATCTCCACAAATATTATTGACTCTGAGATCAAGCTGTCTGAAAAGAGCAGACGTGATATCATACAATGCTTTCTGTCGCTCTATCGAATAAACATCCACACCAAATGCCACTAGACAAGCTGTCTGATATCCACTGCCAGTGCCTATCTCCAACACTTTTTCGCCTGGTTTCAACTCCAGCAACGACATTTGCCGAGCCACTGTAGACGGTTGGGATATTGTCTGTTTTGCAGCGATAGGCAACGTCACATCTTCGTAAGCCGACGCCACATACATCGGCTGACAAAACAAATGGCGTGGTACCTTCGAGATCGCATCCAACACATCTTCAGAAAAGGCCAGCTTATTAGTTCGAAGCTGTGCCACCATCATTCTTCTTCTCGCCGCAAACTTCGGTTCTTCTACAAAATTCATCTCTATTATTTCATCACGTACACAACACTCTTGGTAGAAAAGAACTCCTCCTCAAAATAATTTGTAAGGGATTCACTCATGGCATTCCTTCCAAACGATTTCAACTCATCCGTCAAATCACCACCCTTCAAAGCAATTACACCGACAGGAAGTGCCGATGATGCCACAGGCTTCAACAGAGGGCGAGCCAACTTCACCAGATCTGGCATCTGCATCACAGCACGGCTCACAACATAATCATACTTCGTCTTCACATCCTCTGCGCGCAAATGTTCTCCCTTGATATTCTTCAGACCAATTGCCTCTGCCACCGCATTCAACACCTTGATCTTCTTTCCCACTCCGTCGATAGCGTGAAAAGTCACGTTGGGAAACATAATGGCCAATGGGATAGCAGGGAAACCGCCTCCTGTGCCAAGGTCAAGGATTTCTGTGCCATCAGCGAAGTCAGTGAACTTTGCAATGCCCAACGAATGAAGCACATGATGTTCATAGAAATTGTCCATGTCTTTGCGAGAAATCACATTGATTTTTGAATTCCAGTCCTGATACAATGCGTCAAGAGCTGAAAATTGTGATTTCTGCTCATCCGAAAGATTCGGAAAGTATTTTTCTATAATTGATATATCTGCCATAAATTAATCTTCAAGTAAATATCTTACGATGGACTTTGTCGTGTCCATAAATTGACGTAATTGTTTGTTAGCGACGGGAATCCTGACGCTTCGTTCCGATTCCATACCAAGTTCGTACGGTGAATAAACAAAATAAATTGTGTCCTTCGTAAGCAAGAATTTGGGGCTTGGGGCAATCTGTTCGACAGCTATTCCCTTAGATGCAAGCGAATCCTCATTTGCCACTCCATATTTCTTCACCATACAAGCGACTAGCACATTGCGGATATCCTCCACGTCTTTTTCAGAAAACAAATCCTCATATTCCACCTTCTCCTTCAACTTTTTATCCCAATTGCTATAGGACAATCCAAAAAGAGGAGTGCTTCCAGTGTTTTCATAGATAGCCTTCGCTACGCAATAAAGTCTCGTATCCTGATAAGAGTTTTTTGTGAATCTTGCCACCTTCCAATCGAAATAGTGATTTTTCGTAAACTCGTCAGCGGCACGGAATTCAGTTTTGAATTTTGTGGCGACGGAAGCGAAATATCCGGTGGTAGCGGCAACAGGATCTGTCATCTGTCGTTCTGTCGCGAATTTCATGATGTCGAAACGGATGTTCGTCACCAACTTGTCAGAATCATTTCTTGATGGCATCGCCAATACTGCCTTGTATTTCACAAACTTATGTTGTGGCTGATTTGGATCAACATAATACGCTGTATCATATTGGAAGATCTCTGTGTCATACAACGGAATCTTAGGGACCACTGGCACAACACTATCCTTCATTACCGAGTCTACAACCGTTTGAATCGTATCACTTATCCCAACTTGATCTGCCACCGCATCCGTTTTTGTATGGCACGACACCATACAAAGGATTGCTGGCAAAAAAAGCAACGTCTTTTTCATTCTTTTTCTTTATCTGCAAGTTTATAGAGAGGAGAATCCGTTTTCATCAAAGGTTTCAAATCCGAAAATGAGAATTTAACTTCAATCGGACCAACCGCATAACAGGCAATCTCGTATGGTTTATAATTGAAACTCAAAGAGTCGTTGTAAACAATAATACTATTGTTTGGTGCCACATCCTTCACATCAAGAATTCCTGCATCTGTAAGATTTTCATGAGCTTTCACATCCATCATCTTACAAAGAGAATCAAGGATCATGTCCGTAAGTTTGGATTCAGAATCGTCTACAAAAATATCATGAATCACAAGTCTCTTCGCATTTGCCTTGTCCCAAATTCTGAAATCCGCATAGGAATACGGATGAGCACCACCCATATAAGAATAAGCAGAGAAGACGGAATTATAAATATCAGCATTCTCAAACACCTTGTCTGCCTTACACTCATACTCACATGGAATTTCCTTTGAAGGAGATTCGAATTGTTCCTTAAATGCTGCAACGTCAACATCTTCCTGAACAGCCAACGACTTGATCTTAGACTGTCTCGCCGTCTTTATATCTTTGGTATACACTTCTGTAGCCTCAGCTATCATAGACAATCTTATGGAATCCGCACACACAGAAAAACCTTCTTCAGGAAGGATTAGATTGTAGGCGTATCTGAACTGTGGATTAGTAGAGTCCGCATTAATATGGCCGACGGTGTCGAACGCCAAAACAGAAGTCGGGAAATTGGATTCCGCTGTCATCGTTTCACCTTTCTTTTCCGCTGAACAACAGCATAAAACTGTCGGAATCACAGACAATAGAATATTCTTAAAAACATTATTCGTCATTAGGCATTATTTTAGTTCTATACTCCACAAAAGTAACGTAAGATTTCCACAAATACAAAATGTGGCTTTACAAATTATTGCAATGTTTTTCCTTCAAATTTTCCGATCCTGGCTCAAAAATCGCCATTATTCCATCTTTTTTGTTTGTCATTATTTATTTTATTGCTATTTTGCAATTAATTAACACTGATGCAGATGAAAAATTGGATAATATTCATATCGATTTTGTTGTTGCTGACTGGATGCAACAAATCGGCGGAAAACCAACATTCGTCGCAGAATCAGTGTGTGTCCACTCCAGACACTATTCTCCGTGTTGCAACGATTTCACGTTCCACTTCATACTATACTCTTCGTGGAGGCCACGAGATGGGCTACGACTATGAGTTGAGCAAAGGGTTGGCTGAAAAGATGGGCAAACGTCTTGAGATAAAGGTGGCCAAAAGCAATGAAGAGTTGATATCCATGTTAGGAGATTCCGCCGACGTGTTGGCTTTCCCAGTCGTGATCAACAAGACCAATAAGGAAAAAATGGATTTTGTCGACAAGGAGACTATTACACATCAGGTAATTGTGCAGAAGCACAGAAGATCTAACAAACAGAAACAGGATGTGCTAGACCTTATCGGCAAAAAAATCACTGTGGTGCAAGGATCCAAATACCATCACCGTCTGCTTAACCTTAATGACGAGATCGGCGGAGGTATGGAGATCAACACCGTCTCCACAGATTACAATGAGGAGCAGCTGATCAAGATGGTGAGCAAAGGAGAGATTGAGATGACGGTGTGCGACAACGATATCGCCCAGCTGCAACGTCGCTATTTTAAGAATCTGGACATTCATCTTGAAGTGTCGCATCCACAACGTAATGCCTGGGCTGTGGCAAAAAACGACTCTGTCCTACTGAAAGAGATCAACAGCTATTTTGCAGACAACGAAAAGACAATCAACAGGTTGTATACCAAATACTATGAGCCCAAGGTATCGAAAAGCAAGGACAAAGATGTTCCTATCTTTATTGATGACAAACATATTTCCGTCTACGATTCCATCTTCAAAAAACAGGCGGACAGCACTATCTGGGATTGGAGACTATTGTCTGCCATCGCCTACACGGAATCTCGCTTCAACCCTAACGCAGGTAGTTTTGCGGGAGCAAAAGGTCTGATGCAATTGATGACAGAGACTATGCTTGCCCTTGGTGCTAATCCCAAAACAATGTTGGAACCAGAGGAAAACCTTCGTTTAGGAATCGAATATCTCAACCGCACATACCAACTCATACAGTCTGCCCGCACCAACGACGACCGTATCCGTCTGACTCTTGCCGCATACAATGCTGGTCTTGGACATATACGTGATGCCCAGACATTGTGTGAACTGCATGGGGATAATCCGGCGGAGTGGAAAGTGGTGAAAAGATATGTCAGACTACTAGCGTCTCCAGACTATTACAACTTGCCGTCTGTGAAGTGCGGATATCTTCGTGGCTCGGAGACTGCCGATTATGTGGACGATATCATGGATTTGTACGCCACATACAGGAGAAAATTCAAGAAATAAGACGGCTGGCAGCAATTTCTTTTTCAATTTATAAAGTTTCTTATTTCCTTTGAAATCAATCGGAAATCTATATCTTTGCACTCGATTTCAAATTTTAATCAAAACTTATATGGATAGTAACAAGACAGAATCATGCAAGGGGGAAATAATCCTCTACCAACCCAACGAAAGTTTGAAACTAGAAGTGCAAATCGAAAACGACACGGTTTGGCTAACACAACAACAGATGGCAGAATTGTTTGGAGTCAAACAACCAGCTGTTTCAAAACATTTAAACAATATTTTCAAAGAAGGAGAATTAGATAAAGCCTCAGTTCATTCCATTTTGGAATATACTGCGGCAGACGGCAAATCATACAAAACTCAATTCTACAGTTTAGATGCCATCCTTTCTGTTGGATATAGAGTCAACAGTAAAAACGCGACAAAATTTCGACAATGGGCAAACAAAATTCTCAAAGATTATCTTCTTCGTGGGTATTCCGTCAACCGTCAACTTGTGGAACTACAAGGATACACGGATAACAGATTTCTCCAAATAGAAAAGCGTCTGGACGAGCATCAGCAACAGATAGATTTCTTCGTTCGCACAAACATACCGCCTCACGAAGGTTGCGTCTTCGAAGGTCATCTGTTGGAAGGACGTGAAGTAGCAGAAATGATTATAAAAAGTGCCAAACATGAGGTAATTTTAATTGACCCATACATAGGTTCTGACACTCTGCATATTCTTGAGGCAAGACAAAAAAACGTGTCCGCTACCATCTATACAGAAAAAGTCAACAACAACATACTAACTCTACAACACAACCATGAGACGGAATATGGGAAATGTCGCCGCATCAACATTTTTCAATACAAAACTAATTTTCACGACCGTTTCCTAATCATTGATGAAACAGTTTATCATTTTGGAGCTTCAATAAAAGACCTAGGAAAACGGCTGTTTGCATTCGACGTAATCCATCTGTCTAAAAACTTGATTATGGGAGAAGTAGTGTGAACTATAATTGAGTCTATAGAATTGAGAGACTCAATTCGCCGAACCAAGTTCAAATTTATTGATTTTGTCACGCCATTTCTGTGACACCAGAACAGATTGCTGAGTGTCCATATCAAAAGCACACATCACTCCATGACAGACGGTTTTGACGTGTCCGTTGTCTCTATCCACAATCATTTGTAGCAGTTTGATGCTTTTGTTTCCTATTTCAGTGATTTTTGTGCGGACTTCAATATTATCATTCATGAAGATCTGCTCGACGTAGCTGACATTGATATTCACTATCACAAACTGAGCGTCTCTCCAATCCACTTCACCATTGTTCATTGCCTCAAAATAACGGACTTTGCCATAATCCAAGAATGATATCTGCGACGCGTTGTTGACATGACCGAGTTGGTCGATGTCGTTGAATCTTATCTGTATGCCGACACTATGGTTGAAGTGTATGTTTTCTAAATCTTCCATCTTTCGTATTTTTTTGTATAAGTCATATCTACCAGTGTCAGAAATGTACCGCCGACAACACAGTAGAATCAATATCAAATTTTTCGTGTATCTTTTTCAATATCTCACTGCGACGCATCATCAGTTCATTGCTCGCTGCCGGAGAAAGCATCGTGACGTACAGCTGTTTGTTTTTCATCATCATTCCCTGCGTATATTGCACAAACTCCTCCCCGACCAATTCCGGCCACACTCTTTCAATGTCGAGAGCGAGCATGTCTTCGTCGATTTTCACTCTGTGCACGTATTCTTGCAATATCGAAGATATCGTTGATGCGTTTTTCCTTTTCATTTCTCCATTATTTTCACCGCCTTATCCTCGCTCATTCCATCATTCTCATTTATCTCGTAGACGGTGTAGGAAATTTTCTCCGTCTTTTCAAGAAGCAGCGTTATATGCTCTCTGTTTGTATCTGAGATAAACACCTGACCTGTCCGCTGGGAATCACTGATAAAATCGATGATTCTTGCCATACGATGCTCATCAAGTTTGTCGAAAATATCATCGAGAAGAAGGATCGGTTTGACGTCGCTCTTCGCCACAAACATATCAATCCATGCGAATTTCAAAGCGAGAAGCATCGTCTTCATCTCTCCCTGCGACGCAATTTTCTTGATCTTACGTCCAGTTCGTTTGAAATTATAATCATCTCGATGCACTCCCCATGTAGTGAAGCCTCGACGCTGGTCTTCCCCACGAAGCGAGCGGAGCATAGTGAGATAGTCCGACTCCATCGCCTGTGAACGGTATTCTATATCAACACCCTCACCCTCTTCCGTATCGTAGGATATCCTGCGATACACTTCATCCACCTTTCCTTTGAACGAATCAATAAACTGCTGTCGTGCATTACGTAGGAACATTCCAGCTGACGCCAGTTTCTCCTCGTAACTCTCAAATATGATCGGATCGACGTAAGTCTGTGATGTCAACAATGCGTTTCTTCCACGCAAAGCGTTTTTATAGACGAGCAAAGCGTCCAGATATTTACGGTCGAACTGCGAGATACAACCGTCGATAAACTTGCGTCGCTCTTCTGAAGCTCCCTGTATGATCTCAATATCCTTCGGAGCAACCAATATCGCAGGAATCAAACCAATATGGTCTGACACTTTCTCATACTCCTTGCCATCTCTCTTGAGCATCTTCCTACCCTTGTCGAGTGCGCAAGAAATCTCAAATTCCGATTCAGCACGGTGATAATGGGCTTTCAATTGGAATCCTGACTCTCCGAAAGTGATATTATCCTTGTCGTCACGGTTCGACGGACTTTTGGAGAAAGACAGGTAATAGATGGAATCGATAATGTTAGTCTTGCCGACACCGTTTTTGCCGATGAAGCAGTTGATATGCTTGGCAAAAGTGAGGTCGGATCTACGGATATTGCGGAAATTATATATAGACAACCTATGTAGAAACATACTCCCGTCTACTGGATATTATTCGTCGTCGTCCTTTGGAGTGAGCGGAATAATCTTTTTTGCTTTCTTTGCGTCATGCTTAGCATATGCCTCCACAATTTTCTGCACGAGTTTGTGGCGAATGATATCTTTTGCATTAAACTCAATCTTAGCCACACCATCAATATTCTTCAGCACGCGTAAAGCCTCACCCAAACCCGAGCGTTCACGAGCAGGAAGGTCGATCTGAGTCATGTCTCCCGTCACGACGATCTTACTGTGTTCTCCCATACGTGTAAGGAACATTTTAATCTGCTGAGTGGTAGTGTTTTGAGCCTCATCAAGAATGATGAAAGCGTCGGAAAGAGTACGTCCACGCATAAATGCCAACGGAGCGATCTGGATAATTCCGTTCTCCATATACTCTTTCAGTTTGGCTCCTGGAATCATATCCTGCAACGCATCGTAAAGAGGCTGCAAGTAAGGATCAATCTTTTCCTTCATATCACCGGGAAGGAAACCAAGTTTTTCACCTGCCTCCACAGCAGGACGGCTCAACACAATCTTCTTGACCTCCTTGTTTTTCAACGCTCTTACAGCAGTGGCGATAGCGATATACGTCTTTCCACTACCAGCAGGACCAATAGAGAAGATAAGATCGTTCTTCTCGTAGGCAGCCATGAATTTTTTCTGTGTAGGAGTGCGGGCAGTGATCGGTTTGCCACTTATACCATAGATAATCAGATTGTTCTCCACCTGAATTTTAGGTTCACTTCCCTTGATATAGTCGATGATAACCTCTTCCGTCAACTTATTGAAAGTGGCGCAGTATTTTTCAAGTTTTCCAATCACCTCCTCGATTATAGCGATTTCCTCCTCATCGCCATGGATTTTGATTGCCGTACCTCTGGCTACAATTTTAACTTTGGGATACAAATCCTTGATCAGACGGATGTTAGAATTGTTAACTCCGTAGAAAATAGTGGGGTCAGCCACTTCCAGTTCTATGATTTTTTCTATCACTCTCTATGGTATAAATCTGTGTTTCGACAAAAATACTTCTTTTTGGGGAAATTCAAAAATGCAAATAGAAAAAACAAAGGAGACGCCGAACCCGACGTCTCCATAAAATCCGTAATTCATCTTACTTTGAGAAGATATAATATGTCAAGTTGGCATGAAAGTTTCCAATCCACTCTTTGAAAGATGCACAAGTCCAAGCAAAACTATGATTCAAATCGTAACCTATGCCTATTTGGAAATGTTCTCCAATATTCAAATTCATGCCACCACCAAATGCAAATATAGGTTCCATACCAAACCTATCTATAGTGGCATCCAAAATACCATAAACCTTTGGAGCCAAGCCAAATTTTTCCGCAAGTTGGAAATTGAAACCAACACCAACCGGGACTTTCAAATACTTCTCCTTGACTATAGGTTCATAGCCTCCATAATACAAAACCATATCATAAGGATCAATCGTTCTATCCTTATATGCAAAAGAATATTGTTCTAATGAATAAAGGATACTTGCGTCGACAAACGGATAACTATTTCCTGAATTCTTAAAACGATGTTCGTATGCGACACCAACATTGAATCCAATCTTACTATAGAAATCAAACAAAACATCCTGCTTAGATAAATGACTAAGATTGCATCCTCCCGTCACACCGAAATAATTCTGTGCGGAAGCACATACACTTGCCAGCAACAAACCTACAGCAATCAGTATTTTATTTTTCATAGACACTTATTTAATAGATGGAGACGCCGCATACGACGTCTCCATAAAATTAGTAATTCTTCTTTACTTAGAGAAGATGTAGTATGTGAGGTTGGTATGAAACGTATTAAACCATGAATAATAGTCGTCATTCGATCCATAAGACTCACGTCTCAACTCATATCCAATTCCTATCGAAAATTTCTCACCTATATTGAGATTGGCACCTCCACCAAATGCAAAAAACATATTATTATCCGAAGCCGAAACATCTGACATTTCAACATCGAGAACTCCAAAAACCTTTGGTGCAAGTCCAAACTTTCTTGTCAACTGAAAGTCATAACCCACGCCAACTGGAATTTTTAAAAATTTCAGATCCTTATCCGAATAAAAATATCCTTCTTGGGAATAGAGTAAACAAGCATCAAGAAATGGACACCCCTTTCCGTTTGCATGAAAACGATGTTCGTAAGAAGCTCCAACATTGAATCCTGATTTTGGATCACGTTCAAAATCAGAAGACCCCATCTCATGATGCATGTTCGTAAGGTTATAACCTCCTGTCACACCAAAATAATTCTGTGCGGAAGCACATACACTTGCCAACAGCAAACCAACAGCAATAAGTATTTTATTTTTCATAGACACTTATTTAATAGATGGAGACGCCGCATACGACGTCTCCACGGATTCAATCTATACTCTTTCCGATGCTATGCACATCGTCATATTTTCTTCCTTATTTAGTAGAGAAAATATAATAAGAGACATTGGCATGAGCATTGCCATAAACGACAGTAGGGTCAAAATCTGTTTCCGGATTCCAATCATAACCCAAACCAATCGACAATCGCTCTCCGATATTCAGATTCACACCTGCACCAAATGCGAAATCAAAGACAGGATTGGTATCATTATGGTCAACATCTAACTGAGACTCCAAGATTCCAAATACTTTTGGAGCCAATCCAAAGTTATCACTGAGTTTGAAGTTGTAGCCGAAACTGACTGGCACCTTCAAATATTTGATGTCAACATTATCCTCATACTCAACAGGAGCTGAGCTTGATTTCAATTTAATGTCGCTTCCAGTAGGGATCGTTGTTTTGTAATGATAACCCTCCAATGAGTATAGGACATTTGCTCCTATGAACAAGTTGCCCTTATCGGAACCAGTAAAACGATGCTCGTAAGCAATACCAGCATTGAAACCAGACCTAGGAGAATGCTCTGTCTTTACTCCATAAGGATCTCCAGTTAATTCTTCCATCTTCAGTGTAGATAAGTTGTAACCTCCTGTCACACCGAAATAATTCTGTGCGGAAACACATACGCTTGCCAGCATCATGCCAGCTAAAATTAGTAATTTACTTTTCATAGACACTTATTTTATAAGCAGAGACGTAGCAATGCAACGTCTTCACTGATTCAATCTTTACTGTTTGACTTATTTAGTAGAGAAAATATAATAAGAGACATTGGCATGAGCATTACCAAAATAACAATCAAAGTCATCTGGATTCCAATCATAGCCCAAACCAATCGACAATCGTTCTCCGATATTCAGATTCACACCTGCTCCAAACGCAAAATCAAACACAGGATTGGCATCACTATGTTCAACACCTACCTGAGACTCCAGGATTCCAAACACCTTTGGTGCCAATCCGAAGTTATCACTGAGTTTGAAGTTGTAGCCGAAACTGACTGGCACCTTCAAATATTTGATGTCAACATCTTCTTCTGACTCAATTGGTTCTACACTTACAATATCTGGATATACAGACATGTTGGCAGGAACAAGTGCTTTGTGATGGTAGCCTTCCAATGAGTATAAGACATTAGCGCCTATGAACAAATTTCCTTTGTCGGAGCCAGTAAACCGGTATTCATAAGCAATACCGGCATTGAAACCTGACTTAGGACTATTCTCAACAACCCCATCAGGTATTCCCAATCTCTGCTTATCCATCTTAAAAGTAGACAAATTGTAACCTCCAGTCACACCGAAATAATTCTGTGCAGAAGTGCATACGCTTGCCAGCATTAAGCCAGTTGTAATTAAAAATTTACCTTTCATAAACTTATAGAAAATTTAATAGGGAACTAACAAAATCAGCATCCACTTGACAAGCGGACAGACAACTTTCTCACCACACAAATAAATCAGATTAATTCATGTTTATTCAACAGATGTCCCTAGCGTTATTAATTATTTTCTTTTTCTAATTCGCATTTACAATATCTGAATTATACTTTTTTTTCATTGACGCTACAAATATATGGCATCTTTTACAAGAACATTCTCCCTCGCCACACAAAATCCTACTATTTTTTGATTTTTTAACATACGAATAGAGGCGTCGCAATGCAACGCCTCTATTTGAATATTCCTTCATTTCACATAGACTGGACGAATGCAACGCCCTCCACTACGTCCACTACTTGCAATTTTAGGTCTGGACTTTGAAAAATCCAACGCATATGAGAAATTTCCATTGTCGTATCCTGTAGAAGTCCAATAATTGCCTGTCTCATCTGTATCGTAAATCTGGGAACCAAAAAAATAACCGTTTGCAGGGAGGAATATAAAACCTCCATTAGGTCCGGTCACCTTATATCCTTTCACTCCATTCTTCAATCCCCATTCCCACTTACACTTTCTGATAAGTTCATCCGCCTCTTCTCGTGTAGGCATACGCCAATTTTTACCCAACTTTATAGACGCGACATCTTTTGAATGAAGAAGAACATTTTTTGAATCTATCACTTTCATGGATCTCAATTCAGAAAGAGAATAGGAATACGTAGCTGAATTGTTTGCAGTATAAATTGCTTTTTTATTCAACTCACCCCATGCATAGTAATTACCAGATTGCTCCGGTTTGCATGCTCCCAAATTGCAAGATGACCATTTTACAGAAAGCCCCATGTCGACAATTCTAAAACCATCTTCATCTACATTCAGAGTCTCTACTACATTGTCACTTTCGGCACTACATTGTTGCTCTAAAAGTGACGCCGTAACCTTCTCTATATCTGCGTTTGAATTACACGTATCTCCACAGCCTGTCAAAGGTGCGACACACATTACACCAACCAATACCCTAACATTTATTTTTTTAGCCCTCATATTCCCCCTTTTATCACTTAACACTAGCAAAAAACAATCATTGAATAGCAATTGAAAAAATTTTCTTCATGCGATTGAATATATAATTTTCATTTTTTGAATATGCTATTTTTCAAAATATGCTCCGCATTTTCACTACCAAGTTTGGCTGCCTTTTCATAATATTTTTTAGCCTTATCAAGATTGCCATTATGCTTATAGTGGAATGCAAGATTCTCAATTGCAGGAAGGTATTTATCATCAATAGAAATAGATTTCAAAAACAATTTCTCTGCCTCTTCCGGGTTGCTCTTATACGCATAAGCAAGAGCCATGTAATTATAAACATCTGCCTGGTTTGGATTCTCATCAAGTGCTGTCTCCAAATTAAGTATCGCATCATCCAAATCACGGTTGTCAATCTGCATAATAGCGAGATTCCTACGTGCGGTCAGATAATGTGGGTCAAGTTGCACAGCTCGCTCGAAATTTGCCTGAGCCTCAGCGTCATTTTCCTCAAGACGAAATGCACAACCCAAAGCATTGTGAAGCTTGGCATTGTCAGGGATATATTCCATTTGTGCTCTAAGGTGTGAGATTGCCAACGATGCGTCACCTCCATTCATAAGCACGTCTGCAGAACCGACCATCGCGTCGACATACATACTATCAAGAGCGATAGCCTGATCGTAGCTATATTGAGCGAACGCAGAATCTTTCAAGCCATAATATGCGTCACCAAGGCATTTATAGACGACGGGATTCGACCTGTCTTTCTTCATATATGCTTCACACATCTCCTTTGTAGTGTTCCAATCTTCTTTTTCACACGCTTTCTGTATATCCTCAACAGTAGCGTCTGAAATGTTCTTACAAGAAGACAACATTGCCACCACAATTGCAATCAAAAAAAATACTTTTTTCATATTTAGAACACTTTTCTACAAAAATAGTAATTTATTTAACACTTTTACACCATTACGCGCAATAATTGTTAACATTTATTAACAAAAATTTACAATGGGTAATATTCCACAACAAAAAAGCGAAATCTTCCGACTCCGCTTTTCTCTAACTCTTTGTTTTTTATTGCATTTCTTTCAAATATTCTCTTTTGGAATTGGAATAACCGCAGGATATGAAGGACCATCTGTCACGACTATAGCTTTAGCATTTGTTTTTGACACAAGATTAAACAGCTCTTCTTTTCCATTGATCTCTACGTAATCAAAACTTCCTTGATACTTGAACAAGTCTGTATATAGGACATACGCATGCCCTTCCCTAACCAACAGTTCCTTTGTTGTTCGATCCGCAATCGTGAACAATTTCTTTTTCTCCATCAGCTTTCGCCACGTCACCTCAAAGATCACATCCAAAACCTTTTCGAATACAATCTGATCTTCTTTCAAACCTTCATTTTGAGCCTTTGGCAAGATTTGGAACTGGACAATGCTGTTCAAAAAGCAAATTTCAGCTAAGTTCAATGGCATAAAATATTGGACAGACTCTTCTCTTGATTGATTGATCGCAGTTCTTGTTCCCAAAGTGTCAATTCCTAAAAGAGACATAAAATCAGCATTTGAGATACCTCCTTTTCGTTCCGGACAATTCATAAGGAAATCTACCAATTCTTTCCTTCTATCATCGGTGATATTGTAAGGATTGTTGTATTCTACAATGTTTATCGGATTAAAACGTACTGGAATTTTATCTTGACTCAGTTCACGTTTTCCCTCTAATTCTTCAACCTCCTCTTTCTTCAACATTATATTTAGAGAAAGGTTTTCCTTTTTGTTCACACGGAAAAACCAGTCTATATCAAAAAACTCCTTGCCATCAAGTTCGACATACCTTACACCAAGTTTATTTGCGATCGACAAAGTGTTTTCCAAACTAAAAAATTTGTCACTTTGAGTAATTTTTCCGATTGGATATACACCATCCAAAACTTCATAGCCACAATCGTCGATATACTGCTGTGCTTTTTCCAAACCGCGAAAAACAAACAGGAACAAGATCACGTTGTCACCTCCTTTGTTGCCTACATAAGGAAAACTGAAGCCATTAATCATATTGGCTTTCTTTGTACTCAACAACATATATAGATTATCATCGGTCAACAAACTCTTAGCTAACTGATCATCAACTATTTCTATTAGTTGTTTGCCATTCTCCATAAATATCAAATTCGATGGTTCTGATGGTCCTGAACCATTTCCTCGTGTTTCGACATTCTTGTTTGACGAACATTTCTCGTCAGTTTTGTCTTTTCTTCCAAATCCAAACAGGTTATTAAAAAATCCCATACTACAGATATTTTGCTGTTAATTATTCCAGACAAAAATAAACAAAAATAAATTAAACAAAGCAAAATGACATATTTTTATCAATCTGTATATTATCAAATTAACGACAATTCGACGAAAATAATGATTCTTTTTCCATACTGTAAAGCACAACAAAAAAAGCGGAGTCTTCCGATTCCGCTTTTTCACTTTCTCCATACCCTAGCATCTGCTTTCACGAGATATTAATACAAAACATTTATCACAAAAAGTGTGCCAAAGCATCCATTCTTCATTCTTCACTTTTTAATTCTTGATTTCCTGATTTTCTCATACGCCTCATTGATTCTCGCCATCATCGTCTCACACTCCTCCACTCTGTCCGCATTCTTCGGCAGATCCGGATGATGC
>CACZOA010000045.1 GCA_902782665.1 uncultured Bacteroidales bacterium
CGAGTCTGACGCAAGCCCCTGAATTGCCTGCCACGACATTGGCTGAAGGTTGTAATAGTTTCATGTTCTCAGGTTGCACAAGACTAACCGAAATCCATGTCTCATTTGATGATTGGGGTAGTGGCATTGGCACTTATGATTGGGTCGCAGACGTAGCCCCAACCGGCACCTTCTACTGCCCGAAAGCTCTGCCGCTTGAGTATGGAGTGGACAGAATACCGGAAGGGTGGACGGTGAAATTTATTGACGATACGGTTGCGGCTGAGACCAACTATTTGACCTTCACGGCCGAGGAGGATGGCTCTACGTTTGGAATTGTGAATAACGGAGGAAATAATCCTGACGTGCAGTATTCATTGGATGGTGGAGAAACCTGGACCGCACTGGCTGCAGGCGATACCATCACGTTGGCCCATAAGGGTGACAAGGCTTTGCTGAGAGGGGATAATCCGAACGGGTTCTCAAAGAGGTATGATAAATACTCATCTTTTACGATGACAGGAAAGATAGCAGCCAGTGGTAGCGTGATGAGTTTGATCGACGGCACAGGCGAAACCCTTGTAGTCCCTGCTGATTATTGTTTCTATAGTTTGTTCGAAGGTTGCACAAACTTGACGCAAGCCCCAGAATTACCAGCCACAACGTTGGCAGATTATTGTTATGACGAAATGTTCTCAGGTTGCACAAGCTTGACGCAAGCCCCAGAATTGCCAGCCACAACGTTGGCATATGGTTGTTATGATGGGATGTTCTCGGGTTGTACCAGTCTGACGAAAGCGCCGGAATTGCCTGCTACAACGTTGGCGGGATATTGTTATAACGTCATGTTTTCAGGATGTACTAACTTGTCTGAAATAAGAGTCGCATTCGTCGAGTGGAAAGACAGCTCTGATCAGGAGGATAACACTAATTGTTGGGTGAAAAATGTTGCTCCGACCGGCACATTCTACTGCCCGAAAGCGTTGCCGCTTGAATATGGATTAGACAGAATACCTGAGGGTTGGACGGTGAAATATATCGAGGAAGGTACTGGCGTAAACGATGCTGTAGTAAGTGAAATAGCTGTATGGACAGAAGGAAATACTATCTATGTGCGTGGAGCGGAGAGTGATGTTGAAGTGTATGACATGTTGGGTAGACTGATCGTAAGTAAGCGTGGCGGTCAGGAAAATATCCAGATCTCAGTGCCACAGAAAGGCATTTATGTCGTAAAAGTCGGAACAGAAACCCATAAGGTGGAATTGTAAAATCACATATAAAAACAATTCATTTTAAGCAAGCAATAAGATGGAAATCAAAAAAGGAGACTGGGTATTATATGATGATAAAATCTCGCAAATCATTGATGTATATTTCATTAACTATGAGAAATTTGACTCCGAAGTGAAAGTAGATGAGACTAACTACGGAAAACTCAAATGCAAATATTACCTTATACGGGATTTATGCACCATTGAAGGCAAACTTGTTTCTGGGAAACCATACATAGTGTTTATCGAAAGCTTCTTTGAAACTCTTGAAGAAGAGGATTTGCAGGTGTTAGAAAAAATCAAAAAAGAAAAAAAAGAAAAGTATGCGGAATGGGAAAGCAGAGAAGTCAACGCAAAAACGAAAGAAGTTGAATTATATTTCTCTGTGGAAGTTAAGCCGAAAGAAGGGGCCAACATTTTGAAACATTTTAAGAAAATATGCAAACAATTACCGAGTCTTTTCTCATTTGCTGAACTTGTGGAAAAAGCTTCACAGTTAGACATTGATATGACAACATGTGTAGATGATTATCAGGCATATGACAATCAAATATCGTTTACGTTAAAGTTTAACTTAGACGACATTAAAGATGGTGTCGTTTATTACCATAAAGTGTGTGAATTTGATTATACGGACGCAGAGGAGGATGCAAAATTGCTGGAGAACTTTTTCACATATGAATCGTTGTTCATTTCAATTGTCTTGTTTTTGAACAGATATACATCTGAGGAAACTGATGAAAATGCACAAACATTCAAAGCAGACATGAAGACTGCCACCACTGCTTTGATGAATAAGAAGCTAAAAAACAGTGAACTCGCGAAACTATACTACGATTTTGTTCCCAAAAAAACATTCACGAAGGAAGAGTCCTTTGATTTGTTCAAACAATTCATCGACATGAACAAACAAAAGTATAATTTAGAAAAACTCTGTCAAACCATCGAAGAAAAACACGACTGGTCGGTCGAAGTCTATAACTTAAGCTACGATTACGCTAAGGAAATGTTTTCATTAGTATGATGACTATGCTGCCAAATTCAGAAACTCGATTGGCTTCTGAATTTGGCATTTCTTTACATTTTCCTGTACACAATCTTCGGGATCACTGGCTCAACCGCATCCTTCAAGAATTCGTCGAAATCGTCGTAGTCGTTGAAACAGAGTCTGGTGACGGTGGTCTCTTTCTTCAACAGACAGAAATATCCGTACACATCTTTGCCGTCTCTGCCTGTGCGTACATAATCAAGGTAGTAGCCGTCGAACTTCTTCAAGTCTACCTCACCTTCCTTAATCAATCCGAAGAATCTGCTCACTTTGAGAACAGTACCGTCTACTTCAAGGCTTCTGCTCTGCATCACAAGTCGATAGATAAGAAAACCTACGAATATCACCGCAAAGACGGAAAATATTATCCACCAATGTGTTGGCACGTCGCTTGGCATTATCGAAAGAACCAATCCGCAAATGGCTGGCATTAATACGAAAATAGCTGTGATGTAGTAGAATCTGGGTCTGAATTTAGTCTTTGTCATATTTGATTTGTTCGTGTTTTTTGTAAAAATACTTTTTTGAAATCATATATCGACAAATTCCGCTGAAAAGTTGAGGAAAAAATGTATATTTGCGAGAATTTGATATAGTTTGCAATGAATAGACTAACGGCTCAGGTGAAAGAAAAATTGTCGGGATTGAAGCTTAAGGCTGTCCTCTTTGATATGGATGGAGTAATCTTTGATTCGATGCCGCATCATGCTGTAGCATGGGTGAAGGCGTTTATCGACGAGGGTGTTGATTTCAATGAGTATGAGGCCTATAAGCGTGAAGGAATGACTGGCTTCGCTACTATTCAGGAGATGTTTCTTGCTCAGAAGGGGCGTGAGGCAACGAAGGAGGAGTGCGAAAGAATTTACGCTACAAAGTGCAAATATTTTGAGCAGGAGGGTCCTGCCGACGTGATGACTGGCATACGTGAGGTGCTTGAATTTGTGCGCGACTCTGGTTTACAGATTTTTATCGTGACTGGCTCAGGTCAGCACAGTCTGTTTGAAAAACTAGACTCTCTTTTCCCAGGTATATTCGCTCCTGAGAGAATGGTCACTGCCTACGATGTGAAAAAGGGCAAACCGGATCCAGAGCCTTACTTGATGGCATTGAAGAAAGGCGGATTCTCTGCAGATGAGGCTATTGTGGTGGAGAATGCTCCGCTGGGAGTGACATCAGCTCATGCCGCTAAGATTTTCACTGTGGCGGTCAACACAGGAATCCTGCTTCCGGAGGATTTGTTGAGTAAGGGGGCAGACGTCTTGTTTGATGATATGCATGAGTTTAGAAATGCACTTCCTGAGATTATAAACTTTGGTTTGAAAAAATAAAAAACGAGTCGTATATGCGAAGATTAAGATACATAGTCGCATTGATATGGTGCTTTTTGTGGGGTGGCATTTTTGCCAGCCAGCAACTTGCATTGTCGCGTTTTGACAATTATACACAAAAGGATGGCCTAAACTATAACATCGTGCAGTGCGCATATCAGGATGCTGAAGGATATATGTGGTTCGGCACAAGTCAGGGCCTTCATCGTTTTGATGGATACACATTTTATCCATATAAGTATGGAAGCATAGAGGGTCAGGTGAGAGGAGAGTTGGTCCGTTGCATTTTCCAGGATTCAAAAAAACGTTTTTGGGTCGGAACTGAAAATGGAGGATTGAATATATATGAACCACAAAGTGAATCATTCTCAGCCATTCCTTTGACTAAGAGCGGATTGTCTAAATATTCAGCAAACTCAGTAGTAGAGACTCCAGATGGAAAAATATGGGTTGGTACAGATGATGGACTTGCTTATCTTGATTCAAATTTACTTCTTGAATACTATCATTTCCAGGAGTCAGAGGCAGGAAGTGTTCCATATATAAAGACATTGGTTGTAGATACGTATGGAAGATTGTGGATCGGAACTGGAGAGTCAGGAGTAAAACTTTTTGATCCGTCGACAGGAACAATCAAATCTGTCCTTTCTGATTCTGAGGTTCGCTCAATCTGCATCAGTAAAGATAATGTTGTGTGGATCGGAACATACGATAAAGGTGTCTATACTGTTGATATCAAAGATAAAGACAATACAGAACTGAAGCATCAAACAAATTTGCCTACTACAGGGGCAGAAGCTTCGGTAAAGGCTATATGTGAAGACCGTGATGGAAGAATCTGGATCGGTACACGCTCTGGCTTGATCTGTTATGATCGTCAGACTCAGCAATATGTCATCAACGTCAATGATGTGCATAATGATATCACACTTGTGCACAATTCTGTCATTGATTTGTTTGTAGACAATAAGGGAGACTTGTGGGTTTGTACCCGTGGAGGTATCAGTTACAGAAACAGTGAAAAACAGCCGTTTGAACTTATTCGGGAGTCGAAAAATGACAACCGATATTTGAATTGTGCCCAGGTATACGCTTTCTTGGAGGTCCCTGGATCTAAAGTGTGGGTCGGAACAGAGAGCGGAGGTGTCAATATCTACGACATGAAGAGTGGCAAGTTTGAGTATATCACACAGGCCAATTCTGGATTGTCTGTCAACTGCATAAAGAGTTTTGCTAAAGTTGGCAATGATGTTTTGGTCGGAACTTACATGGGTGGACTGAATGTATTGGATGTTCAGACCGGTAAGGTGAAACGAGTATTCCGTCATTCCGAAACAGACAAGAACTCTATAAATAGCGACAATGTGTGGAGCATTTGTATCTGTCGTAACGGCGATGTGTTGCTAGGTACTGGTAATGGAGTGGACAAGTTCAATCCAAGCAACGGTACTTTCACTCACATGGATAAGTTGGCGTTCAACAAGGAGGTTTGGAAAGTGTTTGAAGACTCCGATAAAGATTTGTGGATTTTCACTCCAGATGAAATCATCATCTATCTGACGAAGGAGGAACGCACCATCGTCTACAAAGAGAGAGCACGTTCTATTGTGGAGAAATCAAAGAATGTGTTCTATGTCGGCAGCTTGGAGCGAGGAGTCGTTGAATACAACAAGTATACTGGAGAGATAAGTACGATTTCAGAGAAAGACGGTTTGCCGAACAATAATGTCCAGTCTCTTCTTGAGTGGCGTGAGTTCTATATCGCATGCACAACTTCTGGTTTGAGCCGTATTCGTAAGGGTAATAAGGAGATTGTCAATTATGATGAACGCGACGGATTGCAGAGCCGTCAGTTCCATTATGGCGCTGTATATATTTGTTCCGACGGCCGTGTGATGGCAGGAGGAAATGCAGGATTTAATATTGTCAATCTTGCAGACATCCATGAAAATAAGTTTATACCACCGATGGCACTTGAGGATGTGAAGGTTTTCAATCAGGAGGTGCCTGCGGATCAGGTTTCAATAGATGAGAAGACGGGAGAGACATGTCTGCATTTGAATTACGACCAGAATATGGTGACATTCAAGTATTCAGCTCTTTCTTATTCCCGCGTCAACAAGAACAAGTTCAAATATCGTCTGGTAGGACAAAGCGACAATTGGATTGACGCTGGCAATGAAAACAAATGTACATACACCAACTTGCATCCAGGATCGTATGTGTTTGAGGTGATGGGATCAAATTGTGATGGAGTATGGAATGAAAAACCATTGCGAGTGCAGCTTTATGTTAAGCCTCCATTCTGGAACACATGGTGGTTCAAGACGCTTATGACATTGTTGATTGTGTCAATTGTTTTGATGTATCTCTACCATTATCGCAGTCGTATGATTCTTAAAAACAAGTTGGTTTTGGAGAAGCAGAAAGCGGAGGAGATGGAGAAGGTAGAACAGATGAAACTTGATTTCTTCACTAACATATCGCATGAGCTACGTACTCCTCTAACATTGATTCTAGGACCATTGTCTAAAATATTAAAGGATGATGGGACATCATCTGAGTCGAAGCAGATGGCTTCACTTGCGGAGAGAAACGCAAATAAGCTGTTGCGTCTTGTGAATCAGATTCTTGATTTCAGAAAGATAGAGAGTGGCTCATTGCAGGCGGTTTATAAGCCAGGCGATCTTCCTGCATTGCTTGAAACTATCGTTCGTGCGTTCCAAACAGAGGGCGAGGCAAAAGGTTTACAGATATCGCTTAGTGTAGACGATGCGTCTCGAGGCAGACGTATATTGTTTGATTCAGATAAGATTGAGAAAATAGTCGACAACCTTGTTTCCAACAGTATGAAGTTCACTCCACGTGGAGGCTCAATCAAGGTTATGTTGGATATGTTGTCGCAACATAAGTATGAAGCTGGCAATATCAGTGACAGTTTCCAGATTTCAGTTATAGACACAGGAAAAGGAATGACTGAAGAAGACCAGAAACATGTCTTCGAACGTTTCTATCAGAGTGCTGATGAGAAAGATGCTTGTATTGGTACAGGTATCGGTTTGAACCTTGTCTTTGATCTTGTCAAACTGATGGATGGAGAGGTATTGCTTAACAGCAAGAGAGGAGAAGGAACGACATTCAAAGTTATACTTCCATTGTTTGAGACATCGGACAAAACTGAAGATGGCGACTCTATTGATGATGTGTCGATTGCAGAAAGTCATGAAAATGACTCGACTGAGTTGTCGGATGAGGAGAAACCAGTGCTTTTGATTGCAGAGGACAATGAAGAACTTCGTAAGTTTGTAGCAATTCATTTTGAGTCAAGATTTAAAGTCATTGAGGCAGAGGATGGTAAGATTGCGTTGGAGAAAGCGGCAGAGCAGATTCCAGATGTCGTGATCACCGACTTGATGATGCCTAATATCTGTGGTGATGAGTTGTGTAATAAGTTGAAGCACGACGAAAAGACGTCACATATTCCAATCATTTTGCTTACTGCGGTGCATAGCAAAGAAAGTGAGATTGAGAGTTTGAAACGTGGTGCCGACGACTATATCACCAAACCATTTGATATTGAGGTTCTCGATCAGAAGGTTATGAACATGATGCGATTGAAGGAGAAAATACGCAGTCGCTTCAAGATAGAGATGATATCAGAACCTACGAAGGTCGTAACACAGTCGCCAGATGAGAAATTCATGATAAGGGCGATGAAAGTGATAGAGGAAAACCTTTCTGATGCTGATTTTGATATCGAGAAATTTGCGGTGGAGGTTGGAGTCAGCCGTATGCAGTTGTATAGAAAGATGAATGCGATCACTGGAATGACAGTGAAGGAGTTCATAAGAAATATCCGTATCAAGCGTGCTAAGCAATTGCTTGAAGACGGTGCGATGACCGTTTCAGAAGTGGCATACAATGTCGGATTCAAAGACATCGCATATTTTAGAAAGTGTTTTAAACAACAAGTAGGAATCAATCCTTCGGAGATTTCCAAAGGAGAATAAAGTGAAGAGGAATGGCAAATAGCAAGAGTAGTTTTCTGCATAAACTGAATTTTAAGTACCGTCTTACTATTTTCAATGAGAACACATTGGAGGAGGCGTGGCATATACGTTTGTCAAGGTTGAGTGTGATTTCGGTCTGTTTCGCAGTCGCTGTAATCTATTTTTTGATTATAGCAGTGTTGATTATCAAGACTCCATTGCGTTCATTTATGCCGGGATACACAAGTGCGAATGAACTTAGAAAACAGGTTATTTCTCAGGCTGTACTTCTTGATTCACTTCAGGAGCAGGCAAAAATCAACGATCAATACTTGGCGATGTTGCAGAAAGTTGTGACAGGTGACATTGCGGTGGGTGACAGTACAGCTTCTCTTAAGGAAGTTGTCAAGATGGATATGTCGAAAGTACAGAACAATCCGTCTGATCGTGAGAACCAATATTGCTCGCAGTATGAAATCGCACAGCGATATGCGACAAACTCACAGATTTCCGAAACAAGTAAAAACCGACTTATGCACCGTCCTGCGCTTGGCGTTGTGCTTATGGGATTTGATCCATATTCGGGTGTGAATGGAGTGACAATAAGTGTCGACCCATTGGAAAGTGTATATTCAGCTTTGGATGGTTCCGTGATCTTTGCTGGATATTCCGCCCACAACCGTTATTGCTTGCAGATACAACATTCAGAAAGTCTGGTGTCAATGTATAAGTTTACTCAGCCGTTCTTGAAGAGAATAGGTGAACGTGTGCATGCGGGTGAAATCCTTGCCACATTGCGAGGTGGAGAACCATCGGAAATGACTTTCGAATTATGGCTTAACGGTCAGCCTCTTGATCCAAATGATTATATCTCATTCTCTACACAAAAGAAGGTTACCGCACAGCCAAAGGTGAAAAAATATGAGGCTGAGCCAACAGAACAACCTGTAGTCAGAAGGTCACGTCGTGATTCTACTCAGACTAGAGATACAACCACTCGTGTAAGACGTAGGAATGTGGAGACTCAACAGACTCCGGCAGAGACTGCTCCTGTCGAAACTCCTGCACCAGCACCAGCCGCACCGGCTCCTGCACCAGCACCTGCTCCTGCTACAGAAACTCCTGCACCAGCAGCGGAATAATGATAAAGTCAGTATATCAGTATAAAAATGTCACAGAAGGTAATTACAATTTTGGGCTCTACTGGTTCAATCGGCACACAGGCATTGGATGTTGTGCGTGAGAACCCAGACAGATATAAAATAGAATCTCTCACAGCAGGTAGAAACGCTTCACTGTTGATTGAGCAGATAAAGGAGTTTAAGCCGGCGATCGCTGTGATTGCTGACGAAAGCAAGTATGAGGAGGTTAAGAATGCGGTGGCAGGTTTGTCGACGAAGGTGATGACTGGTTCGGCTGCGGTTGCAGATGTCGCTGCCAATGATGCCTCTGAGATGGTGCTTGTGGCATTGGTCGGTTATTCTGGACTTGCTCCTACGATTGCAGCAATCAAGGCACACAAGAAGATAGCTTTGGCAAACAAGGAGACATTGGTTGTGGCAGGAGATTTGGTATGCCGACTATGTCAGGAAAACGGAATCAAACTTCTTCCCGTCGACTCAGAACATTCAGCTATTTTCCAGTGTTTGGAAGGCGAACGTCACAATAAACTTGAGAAGATTATCCTTACAGCCTCTGGTGGACCGTTCCGTGGATGGACTCGTGACAAATTGGAGAATGTGACTCCAGAGATGGCGTTGAAACATCCCAACTGGAGCATGGGTGCAAAGATCACCATCGATTCTGCCTCAATGATGAATAAAGGCTTTGAGGTGATAGAGGCGAAGTGGCTTTTTGATCTTACTCCTGATATGATAGAGGTACAGGTGCATCCGCAGAGCATCATCCATTCGATGGTGCAGTTTAACGACGGTGCTGTGAAGGCTCAGCTTGGAACTCCTGATATGCGTATCCCTATATCGTTGGCAATGAGTTATCCAGAACGTATCTATCTTGGTGGTGAACGTTTGGATTTCGGTAAGGTAAAGCAACTTACATTTGAGGCTCCAGATCCAAAGGTATTCCGTAATTTGGCTTTGGCATATGAGGCTTTGGACAGAAAAGGAAACGTGGCATGTGTTGTGAATGCAGCGAATGAGATCGTTGTGCGTGAGTTTTTGAATAAGAAGATAGGTTTCTTGCAGATGTCGGATATCATCGAAAATACAATGGCTAAGATCGCGTATATCGCGCAGCCTACGTATGAGGATTATATTCAGACGGATATCGAGGCAAGAAGAGTGGCAGAAAGTTTTATAATATAATATGATTTATACGTTAATACAGTTTTTCGCCTCATTGACATTGTTGGTGGTGATCCATGAGTTTGGACACTTTATAACAGCGAAGATGTTTGGCGTCAGAGTAGAGAAGTTTTATATTTTCTTCAATCCTGGCTTTAGCTTATTCAAATTCAAACCCAAAAACAGTGATACAACCTATGGTATCGGCTGGTTGCCACTTGGCGGATATGTGAAACTTTCCGGAATGATCGACGAAAGTTTTGATACCGAACAGATGAAGGAAGAACCGAAGAATTGGGAGTTCCGCACAAAACCCGCTTGGCAGCGACTGATAATAATGATTGCTGGAGTGGTGATGAATTTTCTCCTTGCGATAGCCATTTATACTGGTATCGCGTTCCACTGGGGAGATACGTATTTGCCACTGGAGAATGCGACTGATGGTATGGAATACTGTTGGTCTGCTCATGAGGTAGGTTTTGTTGATGGCGATAAGTTGGTTTCTGCCGATGGAGAGAATCTAAAGAGCTTGTCTGAGGAATCGGTTCGTAAGATTGTAGAAGCGAAGACGGTTCAGGTTAATAGAGACGGTGCTATTGTAGACATTGCGATCCCAGACTCATTTATGACTATGTTGATGAGAGAGGGTAAGGGATTTGCGTTCTACCGTGTTCCATTTGTAGTGCAGAAACTTATCGACGGCATGCCTGCAGCGGAGGCTGGGCTACAGGCAGACGACAGGTTGTTGACTATAAATGGAGAGTCGGCATATTTGACTCAGGCTATGAGACAGATAGCATCTCATAAAAACAAGTCTATGGAGTGGAGTGTTTTGCGTGGTGCGGACACTGTGAATCTGACGGTCACTCCAGATATTGATGGCAAAGTAGGTGTGTATATGAAATCGCCATACGACTTGTATGAGATGGAACATGTCGATTATAGTTTGATGGAGGCGTTTCCACATGGAATAAAGACAGCGATCAAGAAGATAACAGGATATGTTTCTGATTTCAAATACGTCTTCACTCCTGAAGGAGTACAGACGTTAGGGGGCTTTGGAACTGTTGCGTCGTTGTTCCCGGAGACGTTTGATTTTTATGTATTTTGGAACATCACAGCATTTTTGTCTTTGGTCTTGGCATTTATGAACTTTTTACCTATTCCAGCACTTGATGGCGGACATATATTGTTTGTTTTGATTGAGATCATCACACGCAAGAAGGTAAGCCAAGATGTTTTGATGAAAGCCCAGATGATAGGAGTGACGTTGCTTCTTACTTTGATGCTGTTTGTGAATTTGAACGATATAACTCGTTTATTTAAATGATGAAATTTATTGACTATGCATAAGTCTGGATTTGTAAATATAGTGGGTAATCCGAACGTAGGAAAATCCACATTGATGAATACTTTGGTGGGGGAAAGAATCTCCATCATCACTTCGAAGGCGCAGACAACGCGTCATCGTATAATGGGAATTGTCAACGGAGAGGATTTCCAAATCGTCTATTCTGATACACCGGGAGTGCTGAAGCCAAACTATAAACTTCAGGAGTCTATGTTGGGATTCTCTACAAGTGCTCTTAAAGATGCAGATATTCTGCTGTATGTGACAGACACAGTGGAGAATGGCATGAAGAACAGCGACTTCATTGAAAAGGTGAAGAAGCAGCATGCTCCCGTCTTACTTATTATAAATAAGATCGATCTTACTGACCAGCAGAAACTGGAGGCGTTGGTGGCGCAATGGAGAGAGATTCTTCCGAATGCGGAGATAATCCCAGTGTCGGCAGCCAACAAATTCAATATTGATTATGTGTTGAAGAGAATCAAGGATCTGTTGCCGGAGTGCCCTCCTTATTTTGAAAAGGATGCTCTTACAGACAAGCCTGCTCGATTCTTTGTGACTGAGATTATTCGTGAGAAGATCCTTACTAATTACGACCGTGAGATTCCATACGCAGTGGAAGTGGTGGTTGAACAGTTTAAGGAAAGTGACGACCTTATCAGAATCAACGCTGTGATCAATGTGGAGAGAGACACCCAGAAAGGAATCATTATCGGTAAGGGAGGCAAGATGCTGAAGATAGTCGGCACAGAGGCACGTAAGGATATCGAGGCATTCTTTGGCAAGAAAGTATTCTTGGAGTTGTTCGTGAAGGTAGAGAAGGATTGGCGTAACAAGGAGATGAAGTTGAAGTCCTTTGGATACGATGCAGACATTTAACCCCAAAAAAGAAAGGAGAAAGAATTATGGCAAGTAATCTTGTAGCTATAGTAGGACGCCCGAATGTAGGAAAGTCCACATTATTCAATCGTCTGACTCAGACGAGAAGCGCTATTGTCAATGATACGGCAGGTACGACACGTGACCGCCAGTATGGTAAAGTGACATGGTGCGGAAAAGAGTTTTCTATTGTCGACACTGGTGGTTGGGTAGTCAACTCAGATGACATCTTTGAAGAAGAGATCAGAAAGCAGGTTACAATCGCAGTTGAGGAGTGTGATGTTATCCTGTTTGTAGTCGACACAATGAATGGTTTGACTGACCTTGATTCTGAGGTGGCTCATTTGTTGCGTCAAAGCAAGAAACCAGTTGTTGTGGTTTCAAATAAGGTAGACAATAACGACTGGCAGTATGCGGCTGCTGAGTTTTATAAACTAGGACTTGGCGAGCCATATTGTGTCTCTGCGATCAATGGTAGCGGTACGGGTGATTTGCTTGACCGTGTACTTGAAGTCATGCCGGCTAAGCCAGAAGATAATACGACAGATTCATTGCCAAAGGTGGCTGTTGTAGGTCGTCCGAATGCAGGAAAATCGTCGATCATCAACGCATTCATTGGTGAAGACAGAACAGTGGTGACAGATATTGCCGGAACAACACGAGACAGTATCTATACACGTTATGATAAGTTTGGCTACGACTTCTATTTGGTTGATACAGCCGGAATACGTAAGAAGGCAAAAGTGACA
Organism: uncultured Bacteroidales bacterium; assembly: GCA_902782665.1. Taxonomy (GTDB): domain Bacteria; phylum Bacteroidota; class Bacteroidia; order Bacteroidales; family Paludibacteraceae; genus UBA1723. The sequence continues at coordinate 12,898 of CACZOA010000045.1, forward strand.
GAGGATCTTGAGTATTTCTCTGTGATCCGTTCAATCCGTTCAATCGAGGATTCAGATGTATGTATCCTTATGCTTGACGCCACACGTGGACTTGAGGCTCAGGATTTGAATATTGTGCAGTTGATCCAGAAGAACAACAAAGGTTTGGTTGTCGTTGTGAACAAGTGGGATTTGATTGAGAACAAGGATGCCAACAGCTCGGCTAAGTTTGAGCAGAGAATCAAAGAGCGTTTGGCTCCATTCACAGATTTCCCTGTTATCTTCACATCCGTAGTCAACAAACAGAGAATCTTCAAGGTGATAGAGGCAGCGATAGATGTTTACAAGAATCGCACACAGAGAATTTCTACAAGCAAGTTGAATGAATTCTTCTTGCCATTGATAGAGAATTATCCTCCACCAGCATTGAAGGGAAAGTATATCAAGATCAAGTATGTGATGCAGCTACCGTCTACATCGGTTCCATCATTCGTCTTCTATGCCAACCTTCCTCAGTATGTGAAGGATCCGTATAAACGATTCTTGGAGAATAAATTGCGTGAACAGTGGCGTTTTACAGGAACTCCTATCAACATCTACGTTCGACAGAAATAAATTTATGGGCGGACTTTATGTCCGCCCAAATTTAGATTTGCCACTTTAAAGTCCGTCCACATTTGATGTGGTTTGGGAAAATAGATTATTAATTAAGTACAAAATAAAATGTTAGTAAAAACGTATGCGGCATCAATCAATGGCATTGATGCAGAGTTGATCACGATTGAGGTAAACCTCAGCAGTGGATTTAGGTTTTCTATTGTAGGATTGCCAGACAGTGCAGTGAAAGAGAGTCAGGATCGTATAACAACAGCGATAATGAACTCTGATTATCCATTCCCACGTAAACAAATAGTGATAAATCTTGCTCCTGCGTATATGCGTAAGGAGGGGACAGGTTATGATCTGACGCTTGCCGTCGGCATCCTTGCGGCATCTGATGTTATTGCATCGGAAGCGTTGGAAGGATATATTGTGATGGGAGAATTGTCGTTGGATGGCTCTGTACGAGGAATCACGGCATCGTTGTCGATAGCCATAATGGCCAGACAACTTGGATTCAAGGGGTTCATCTTGCCGAAAGAGAATGCGAAAGAGGCGGCTGTTGTGGGTGGACTTGATATTATTGGAGTGGAGAACCTGACAGAAGTTGTGGAGTTCCTAAATGGAAATATACACATTGAAAAAACGGTTGTTGACACTCAGGAGTGCTTCTTCAGCAAAAGGGATATTTTTGAAAGTGATTTCAAGGAGGTATGTGGCCAGGAGACTGCTAAACGAGCGATAGAGATAGCTGTTGCAGGTGGACATAACCTAATTATGATTGGAACTCCGGGCTCTGGAAAATCGATGTTGGCGAAATGTGTTCCGTCCATCATGCCAAGTTTCACTCTTGATGAAGCGTTGGAGACGACGAAGATCCATTCCGTCGCAGGACAATTACCTAAAGACACATCTCTGATGACGACGCGTCCGTTCAGAAGCCCGCACAACAATGTCTCTGGTGTAGCTTTGTTGGGTGGAGGAAGCTATCCAAAACCAGGCGAAATATCCCTCGCTCATAATGGAGTGCTATTTTTAGACGAACTTCCGCAGTATAACCGAGCCGCGTTGGAAGAATTGCGACAACCGTTGGAAGATCATAAAATCAGTATTTCGAGAGCAAAGTTTTCTGCGGAATTCCCATCAAGTTTTATGCTTATCGCAGCGATGAACCCATGCCCGTGCGGACATTATGGCGATCCTAACCACGAGTGCACCTGCTCGCAAATAGAGGTGCAGAAATACATGAGCCGGATTTCAGGTCCATTGATGGACCGTATAGACCTACAGGTGAAGATTTCGCCACTTTCGCATAAGGAACTGTTAGAAAACAAAGGAGGGGAGAAGAGTGCCGACATCAGGGCGAGAGTGGAGAAGGCAAGAAAAGTGCAGCAGGAGAGATTCAAAAATGAGAAGACTATCCACTGCAACGGCCAGATGGAGAAACGCCATTGCGATATGTATTGCAAGATATCTTCTGAGGCGGAGGAATTGCTGGAAAAAGCGATGAAGAAACTGAATTTTTCCGCCCGTGGTTATTTCAAAGTCCTGAAATTGGCTCGTACAATCGCCGACCTTGCCGATTCAGCAGAGATAGATTCGACGCATGTGAAGGAGGCATTGTCGTATAGAAGTTTGGATAGGGAGAGCTGGTGATGGAGAAAGAACTTATGACAGATAAATTAAAGGAATCATTAGATGTTTCTGTACAATCACGTATTCTTTATTTTAGAGGAATGCAGGTGGTCGTAGATCGAGATCTTGCTGATTTGTACGGAGTTGAAACAAAGAGGCTAAATGAGGCAGTTAAACGTAATATAAAAAGATTTCCGGAACGTTATAGATTTCAACTATCACAAAATGAGATGAGTGAACTGGTCGCAATTTGCGACCGTTTTGCTTCTTTGTAACATTCTAATGCTCCTTCTTTTGTTTTTACGGAGGAAGGTGTGGCTCAGTTATCTTCAGTTTTAAAGAGCGACAAAGCTATAGAAGTGAGCATTATGATAATGGATGCTTTTGTTGCTATGCGTAGGTTTCTTTCTGCAAATGCGATGAAACTAGAATGATAATTCAGTTTGTTTGTATTATATTTGCAATATATTTAACATTAAAATGATATCACTATGGAATCAACAA
>CACZOA010000046.1 GCA_902782665.1 uncultured Bacteroidales bacterium
ATTATAGTTATTTCTGAACCAGTGTCCCAGGCACAATTTTGTGAATGATAGTAAGCTCTAGGATTTATCTTTGTCAAATCATCAGGTGTAAAGACTAAACAATTGGTGACAATTGTAGATACTCGATCTGCGAATTCTTTTGTAAATGCACTCATCTTAATATTTCTGAAAATGGGCGGGATTTGTGTGCCCCTTCATTTAAGTTTAATGTACTGTTTTTGATTCTGATACCTGTTGCTTTTTTTACAGTATGGCAATTGTGATGATCAATTGTCACTTCTTTTGATTTTGTACTGAGCTCTTGTAAGAACTTCACAAATGTAGAGTTTTCTAATTTTTCCATAGTTTTATCTTGTTACTAATTTTACGATTGCAAAAATACAAAATTCTTACATGTTTGCAAAAACAGAAATGTGTGTGTTAATACTCAAATTCCGAAACCTCCTTTTCATATGAAACGAACTATCGGTATGATTTGAGAAAATCTAATCTTCTGAAATGTCGTAATTTGATGTCCACAATGGAGCCCCTTTATTTATCGGTTATTATATGTTGTTAAGTGATTTAAGACAATGCACTATTTTCTCGTGTTCTTCACTTCCATTTGTTGAAAGTCTTAATAATGGTAATCCATATAATTCAAGGATATGGTTTTTCATCATATCTCTATTGTATTGTTTCGAACCGATTTGATGATAATTGAATCCGTCTGTCTCTATCGCTAAAATAGGTTTCTTTGTGACATGATTGATCAATAGAAAATCAAGATGAGTCGCATAGTGAGAAACGTAGCGTTTTTCATCCTCATTCATTAGAGACCGGTCTTGTATTATATTTCTTATGGGAGTATGACACAATATACCTAGATGGCTAAATTCCGTAAATTCGCCAATTATATTTTTGAGAAGTTGGTAAGTTAAATTCTCAGAGTCATATTTTGATATGTTTTCTGTATTTTTCATGTATGAGATTCGTTGTTCAGTGTAATGACTATATAGATAATCAAATACAGAACTGATTTTACTATCTGATACAGAACAGTTGTTGTAGCTTATATAATCAACAAGTTCACTTATATTACCTTTTAAATTCTGATTGTTGCCGGATAAGACGATACAGAAATTCTTTTTAGCTCGTGAAATTGCCACATTGAGAAGACTTTTATCATCACTGAATTCTGAGATTTGATCATCCACTACACTTATAATAATAGAGTCTTTTTCTCGTCCTTGATATTTATGTACAGTTGCTGTTTCAATTTCTGGAATTTGACGCTTGAAAGCTGCAACTTGAGAGTTATATGGAGAAATGATTCCGATTTCAGATTTGTCGGAAATATTAGGTAATACCTCTTTTTTTATAACATCAATTTCTCTTTGATTATAATGACCTCGGCAATGTTCGCCAGGAACTGTTTTGATAGCGGATAAAACATTTTCTTCATTATTGTCTTTAGTCATAATGAGTAATTTGCCTCCATAGAACTTTTGGTTGCAAAAATTTATGATTTTTGGATGACATCGGTAATGTTCACGTAAAAGTGTTTGTGTTACATCTGGAATGACTTTACAGACAGACTCCAGAAAACTGTATTTGGATGAATTGTATCCTTCTTTGACATTGTAATTGTTGAATATTGCGTCTAATTTTATTTTATCCTCTTCTGTAACTACATTGGGTAATTGAAGCGAATCTCCAACAATGACAGCGTTCTTTGCACATGTCATGGCTAAGGCTCCTGTTTCTACAGATACCTGTGACGCTTCGTCCATAATGAGATAATCATAGGTCGTATTTGCTAAACTGATCTTAGCTGAAAAGGTTGTACTTAAAATTACCGGATATTGGTTAATAACATCTCCTGACTTATCTCGTAAGTCTTTAGTATCGATAAAGGTGATTCTATTTTTACCAAAATATTTGTCGTATAGAATCCCTTTCAATAGATCCATTGATGTCGATTCTAACTCCTTTTTTAAAATTGTGTCATCTAATAAAGCTAATTCAGATTCTATTTTGCTAATCCTTTTTTTGAGCTCGTCAAGCCTAGCGATATAATATAATGACTGTAATTCAAGAATGGTGGCTTGGAGATTGTTTGTCTCAAATGAAGCGTTTATGCCTAGAATATGTTTACGAGTCAGGTTTATCCAGATCCATTTTATCTTTTCTTTGATTTTGGCAAAGAACCCTGAAGGAGCGATGTAATCATCTTCTATGTATGCTTGGTAGTGCAACCAAAGATTCATGTATTTAGAAGAGTCGATTCCTGGCTTGGTTTTATATATGGTCTCATCGATGTTATTGTCTTGTTTGAAGTGTTCCCATTCAAGTTCAATCTCTTTTCTTTCTTGTTTGGATTGTGCCAGTTCTTCTTGAAGTGCAAAAACATTCTTGAGTTTATATAGAATGGTTGATATTTGGTGCCTTTTTTGTTTTTGACTAATCGTATCAACGTTCCAAGTTGTGAGGTCATCGGGAATTGATGGCTGATTTTTTATGAATGCCTCTTTATTATCTTTATTGCCTAATGCGGCAACAATAAAACCAATTCCATATTTATATAATTTTTCTTGTACATTTGTAGTGGCAGAATTGTTGTTAGACACAACAATGACTGTCTTGCCTTGTAAAAGAATGTTTGCAATTATGTTTAGAATTGTCTGAGTCTTACCTGTGCCAGGAGGACCTTGTATTACACTGATTTGTTTTTCGAATGCTGCTGTTACAGCTTTTTCTTGACTTGCATTACAACCAAATGGAAATATTAAAGATGGCGATTTTGTTTTGCGTATCTTGTGTTTGTCTGGATCTAAATATGGCGCTATAGATAGAGATTCCTCTATAAAATGTATGTTTTCATATATTGCAGGAAGTATTCCTCCATGATTCTCGTCTTTTCCTAGTTCGTTGGTTTGAGCAACTCGTTTTAGATATTCAAATGAGTTTTTTGCAATTTCATCAGCAAGACAAGACTCAACAACGCGGATAGTGCCATCCTTGTAGTCCTGAATATAACCATTGCTATAGGTTATTCGCCAATGAGTAAGATTGCCTTGTTGGAAAGAGCGTATGTCTGAAACATTTTTTCTTTCAATGCCATCTATATATACCTTACATTGTAAGTTATTATGCCAAACTGCATCTTTCAACCATATGACATCATTAGCACGATAGTGAAAAGTAGTTGGAGAAGATTTGAATTTTATATTATACACCCCGTTCTCTCCTATTGCAATTTTCTCTATTTGGAGAGCTTTGGGCTCTCCTTTAATTATTATGAAAGAACGTGGTGTAGTCATTTGTTTTTGTTTATGATAATATTTTTGAGGAATTATATATTTATCGATTTCAGTAATGAATTGTTCATTTCGAATTGGAAAAACACGCAAGTCCTCTCTACGATGGTCGGATTCACCATCTGCATGTATTTCCCGACAATTATGCATTATGCATTACGCATTATGAATTATTCTCAGCTTCTCTCCACACTCTTCACTCCCTTGATCGCCTTGATCTTCTTGATCACATTGTCCACTTGCTGAAGATCGTTGACGAGCAATGAGATGTGGCCTTGGAACAGTCCTGCTACACTGTCGACGGAGATGGAACGCATAGAGATATTGCTCTCCTTTTGGATCAGTGATGTGATGTTTGTGACGATTCCCAAATCATCGTTTCCGATAACACGCAGTGTGCAGACGTATTGTGTGCCTTGCTTGCCGCTCCAACGTGCTTTGACGTAGCGGTAGCCGAATCGTTGGATCATCATCGGCGCGTTCGGACAATCTTTGCGGTGGATTTTTATACCGCCCTGTGAAAGGATGAATCCGAAGATGTCGTCACCATAGATCGGATTACAACATTTGGCGAGTGTGTAGTCGATTCCTTTGACATTGTCGTCGATGGTGAGCACGTCATCTTTTGAACTGTCTTCTGTAGAGGTAGGGTGGTGCTCGAAATCCTCCGCACTCTTCACCTCATAATCCAATCCAGGATGCTGCTCTTTCTCTTGAATCTCTGTGTAGATGTCACGGACTTTGGCGACGTCAAGTTCCTCCTCCACAATGTCATTGTAGAATTCCGTCGCCATCTTATAGCCTAATCTCTTGATCGTCTTTGCCAATATCGACTCCTCGAGGTCTATCTTCCAGTTCTTGAAGCGACGGTTGAGAAGTTCTTTTCCAAGGGACGCGTTGGAGTTGGCCTCCTCACGCAGGAATACTCTGATGCGGCTTTTCGCTTTACTTGTCTTGACGATGTTGAGCCACTCCTTTTTAGGTTTCTGAGTGGCGCTCGTGATCACTTCAAGCTGGTCGCCATTGTTGACCTCATATCTTAATGAGACATTCTTGCCTCCGATTTTTCCGCCGACGCAATGGTTTCCAAGGTTGCTGTGGATCAGATAGGCGAAGTCGAGCAGCGTTGCTCCCTTAGGAAGATGCACAAGATCACCGTTCGGAGTGAATATGAACACCTCCTTGTCGTACAGGTTCATCTTGAATTCGGAGATGCATTCATCATTGGCGACGTCGGGATTCTCCAGAATCTCACGGACGTTGGCCATCCATGTGTCGAGCATGTTCTCACTCTTCACACCTTTATATTTGAAGTGGGCAGCGAAACCTTTTTCCGCTATTTCGTCCATACGTTCCGTACGGATCTGCACCTCTACCCATTTTCCCTGAGGTCCCATCACAGTGGTGTGTAGACTCTCGTATCCGTTTGTCTTTGGAATGGAAAGCCAGTCTCTCAGACGTTTAGGGTTTGGCTGGTACTCATCCGTGACGATGGAGTAGACTCTCCAGCAGTCGCTCTTCTCCTCAGACAATTCGCTGTCGAGGATGATGCGGATGGCAAACAGGTCGTAGACATGCTCAAACGTAGTGTTCTGCTTGCGCATCTTGTTCCAGATGGAATAGATGCTCTTTGTTCGTCCTTTGATTGTGAATTTGAAACCAGCGTCTTCAAGTTTCTTCTTCAACGGACTGATGAAGTCTGCTATATATTTGTCTCGGCTACGTTTAGTCTCATTCAGTTTATGGGCGATCTCCTTATATGTCTCACGGTGCAGACGCTTCATCGACAGATCCTCCAGCTCGCTCTTCACTTTGTAAAGACCAAGTCGGTGAGCCAAAGGAGCGAACAGGTAGCTCGCCTCTCTAGCCACTCTGTCACCGTCTTCCGACTCTTCGATCGGATTGTATTTCCTGATAAGGTAAAGCACCTCGCATATAAGGATGATGATGACGCGGATGTCTTCCGCCAAACTCATCAGCAGTTTTCTGAAATTCTCATTCTCCACGCCCACACGTCGACGATAGAACTCATCCACTTTCTGCTCTCCATGGACAAGTGCGACGATACTGTCTGGGAATGATTTGGCAATCTCCTCCTCCGTCATCAATCCGCATTGTATCATTTCAAAAAGAATCTTTGCGACGCTGGGGCCACCACCAAGACTCACTTCATCGGCAAGAATCAACGCCGTCTGCACACCTCGCTCTATATGATCAATATCGTCTTCGGATACATTATTTGATTTAACCTTCTCCTCAAACTTATTCATCGCATCACGCACTGGATTAAGTGCTCCAATCGGTAATTTCTCTTCCGCAATCGACACATATTTGTCGAATCCCTTTTTAATTTCGTCCCATTTCAAATTCGTATCCATGCTAATCTATTTTTGTTACCCTACAAATTTAATCATATTATCATATTTCTCTATATATAATAGGAGATTTGTTTTCGTTTTTCTTCATCATAATTGCTACTTTTGCGATATGGCAAATATAGAAAAGAGGTATAGACACGACAAGTTGGGCATAATCACAGTCGTATGGAAAAGCAATATGCGGAGTGTGAGGATGGGATTCAAGAACGAAAGTTTCACGATCTCAGCACCACAAGGTTATCCCATGGAGTCTATAATCCGTCTGATCAATGAAAATGAGCAGAGGATGCTCTCTTTCATAAAGCGTCATGAGTCGCGACGGGAGAAAGTCAGCATCGACGCGAATTTCACGTTGGACACACATTTTGCCATTATGCGAATCGCCCTCACCAAAACCACCACACCCAGATTAAAAAAGGTAGGGGCAATCCCTTGTGGTTGCCCGTCTGATTCGTCAGCACCGGTAGATAAAGACAATCTCGTCCTTGAGATGCCTTATGACACAGATTTTGAAACGGAAGAGACCATCAGGATTGTGAAAGAGTCGGCGATAGCGATGCTCAGATACGAAGCAAAGAAACGACTGCCGTCAATTGTCAAGGAGATAGCCGACGCGAATGGTTTTAAATACAGCACCGTCAAAATCAATTCAGCACAGACAAGATGGGGCAGTTGCTCATCCAAAGGATCACTCAATTTCTCATTATTCGTGATGTTGATGCCGTTGCATCTGATCCGCAGTGTCATTGTTCATGAGTTGTGCCACACGAAGCACATGAATCATGGAGAAAGTTTCTGGGCACTCTTTGACAAGGTTTACGGAGTGTCGCATAAGATTGTGGATAAAGAGATAAATAATCTGAAACTGCCAGCATTCTTGAAATTTAATTCATAATTCGTAATTCACAATTCATAATTGTTGGGAAATACATCGTTGGAATGTTTTTGCCCGTAGGGGTGAACCCTTGTGGTCGCCCAGGATATAATTACGCCGTTAGGCGTTATAGGTAATGCAATTCACATTTGAATATTTCAATTTTTCGTGTTTAGTTTTTTGATACATTTTCTTTATGTTCCCCAGCGTCGCGGAATGAGCCCTACGCTATAAAACATCCCCAACGTATATGAGTCGTCATATCATTTTCATATGTTTTTTTTAGTTTCGAATTATTTTTTTTAATAATTTAGGAGCGGCTCTGATTATGAGTTATCATATATGAAGAAGTTATACATCAATAAATTAGACAGAAATACTAGTATGAAATTGTTTGTTTTTTTGTTAGCCCTTTCGTGTTTCTGCATTAGTAAGCTTAATGCACAAACACTATCTCTTAATGCAGATGCCCAAACAGTTTGTGAAGGTCAGAATGTTGTGTTGAATCTTGATTATGGGGCATGCACATCTGTAATTTGGGAATATTCTACCGATTTTGCCAACTATATTCCGTTTGGAAATAAGTTGACTCCGGAGCTCACGTATCAGGTTGATAAGCCGATTTGTTTCAGAGTTAAGGGTACATTGGATGGACAATCAGTCTATTCGAACAGCACATGTATCGACGTCGAATATCAATACAAGCCGACTTGGCGATATAATGGGGATACCATACCCAGTGGGTATGTTATAGACATCTGTGAAGGCGATGGCTTTAGGTATAGTATTCCAGATGCTGAAGAAATAGAAAAAAAATATAAATCAGAATGGCAAATCGACGGAGTAAAGGTAAATAACGATATTAATACTAAATTGGGTCCATTTAATAATGATTGTAAAGTAACCCATATCATCACTTCCAATGGGGTATGTCCTCCAGTCGTATATGATTTCAACTATAGAGTTGAACCACTCCAAAAAATCACTTTGGAACCTTCTTCTCCTATTGTTTGTGAAGGTTCAGAAGCAACTCTTAATGTGACGTATGAAAAAACACCCGCTGAAGTTTATTGGAAAGATGGGTATGATAGTATTGTATCGAAAACAAAAGGTAATAGTTTGAATATTCCTGTTTATGATATAAATCTGTATTATGTCCAGGCAGTTAGTCCGTTGGGGTGTATAAGTGAAAGTGATTATGTTTTGGTAGACGTGGAGAAACAATATGTCCCTAGTTGGAAAAATTGGCCTTCAGACGCTAGTATAAATGGCACTTCTATATATGGATGTGTCCCGTATCAAGAAGAATTCATTAGTTTGAATGAAAATCAATACAAAGATACTCATAAATCACAGTGGCTGTTGAATGGAGTGGTGATCTCTAATGATTTCAGTATTGTCTCTCCTCCAATATATGAGAATAGCATATTGACTCATATTGTTACGGGAGATTATTGTCCTCCAGTAAGTGTTTCTTATGAGATGAATATTTCGAAAACTCCTAAATTAGAGTTGTCTGTATTGGATAAGTCGTGTGATGGAGAGGTGACGTTGAGTATAGATCAGGAAAATGGTGATTATGGAATAACATTACATAGTATTAATGAAGGTGCGACGCAGGAGAATCCGACTCAGGTGCTGGATTCTAAAGAATCTCATTTCATTTGGAAGGAAACGCCTGATCAGGATTCCAAATATTGGTTGTCTTCTTGTTATGAATATCTGTATCCAGAAGGAAAGACTGTTTGTTGCAGTACTTCCGACACATTATCAGTAAAGGCTGATAAAACAGAAGAACTTGAAGTGACTGTGGTAAACTGGAGAGGTGAAGAAGATGGTGAATTCACATGGGAAACGTATAATTATGTCAATAGGTGTTATCCAGAAGAATTCAAGACAAAGGTCAAAGTCATAAAGGGAAATCCTATCAGTTACGTCTGGAAAAGGGACGGAGAGATCGTTTCGACTTCTCAATCCCTAATCGAACCTACAAGGACTGTAGATACCGAATATACAGTTGAAGTTTCAGATGGCTGCCATAATTTCACGAAAAAATTTTGGTTGACTCCAGAATTCGTAGATTCATTGAAACTTCTGACTTCCAAAACCGAAGTGTGCGAAGGGGATTCTGTGACAATTATCCTTGATAAGGAAAGTCGTCAAGAGATGTGGCTTATTGAAGAGATTAATGGCAGTGAGGAAAATAGAAACTTGTTTATTACCGATACACTAGTATTCCAGCCAAAACAAAATGCTATTTATTGGGCTTATGATTTAGTGCTTAAAGGGTGTGGACGTATATCCGATACAGTCTCTTTTGATGTCAAACAACGAGATTTCCAAATAGAGGTTGAGAATGTTCCAGAAAAAACATTGTGTTATGGTGATGAATTTGAAGTTGACGTTAATGTTGTTAGCGGAAATCCTGATAGTTACGAATGGCGGAGAAATGGAGAACTTTTGTCTGTTTCTAAAACGTTGCGAGATAAGCCAACTGAGTCCAAGAATGAATATGAACTTATCGTATCAGATGGTAGTTGTAGTATAAAGAAAAATATACATGTTAATGTTTCTGAACTAAAAAAATGCGAATTGTCTGTTTTGAAGGATTCAATATGTCAATCAGAAGAAACCGATTTGCATCTTAATCAACAGGGTGCTGATGCTGTTTATCTGTACGAACAAAACGAATCGGATATAAACCCTAATTTGATTGGCGACAAATTTTTCCAAACTGAGCATATAAAACCTAAAGAAAATGCTAAATACTGGGCGGTCGCTTATAATAATGAATGCTCAATTGTTACTGATACAGTGTCTATATACGTCGAGCCTAGTGTTGAGTTTTCTGTGTCAGAAATTCCAAATGATATTTGTATTGGTGAAGAGATAAATGCGACTGTTTCTATTATCAAAGGAACTGTTGATCAGATACAGTGGCTCAGAATAGAAGACCCCAATGATTTCGTTCCTTTGATTTCCGAAACTCAGGATATGAAAGACGTTCCTGTTTCAGATATGACGTATAATGTACTATTAAAGAACAAGATTTGTGATGTTGTTGGGGAGATGTTTTATGTCAAGGTTCATAATCCGAATGTAGATGTCGAAGACGTAACTATATGTGAAGAAACCAGTATAGTCTTGACAGCGAAAGCCGATCAGGTGTATTGGTATGACGATGAAAAAAGAACCAATTTATTGCACGAAGGTCCATCTTTTAGTGTCAGCCCGACAGAAACGGTGACTTATCATATAGTGGCTAAAGATTGGATTTGTGAAAAAGATAATCAGGTCACAGTAAATGTGAATCCTCGACCGGTAATTATCGACCATGTTGAGTTAGATAATGGAAGAAGCTATCTCTTTAATGTTGAGGGAGGAACAGGAAAACTGCTTTTTGATTATGGCAATGGAGGTGAACCTACGGAGTCTAATATGTTAAAAGGTACTTATAACAAACCGGTATATCATATTACTGTTACAGACGAATTAGGTTGTAGCTCTACGTATGATGTAGACGGTAAAATCGTAGATTTGAATATTCCAATTTATTTCTATGCAAACAGAGAGACGTGGAAAATTGAAGGGACAGAGATGTTTAATCATGTATCCCTGAAAATATTTGATCGTTATGGTAGATTGTTGGTGACAACGAATGCTCCTCAAGAAGGTTGGGATGGCACATATAATGGATGTAAGATGCCGAGTGCCGACTATTGGTATTTGTTAGACATAGAAGATATGGATATCCAGCGTAGCGGTCATTTTACATTATTAAGAGAATAAATAGTCAATTCATAATTCGTAATGCATAATGCATAATTGTTGGGGAAAATCCATGCATCTGGTGAATCCAACCCTCTCGTAGAGACGCACGGACGTGCGTGTCATGAACAATGCGAAATTCATAATTCGTAATTGTTGGGATATTATCCATCGGTCGGAATTTCCATAAAGATGGTGGAAATACACCAATTACGCCGTCAGGCGTTACATATCGGTAGGAAAAACATGATGACGGATTCCCCACATTACCCCTTTAGGGGTTATATGAAATCCTATGTTGTTGTATTTTTTTCATAAAATTTTACCTGTTTCATGTGTGTGATAAATAAATTTCACGTGCGGATGCCGCAGACACCGCGCCGCTACGTCTTCACGGCAAAAATCCCTCAAAAATTATCTTTCGCAAAA
>CACZOA010000047.1 GCA_902782665.1 uncultured Bacteroidales bacterium
AACCCCCGGTACCCTTACGAGTACACCGGTTTTCAAGACCGGCTCATTCGACCACTCTGACATCTCTCCAAGACTTTCGTCCCTTTTGTGAACCGGGTGGGGGTCGAACCCACGACCCACAGATTAAGAGTCTGTTGCTCTACCAACTGAGCTACCGATCCAGCGTTTTTGATTGGTCGTTTCTTAAAAACGATGCAAAGGTAAGACTTTTTTCTTTATCTCCAAACATTAGGGTCGAAAAAATGCAAAAAAATCTTTATATCATTCATTTTTCGCTAAATTTGCATTGTAAAGAGACATGAACAGGCTTTTTTTTCTCATACTTGCCACTATCGCTTTGCTCTGCATCGCTTCGTGCTCGACCACTAAATATGTGGCCGACGGCGATTTCTTGCTGAACGATATCGATGTGAAATGTGACGACCCGGAAATCGACGCCACTGATCTCTACGACTATGTGATCCAACAGCCGAACACTCCGGGCACTTTCTTCAACAAAACTTCTCTTCGTTTCTATTCGCTGTCGGGAAGAGATACGTCGAAATGGATAAACAAACTGATCCGCAGATTCGGAGAACCTCCCGTCATCTACTCGGAAGAGAGCACTCAACTCTCCGCCAAAGAGATCAAATCACAACTCTTCAATATGGGCTATTTCACCGCCGACGTGAATTATGATGTGAAGAAAGAGGGGAAAAAAGCAAGCGTCGTCTATGATATCAAAGCTGGAGAGCCTTATAAAATCCGTAATGTGGATGAGTCGATCGACGGTGGTCTGATCGACGATATCATGCACTCCAAAAATTTCATCTCCGACGATAAGGTGAAAGTGGGCGCGATATACAACGCTGAAAAAATAGACTCCCGTGTGGGAGATATCGTCTCGTTCGTGCGTAACCAAGGCTACTATAATTTCACAAAGGAGAATCTTTACTATTCCGTCGACTCTACTCTCGGATCTCATGAGGTGGATCTGAAACTGAATCTTCACGTCGACACTTCCAAAGTGGGTCATCCTCTCACTCGCTACCGAACGAGCAAGGTGATGGTGATGGTGGGAGACCAACGTGGTTTCTCTGGCGAATTTGATACGACGCAATACAAACGTCTCACTATCGTTTCTCCTGAAGGGCGACGTTTCTTGCGCCCAAGCACCATCTACAACAATACGTTTGTACGCGAGGGCAGACTGTTCAGTGAGATGCTCCACGACCGTACTTTCTCAGCCCTTTCCGGATTATCGGCTGTGCAGACTGCCAATGTGACCTACTCTCCCGACACTGCGCCGGGAACTCTGATCGCAAACATATCTGTCACTCCCGCAAAACCTTACTATATCCAATGGGGTATCGACAACACTAACACCGCCGGCGACTTGGGTGTGGAGACCTACGTCACATATCAAGACAAAAATATCTTCAAGGGAAGCGAGATCTGGAGAATCCGCCTCGGTGGAGCGTATGAGATGGTGCGTGGAGCAATGGAAAAAGGATTAGACTCGAAAAACTTCTTTGAGTTCAGCATCAACAGCTCTCTTGCTTTTCCTCGTGTGCTCTCCCCTATCTTCAATGAGTCGTATGCCGCTAAGAAAGGTAAGACGATCTTCTCCACTGGTTTCGTTTGGCAAAACCGTCCTGAATTCAAGAAGCGCTATCTGACTTTCGACTGGAAATATATGTGGGCGACGCGTCGCAACCGTTACAGCCACACGCTGGACCTCTACAATATCACGTACACGATAGTGCCTTGGGTATTGCCGGAATTCCAAACCAAATATCTTGATGTCTCAACAAACGCATTGCTGAAACAGAACTACACCAGCCAGTTCATCACACGCACAAGCTACACTTTCACATACTCAAGTTCATCAGCCACTGCGTCTTCTTTGATGAAAGCGAAAAAGACTGTAAAGTCGAGCAGCAATTTCAGTTTTATGATCGACATGTCCGGCACATTGCCATCCGCTCTTGTCAGACTGTTCGACTCTCCAAAGAATAATGACGGATATTATGAGATTATGGGCGTCCCTTTCAGTCAGTACGCCCGCTTCGACATCGACTACAGCCGCACTTTCCGTTTAGGCATCCATCAGTCGCTCGCTCTCCACGCTGGAGCAGGAATCGCGTCGCCATACGGCAATTCCGATCAGATCCCATACGAACGTAGATATTTCGCAGGTGGCCCTAATTCAGTGCGTGGATGGAGCACACGTGAGCTGGGTCCGGGAAGATATGTGCGCAACGACTCTATTGCTGCCGACTTTTTCAATCAGACAGGTGATATCAAACTGATTGCTCAAGCTGAGCTCAGATTCCATACAGAAGGAATTTTTGAATATGCCATCTTCGTCGACGCAGGTAATATCTGGACTATCAAAGACTATGACAACCAGCCAGGCGGCAAGATAGTGCTTAATGAATTAGTGAACGACTTGGCTACCAGCGTGGGTGCAGGTGTCAGATTGGATTTGTCGTTCATCCTCGTCCGCCTCGACCTCGGACTGAAGGGCTACGACCCGTCGACAAGGGAGTGGAATATCACATCCCCAAAACTCAAAAGAGACTTGGCTATACACTTTGCGATAGGATATCCTTTTTAAATGCTGAATGCGGAATTATGAATTAAGAAATTTTATTCTAATTTTGTATTTCAACATTCCGTGCCTAATGCCTATGCGTAGATTCTTCTATTCCATATCAGCACTCTTTATCTGCTTGCTCAACGTTGTAGGAGCACATGGGGAAATCCAGTGCTACTTTTTCCATTATACGACGGAGGATGGATTAGCGAGCAACAATGTGCATGACATTGTGGAAGACAAGTATGGCTTCATATGGCTGGCTACTCATTATGGAATAAGTCGTTTTGACGGATGCACTTTTAGGAACTACGATGAATCTCACTATCCGGAGATGAACCGTAACGACACTTACCACGCATTCGTGTTGCCAAACGGAGACATCTCTTTTGGTGGGTCTAATTTCACCATATACTCTTACGACTACATAAATCACACTTTCAAAGATATTTCTGCATTTGCTGGTGAGGATGCCTATAATTTCGATCTCACTGGTTGTTCTATTCAGCCAGACGGCGATTGTTTGATCTCATCCACAGGGAAAGGGGTCTTTTCATACGATAAAAAATCCGGGGCTTTTCATGCGATCTGCAACAACCTTACAGACAAGAAGGTGCTGACTGTATCAAAAGACTTCAAAAACAGATATTGGATAGGTTGCTACAATGGAGTGTATATTGTCGACAAGGATGGTCATTCTCTGTTTGATTACCGTCAAAAGATTGGTGAACTGATCAATAATATCCTGCAAGTCGACACCCGACATATTCTGCTTTGCTCAACAGTAGGTTCATTGTGGATGGCGGAAATGGACAAAGATGGAGTCATTATCCGCGTCGAAAGGGTCTCTACTCCGTTTCACTCGGTGTCCGCTATAAGCAAAGCGTCCGACAGCACTATCCTCATCGGCACTTCAGGTGATGGATTATGGCAATCCACATTCATAAACAATAATCTCTCTTTCGAAAAAATAAAGCCGATTAATAAAGTCGACGCATCTATCTCCAAAGTCAGTTCCATTTTCATCGACAGCAAAAAAAGGGCTTGGGTTTCCACGAACGACAATGGAATCTGGTGTATAGACAACATGTCGGAAGCAAAGAGTTTCTCTTCTATCGAATTGGGCATCCCTAAATCTGTTGGCACATGTTTCTTCCCGTGTGGCAATGGACAAATGCTTATGGGAACCGACGGCGCTGGCCTACTCCTGCTCGATGCCAACAACAATCTGTTAAGACAGTGGAGTGTGAACAATGGTCTACCTTCCAACAATGTGTTGGCGATAGAGAAATATCAGCAAGGATATCTGCTCTCATTCTGGGGCGGCAATCCCATCTATCTTACTTTGGAAGATGGCATATTGCATCCTTTAGAAACCAATAAAATAGCCACTCCTGTCAATACCGTCAAAAATATCCTGAAAATGAAAGACGGTTCGTATCTGCTTTCCACTGGAGGTTACGGCGTCTACAATCTGAATGGCCATACTCTTTCCAATGTGCAATTGGATCCTAAACTGCTCAACGACTCCCAAGATTTATGGATGGAACAAGCCATTCAGCTATCTGATGGCACAATAAGGATTCTCTCGTCTCGCACTATTTGGAGCAACAGAGATGGATATTTCAAACCTGTATACCCAGACATAGCTTTGACCAATTCAAAGAACCCGTTGCTGTTTTTGCAAAGTTGTGAAAACAATCAAGATGGATATTTTGTGTTGGCGAACAAAGGAATATTTTGGTTTGCGGCAGACGATTCATCTTATGAGGCTCTTGATTTCCTGCCATCTGGAGAGTATTTCTCCTTCGTCAAAACGGATGACAATAAGATATGGGCATCAAGTGCCGACGGAATTTTATCCATCGATTATGAAAACAAGACATACGAAACTGTCTTCTCCGCGGAAGGATTATCCGGCGACTATTTCGTGAGAAAAGCATCATATGTATCAGACGATGGCAAACTCCTGTTCGGATGCAAGCATGGTTTTGTATGCATCAATCCCAAATTCATCAATAATGACGCGACCGAACATCTGTCGTTCTCCGAACTATACATCAATGGAAAGAAAACATCCATCAGCAATGATTCTGAAATCGTGTTGGAATACGGACAGACACATTTGCTTCTGAAGCTTGACATGGTGAACTATGCCGAGCCGAACACATACAGCCTAAAATACCGTGTGATGCCGGCAGATACGATATGGAATAAAGTGGCATCTTCGAGAGAAATCACAATAGATGTATTACCAGACGGAGATTTCAATCTCGAAGTAGGTGTATTCTCAGCAAATGGCAATTTGTTCAGAAAAATTTCTCTTCCATTATCTGTTTTGCCACCATGGTGGAAATCCACATATTTCTACTTGTTCTGCACCATTCTGTTCATCACACTCGGATTCTTCATTTCCAACAGACGTGTGGCAGCATTGAAAAGGAGAAAAGAAGAGTTGCAGAAAGCAGTCGACAAGAAAACCGTCGATCTTAGAAATGCCAACGAGACATTGGTCCAACAGAAAAATGCCATCGAAGAGAAAAACGAATCGCTGCTCAACACACTGAAGCTAAAGGATCAATTGGTGTCGGTGGTGGCACACGACTTGAAAAATCCGATGTTTGCCATCGTTACCACACTACGCAGAATAATGTCGAGCGATCCAAACAAAGAAGATTCCCGTCTCCTTATTTCAAAAGCGACATTGGAAGCAGAGAAAATACAGTCGGAGATGGAGAATTTGCTGCAATGGGCATCCAATTCAGACAATAAGATGAAATGTGAGATCAAGAATGTGGATCTTGCAAAGCTTGTGACTGACATCATCTCATTCCTGCAGCCTCTTTGCAATGAGAAAGAAATTCTCCTTGAATCATCCTTTATCGATCTTAAGCATCACGTTCTAGCCGACGAGAAGATGCTTGCCGTTGTTGTCAGAAACCTCATTTCCAACGCCATCAAGTATACAGGCAGAGGAAAAAGTATAAAAGTCGGAGTCATGGAGACGACAGACAAAACCATTCTGACGGTAGCGGATGAAGGAATAGGGATGACACCCGAATTTTTGGAAAAAATCAGAAACAGAGAAAATATTGTTTCCCGTCATGGCACTGAAAACGAAAAAGGATACGGAATGGGATTGAAAATCGTTTCTGATTTCGTCAGCAAAATGGGAGCCGCTATCGACTTCGCCAGCGAATCTGGTGTCGGCACTCAAATCACAGTCTCATTGGATCCAGGTTCGGAAATCGAACATTTGGGAAAAGATATTGAAGAACCGTCACAACAGAATATTTTCGAAAACATCAACAAGACATTCTTTGAGGGTAAGACGGTGCTGGTAGTAGACGATGACACTCTTCTCCTTGACAATATCAAAGCCATGTTGAGCAGTTTTGTCACGGTGCAAACGGCAGGAAATGGAGAAGAGGGTATGGAACTTGCGGAAAAGACAATCCCGGATTTGATTATCAGCGACATCGATATGCCTAAGATGAACGGAATAGATATGTGCAAAGACCTTGCTCTAAAATCAACTACATCAAACATACCTGTCCTGTTCCTGTCAGCCAAACAAGAAATGTCAACAAAAATCGCAGGATTATCTGCAGGTGCGATAGATTATATCGTCAAACCGTTCAATGAAGGAGAATTGCTGTTGAAGACATCCAACTTCCTTCGTATGCAACAACTTCGTCAGATCAAGATTCTGGCTGGATCACTCAACGATAGCAATGATAATATTGTCGACGAAGAGATAAACCCACTGATCCAGCAACTCCTTGACTGCATCAAAGAAAATTATGTAAACCCAGACTATTCATTCAACGATATAGCGAAAGATTTAGGATTCAGCAAATCCACACTGACTCGCAGACTCAAGTCTATCATCGACAAATCTCCTGTAGAGATTCTATCAGAGTACCGTCTGCACAAAGCCAAATCTCTACTTGCTGAAGGAAAATTGTCTGTGAGCGAGATCGCTTACGCCGTTGGTTTCAACGATCCTTCATACTTCAGCAGAAAGTATAAAGACTACTTTGGAACGAGTCCATCCAAATAAAAACATTTAGAAAAAACGTAAAAAAATCTCTTTTACCTGAGATTTTAAAATTTAAAAATCTCCCTTTCCATCGGACTTTTTCGACAATGAATCATTCCGTGGAGTGATTCTCCTATTCTTTGGAGCGTTTTTAAAAACGCCCCTTACCCCTTTGTCATATCTTCGCAACCGTAAACGATTTACAAACTGATGTAAACGATTTACGCAAACAACTAGACATTAACAATCTAAACATCTATTATCATGAAACATTTATTTACTAACTTACTACTTCTTGGTCTGTTACTTACTGGACAGACAGAAGCTTGGTCTGCTACTAAACAGATGGAGTATCTTGACAGAGGTGTGGTGGCTGTCAAAGTAAACAATGGAGTTTTCATCAGCTGGAGATTCCTTGGAACAGATGACAAATCCGCCGGGTTTAACATTTATCGTGATGGCACGAAAGTGAACGAAACTCCTATTACCTCTAAAACTAACTATGTGGACACAAAAGGAGGAGCCAACTCCAAATATGTCATAAAGACCGTGGTCGGAGGAAAAGAGATAGACGCCTCATCCGCTGTCTCACCGTGGGGAGCACAATACAAGACCCTTAATCTTAAACGCCCTGGCAACAACTATGCAGCCAATGATATGAGCGTGGGCGACGTGGATGGAGACGGACAGTATGAACTATTCGTGAAATGGTATCCCAACAATGCGAAAGACAATTCGCAGAGTGGAAAGACCGACAACACTCTTATTGATTGTTACAAACTGGACGGCACTTTCCTTTGGAGAATAGACCTAGGTATAAACATCCGTTCTGGAGCCCACTATACTCAGTTTCAAGTTTACGACTACGATGGCGACGGAAAATGTGAGATGGTCTGCAAAACAGCTCCAGGCACAAAAGACGGCAAAGGCAAAAATGTGATTATGGGCAACGACAATCCTAAGGCTGACTACCGCAATGGCAATGGATACGTGCTTGACGGACCTGAATACCTGACAGTGTTTGACGGTGCGACAGGAGCTGAAATAAACACCGTCGCCTACACTCCAGGCAGAGGCAATGTGTCTGCGTGGGGTGACAGCTATGGCAACCGTGTTGACCGTTTCAACGCATGTACAGCTTATTTGGATGGCGTTCATCCAAGTGTAGTGATGTGTCGTGGATACTATACACGTACAACTCTTGCAGCATACGACTTCAAAGACAAGAAACTTGTGCTACGCTGGTATCACAACTCCGACAAGAAGGGTCAGGGAGCATACGGAGAAGGAAACCACAACGTCTCTGTTGCTGATGTTGATGGTGACGGAAAAGACGAGATCATCCTTGGTTCAGCCATTATAGATGATGATGGAAAGACTTATTCAAGAACAGGATTCGGACATGGCGACGCTATGCACGTATCTGATATGGACCCTGATCGTCCAGGACTAGAAGGATGGTTTGTTCATGAGGATAAGGGATCTGCCTATGGTTATGAATTCCGTGATCTTAAGGGCAATAAAGTAATCTTTGGAAAGAAGACAAACACAGATAATGGTCGTGGACTCGCAGCTGATATTGATGCAAAACATAAAGGATTTGAAATGTGGAGCTCGTATAACTCAGATGTTTTTGACTGCAAAGGCAAAGTTATCAGCAACAAGAAGCCAAGCGTAAACTTCCGTATCTACTGGGATGGAGATTTGCAGGATGAATTACTAGATGGAACTAAGTGTGACAAGTGGAATGGCAACGGAACTGACCGTCTTATCACATTCAAGGGTAATGCATGCAATGGAACAAAAAACACTCCTTGTCTTTCAGCCGACATATTGGGAGACTGGCGTGAAGAGGTGATATTCCATGATGGCGACAAAATCTATATTTATACCACAACAATCGAAAGCAAACACAGACTCTTTACGCTTATGCATGATCCCGTCTACCGTTGTGGTATAGCTTGGCAAAACTCAAGTTACAACCAGCCACCTCATCTAGGTTTCTATATCGGCGACGGTGTGGATAAGATATCTCAACCTGACATCTATACTCCTGGACATGAAATTTTACCTCCAAATCCAGAAGTGGCGACTCTTTCTTACGAAGGATCTTTGAATCAGGAGCTTTTGCCAAATGAGTCTGTTGATCTATCCTTCACATTCGGAGGAACAGCTACAGGAGTAGACGTTATTGGTCTGCCAGAAGGACTATCTATCAAAACAGATGGAAATAAAGTTGTCATCTTAGGCACTACTGCAGAAAACGGCACATTCACCGTCAAGACAAAAGGAGGCGAAAACGAAGTCGCATACAAAGTGAACATAAAGCAAATAGACGGTTCACTTAAACGCATCGCATATATAACAGACACTACTAATGCAGAGTTTAAGAACGATAAGATTTATCAGATGCTTAGCAAAACTGACGATTTGTATGTCAGAATAATTGACGCTAATAATGCCCAAGCCGACTTGAACGCATTTGATATGGTTCTTATTAGTGAAGTATCAGCTTCTACCGCACCTATAATGGCAAATATTGAGGGTATTGCCAAACCAGTGCTAAACATGAAGGTTCATGCCTACAAGAGTGCGGAAGGAGCATGGAGTTGGGCGGAAGATGGTTACGGAGATAACACAACCGCTACAGATTTG
>CACZOA010000048.1 GCA_902782665.1 uncultured Bacteroidales bacterium
ATATGGCGGATTAATGTAGTGGCCTAGCATGCATGCCTCTCACGCATGAAACTCGGGTTCAAATCCCGGATCCGCTACTAAGGAGGATATATCATTTGATATGTCCTCTTTTTTTGTCCCTAGACTTCGTTTCGGGTTACTCTCTTTGCTCGCTAGCGTCTACCTGACGCAATTGCAGTACTCTAATGTTGAAAGATACCTGTTTATGTCGCAGGGAGTAGGGGCAGGTTTTAAACCTGCCCGATATGATAAAACCCTATGATTTACACTCCGCCTTTTCTTCTATTGCATTCACGACACAACATTTGGCAATTATCTGCGATAGTGCGTCCACCGTCGTGCCATGGAGTTATGTGGTCGGCTTCCATTTGTGAGAGTTCAAAATGATTGCCACAATCTGCGCAGATGCCTTTCTGACGCTCGTATGCCGCAAGTTTTTGAGCGTCTGTAAATGCTCGAATAGATAAATATTTTTCTTTGCGTGTAAGAATATATGGATAGATTCCACTTTTCTTGCTCACATCGTCGTCCAAAATAAGTTTTGCGACCTCTTTATCTATCGCTTCCGCATCTAAAACGTCATCTTTGTATTTTTTGTATAGCGTACCCCAATCCACACCTTTCATGATTTTTTTGCGCTCTTTTGTTGGCTTGAATGTTGATTCTATCCAAGTGATGACAGACTGGAAGAATTGCCATAGAGCGGCCGCATTCGCGTCGTGCTGGTGGTTCGCCATATAAGTCGCTATATTGCCGTCTGAAATCCATGAAATAGCAGTCTCAAGATAATCTTGACGATTGACAGCACCTGTCATGTAATCGCTGCCTATTTTTGCTGCCGGACAACCAATTTTGCTGAAATAACGTTTGGCATCGTTCACCCAACTGCCAGCATAGACGGCATTATGAAGCTCCTGCTCCGTCAGTTTTTCTCCAGCAATATTGATAGTCTCAAACCATTTCAGTTTCTCACTATCTGTGCCGCTGCAAATGTAAATTTGCAATTCATAATTAAGAATTTGTTCTTTTTCATCCTCCTGCATGTTGTGGAAATATCTGAACATATAAGAGAAGTCTCCATTTACAAACTGGCATATTGAGATAGTACGTTGCTGACCATCGATGATTTCATAAGTGCCGTCCTCACGTGTCGCCCAATACATGACGTTTAGAGGAAATCCTTGTGTGAGTGTGTCGATGACGGCAGCACGTTGTTTCTCTCCGTAGACAAATTCACGCTGGTAGGGTGGTCGTACATCCAGTTTTCCTCCGTATGCTTTCACTCCTTGCTCTGCGTTGTCCGCATATCCTTCAGTCAATTCACGGACTGAGATTTTATGTAGTTCTATTTTCATTAGAATATCGAATGACTTTGTTAAAAATGGGTTAGAGTATTTCAATAGTATTTTACCAAAGCATGTCTTTTAGTATTACCTCATACGCGTCTTTCCAGTTTGACTGCCATTCAATATATCCTTCGTGAGTTCGGCTTTGTCGAATGCTATCCACTGAAACTATAATGTTTTTTGTCATTTTCTTTCCCCTGTGTGAAGATAGAAACGAAGAAGGGGTATATTCCCATGTCGTATATAAAAATCCACTCATAGGTTCTTTTTTTACGTGAATGTGAAGACTATCGATGGTGATGGAATCCACGTTAGACATTTTCTGCAAAATAAGTGGCAGATGTTCTCTTTCTCCTTCGATAACTGCACGTTGTGCTTCTTCTTCGGTTAGTACTTGTTTGTTGCATGACACAACGGAAAATAGTATAGTGTTCAGTACCAAATAATAAAAAAATCTTTTTGTGATCATATAATTTAGTTTTTCTTTATCTTTTACAAATAAACATTTCGTCTTTTCTCCGCAAATTATACGGTGAATATTTCTGCTTTTCACCGCAAAATATGCGGTGAATGTGACGAGTTTTCACCGCATTTATGTTACTTCTTCCCATATTCCAATTCAGGCTCCGCCACCATGCTCATCTCTGGCTCAATTATCTGATATGCTTTTGGCGACGACGTTTGCTCCGTCTCCGCAATATGAGGCTGCTTGCGACGAATGAGGATGCGGGCATAAGTGGGTTTGCCGTTTATCGCTCCATCTTTATCTTTTATAAGTCCATGTGCTTTGAATGGAACAGAATCTGATTTTCGATAATCATTAGAACTTAGTATTTCAAATTGATTAGGATTATACTTGTCCAGAAAAGTGATAGGCACACCCATCACACCGTCATAGTCCATAGGAATTTCAGCAACTTTATTCACATTGATTGCATTGTAGTTGTCGTATTGTGGATACTCTTGTTCGTTGTAGGATTTATAAAGAATAATTTCCTCGTGTCGTTTGGCTATATCAAGATTGGTAAACCAGCAGATGTTTCCCATACTTCTCCATTTCTGCCCAGTCTCGTCAATCCAGAAACGTGTTGGTTTGGGCTCATAATAATCAGGCACTTTGAACTTTGCAAAAGACAATGTGCTTCCAAGCCAAAGCTGGTTTGCCTTTATATATGAGAATATCTCTTTATATGTTATGGCGTTTTGGTTACCAATAATTACAAATTTCTTGTTGTATTTCATCAATTGGGCAACATACTCCCTGAAAAGAGAGAATGGAGGATTTGTAACCACAATATCCGCTTGCTTCAGCAGTTCGATGCATTCTTGGGAGCGAAAATCTCCGTTGCCTTTCAGATAATTGATTCCTATCTCCTCAGGATCAGGCACTCGATTGCCGTTGTGGTCACCTGTGTATTCGAGCCAGATGGCACGCTCCGAATTATTTTGGCTGAACAGGTCACGCTCTTGGTTTTTATAACAGGTAGTGATGAGTTTTTTCAGACCTAATTGCTCGAAATTATAGCTGAAATAGTGGAAGAAATTGCTGATGCGTGGATCATCGCAATTGCAAAGCACTACTTTGTCTTTAAAATGCTCTTTGTAGTGCTTCAATTCGTTTTCTATGTCGGAGAGTTCCGTGTAAAACTCATCCTCTTTTGCCTTGTTTGCAGCATGCAAACTTTTATTTCCTGCCATAGCGATTGATAGCTTTTGCATCCACTATCAATCTTCACATTAGGATATAAGAAAGGTGTGAGCCTTTCTATCTCGTCCACGAGGAGCCTCGCATGAACCCCGCCCACTTACATAGATAAGCCCACACCAAACGGTGCGAGCACTAACTCAATGTAAGTGGACAGGAAGCATAGGCTCCCGTGAATTAGCGTTTATCCCAATGATTCGGAATCATCAGTTTGCGAGGCTTTTGATTCGGACAAGAATAATAGCTAATGCTTTGTTATTTAATATGTTGTTTTACTCTTTTATCCTTTTTTGTCTTTTTAGTTTATGCAAAGATAATCAATTAAATTCATTCCTCGCATAGGATTTGTCTGCTTTGCAAAAGAAGAGTGAAATTTGGAGGTGATTTATCGGCTTTATCTTAGCTTAACGTCAAGTAGATGAAAAATATATAATAAAACCACAGAGACACAAAGCTCAAAGCATTTCTATTGCGGGCAGGTTTGAAACCTGCCCCTACGATCATGGAATTGATTGATTATTTGCACTTGGAAAAAGACCAGGCGAAATTACCAAATGGCTCAGTGGTCAGCACAATTTTACTATCCGTACTCTTTCTCTGCTTTCAGCTTTCTTTGGCAAACCGCTTGTCGTGATACCATAGTAAAAAAGAGAGCATACCACGTTGTGATATGCCCTCTTATGAATAACGATATGTAAAAGAATTTTTACTTCACGATAATCTTGTAAGCCTTGCCTTCAACTTTCACAATGTAGATTCCCTTGTGTAGGTTGATAGTTCCTGGTTTGCCTGTGTATACAGTCGCACCGCTTATGCTGATAACTTTAACTGTATCATCTTTAGCACCGTTTACAATCAAGTTGCCATTCTTGTAAACTACTGAGACAGCCTTGTTTGCTACGTTTGAGACTCCTGCATAGCTTGAAGGAGAATCGTAGACTGTGATAACAGAAGACGCTTCGTTTTCCTTACCTGTGTATGGATTTACCCAAACGTACTTGATTTCTGTTTTTCCTACTGATAGCTCAATAGTAGCAGGAAGCTCAACTTTCTCTCCATCGATTATAGCCCATGCTGCTGCTTCTTGGTTTGTGATTGCAGACTTTTTAAGACTATCGTTCTTTGCAATGTATTTGATTGCTAAAGTGTCAAGTTTTATAGTCGCCTTGCCGGTCAATGAATCAGCTACCACACGTATTGTATTAATCTTTGGATCTACTTCCTCAATATATACAGGTGCTATGCTTGGCCAACACTGAACAAAAATTTTGTTTGAGTTTCCAGCTTCGTCTGTGGCTATGACAGGAATTTCGCAACTTTTAGAACCTTTCTTGGCTTCTGCAATAACAGCCTTTATTATCTCATCAAAATCGTTTTCTGGCAATTTGACAGTCTTGATGTATCCGTCTACTAAGTCGTAGATTCCTTCACTAACATTAATTTCGGATTCCGTAGTGTATCCATCCAAACCGTTGCCTGTTGTGTCGACTGACATGGAAATGTAAGGAGTTGTCTCTCCATACAAGAATGGTCCTTCTGGATCAATGAAGTTGTTTGTGTTTGGCCCTCCGTCTAAGATTACCAAAGAACCATAAACAAACTTAGTAGGCTCTCCTATGATTGTGTTTATGTTATATGTGTTAATCTCAAAAATATTAAGATTAATGTCTACGTCCTTAAAATATGAGACTTGACCTTTGACCTCTATGTATGCTTCTGCTTTGGTTGCAACGTGATTTTTCAAGTATAGCCAAGGCCCAAATCCAATGCCATCGGCAACCGCAGTCACGTAATCTTTGATCAACAGTGTCATTGGCTGGTCTACAATCGAGTAGTGAATATTCTCGATTAAGATGCCATCTGCGTTAATGTAGATTTGATTGTCAAGGACAAATGCAGAATCTGTTTGGATTTTGAAGCTGTTTGTTTTCGTATACTCAAGAGTTTTATTCTCAATAACCACACCTTCAGCTGCCGTTCCTAACACTACAGTGATTTTGTAATTCAGATTGACAAGTGGCATGTCAAGAGTAATGTCGATTGTTCCGTCGATTTTACCATCACCATACAAAATAATGCCTGCTTCTGCTGGCACATACATGTTGTATTCTTCAACATACATGTTTGTTTTGCCATGAATGTTCATATAACTTCCGTCTTCTACTACGGATTGCTCATAAGTGAGGTCTTCAAGCACCATTCTTTGTTTTAGAGCCAATCCAGCAACAGAAATCTCATAATCTGTCATTGTGAAAGATGCTTTCTTTTCGTATAATCTGATGCCTACAGCAGACGAATCGTTGTTTGTCTTGGTAGTGTCATTGCTCTTTCCCAAATCAACTACTTTGTTGTAGAAAGGAACATCATCAAACTCCAATTCTCTAGTCACAACAGTGTCTACATCCACAACTTTTGTAAGTGTGAAGTCACATGATGCAGATAATGATATGAAACCCATACTTTTGGAACCAGTGAATGAACCAGATCCTTTTCCTTCGGTATCAATAGTGGCATCAAATTTGGTGATAGTAAGAGTTTCGTTTGCTATATCGAATATAGAATTTGAAGACTCTTTAAATGTTATCCCATTATTAGATTCAGTTCCGTTAAGCTCAGATACGGAAGCTGATCCTTTTTGAATGTCTCCCAGCATCTGAATGCTTACGTCAAACCCAATGAACGTGATTGTATATGTACCGTCTTTGCTATAAATGACGGTTGCATCCACCTCATTTGACTCTCCTGTAGCGACGCCTCCGAATTTCATAGTCGCCTTATACTTGCCGGTATAATCAATGGCAAGTGCAGTATTGAGTAGCCCAAATAGTAGTGCTACTGCAATAAACAATTTTGTAAATATTCTACTCATAGATGAATCCTTTTTGATTACTAACTTGGGACAAAAGTATGAATTTTTTTTTCCTTTTATGCTAATTTTCAATTTTTTTTGAGATTTGAAACAAGCAAGGAGTGATTTTGTTATTTTTCTCTATGCTGTTCTTTTTTTTGTTATGCTAAATAGGTTTGTTAAAAAAAATAAGCCGACAGATTTGATTGTCTGCCGGCTTATATTTAGTCATCTCTTGAAGTTGTTTCGGTCAACAACAGATGAAGTTTGAATCCGAATTTAGATGTCGTGATTGGGTATGACGTCGATACTTTTGGCTTAGACACGCTTCTGTCGTAGAAGAACGAAATCTTCATTGCCTGGCTTACAACGTATTCTGCCGTAAGTTCTGCTTTGACAGTCTGTAATCCACTGCTTCTTTCTTCAATTGTGTTCGCAATGGATTCAAACTTACGTATGAATGCCTCTGTGTTCTTGAAGTCGATATCCAAGTTGATGTTCAAGTCGTTGTTGACTTTTGTCTTTTTCTTGTTGTCGACAAATCCGATTATGACACCAAAATTGTCGATACGGTATCCTCCTCCGATCTTGAATCCCTTGGTGTATGATTCCACGATTTGTAGCGCTGGAATATCCAATCCTGCAGTACGGTTTCTGTTGAACTCAAACTTCAATCGTACGCTGTTGGTCAACGTTGAGTTGATACCAATCAATGGGTTGAATGCTTCGGTCAAGTTTACGTTGTCGACCTTTGTGCTTCTTACTAGGAATGGTGTGACTTCACCCTCATCCTGGATTATTCCGAATCCGTTCAAATCATCGTATAGAGGATCCCAACCTTGATGCTTGCTGAATGAGTTGATGTTGTATGTACACTTATATCCGTGTGTGATGTTGAACGACTTGAATCCTTCTTTCAGGATTGGTGCTTTGCTCAACAAATCCAAAGTGAATTTCCAGTTTGGAAGCATCTTTCCGATTCTTCTGACAATCTTGACATCTTTGTTTCTGTCTATACTCTCTCCCTTATATGCGGAAATGAATGCAGGCACTAGGACGTCGGCTGAATTCAAAGGCACTTCGGCATCTCCTCTGTTTGGATTTATTCTTTCGATATGTGCACGCATCTTGTAGATGTTGTCTATGAAATCGGCGAATGTTTCATTTGTTAATGTCGCTCCTCGTTTGAATGACGATCTGCGTATTGCAATATCGGTGTGGCTGTGTGTTCCATTGAATAAATCTTCTACTCCCTTGTTGTAATTGTCAAAGTAGTAAATCTCGTCGCTCTTATTCCATGAAGACGCTGCGTTCAAATCAAACTTGATACCTGTGTATGGCTCCAACACTGCCTTTACTTGCAATGTCTGGTCGTGAGACAATATAATAGGATTGACAACCTCTTCAAGACCTAACTGACCCTTATTGAGTGCTTCTTCGATAGCATCTGCTGCTTTGTAGAATCCGAATGTGAATTTCGCACCTGGCTCACCACTGCCAGCCTGACCTAAGAAACCACTTCCCTTATTATAACCGTTGAGTGTCGTTCCTTCTGTCAGACGGATGTTTCCACTTACGTTTCTTACCATCATCAAACCTCTCACAAAACCGTCTAAGATGTCTCCAAATTTTTCGTTCTTTCTCATCTTTTCTTTGACAGTGATTGTGATATTGGAAACGTCTTCTTTTGCTATGATATTGATAGCATTCTGGTCGATGACTTCAAACTTCAAATCATATGGCTTTCCATCCTTGTCGACAGCCTCCACGATGATTCTGTTTGTAGCAAGACGGTGGCTTATTCTTGTCTTGTTGCCCTTCTTCAAACGAAGGTTCTTTCTCTCATATGTTTTTGCTTCCTTAGCTTTTGGAGCGTCAACAACATTATCGTCCTTCTTAGTTGTGTCTTTTCTTGCCGCAAGTTTCTCGTTGGCTTTCTTTGAAAGAGATGTTTTAGAGAATTTCTTGTTTACCTCTTTCAAATAGTTGGACTTGTTGTAGAGAGTCTCCATATTGAAACGGACATCTCCGTTCCATGATCGCTTAGAATCAGCAATGTCGTTGTTAGACGTGTAGGTGTTGGTATTTAGTGTCACACCTCTTTGCCAATCATAATTGCCTGCATATGATGCATTTGCAGTGATCCAGTCGAATACTGCAATTTTGTTAATAGGGATAGAGTAGCTGATGTTGAGTTGCTGAGAGTAGTTGTATGGCTCTCCTGCAGCCAAGAAACTCTTCATGGTAGCCTCTCTCAAGTCTTTTGCCCACTGAGTGATGGAGTCTTCTCGTAAATCGTAGATATAATCACGGTTGTATTTGTACTCTCGCATACGTGGCAAATCCAAATATTCAGAGTTGTATGCCAACGACTCCTCGATCTCGGAATTCATTGCTGTTGCAAATGAAAGCTTGATATTTTTAGTGAAGTTCCACTTGATATCAGCACGACGTGTCATGTTGAAGTTCTTATCCCATGTCATGTCTGTGATCAAATCAGCTTTTGTGATGCTTGCAGGGTCTGTATTCAATTCGCGGGCCAACACTTCGTTGTATGACCTGTCCATATTTACAGAGAATGTATAACTGTTTGGCATCGGATAGAATCCGAAGTCGGTGAACAGTTTCCATTTCTTAGCCTTAAAGAATTTAGAATTCTTAAATGGCATCAATGCTTTTGGTGATAGCGAGTATGAGTAGTTGAAGTCTCCTCGGTACGTACGTGTCATGTCGTACTGCACGTCAATGTCATGCTCGTTACGCTTTGTGAATGCCAGAGAGAATGAGAAGTTTGCAGGGTCGTAAGGCATAGGTGTCTTACTTGCTATACCAACTCTTACGTTTGTAAGTGCAAAACTAGTTTGCTCGCTTGACACTACAGAAATCTTTTCAAGAGAATCTTTATATGTTTCAGTTGCGTCTTCCAAAGCATCTTTCAATAGTACGTCTGTATTTGTAGGGTCGTACTTTGGCATCTCTTTTTCACGGCTGTGTGTTACAGTAAGTGGCATGTTGACGTGGGCTTTCTCTGGGAAGAGTTTGCCCAACTGAACAGTGGTAGACATGTCTAATGAATATCTGTCTTCCATATTGCGGTCCATGACATTGGATTCGATTCCGCCAAATCCTGTTGTCTCTATACGTCCGGTCGCGTCAAATGAAGCGAAGTCACTCAACGTGAATCCAATCTTACCCAATGCGGCCCAACCTCCATCTTCGTTGAATCCAGACATACGCAACTCGTCCAACCAGATCTCCATGTTCTTCGTTTCTCCACTTTCGTTGATTACTCCGACCATGACAGTGCGGATGTCTCCGAATGAAGGATGTCCTTTGATTGTCAATTCATTGTTGCCGTATGCTCTTGTGTAACGCATAGTCGGATCAAATGCTCTTCCTGCTTTGTCCGCTTTGTTGCGCTCCAACTTCAAATTGACAAAATCATCAAACGCAAAATCTATCTCCATTGGCCATACACCTTCTCTGCTCTCTTCTCCGGCTGGAGTGAATATTACGTTGTTGATCTTATATTCGTAGTAGTTGTCTGTGTAGTCGGAACCAATACGCAAATAGAACTGAACGCCGTTGGATGCTTGGTATGGATCGTTGTATTCGTCTTCAAAGTGGACGAACATCTTCAAACGCTCGTATTGACGCACATCAAGTGTAGTACGTTTATAGGCTCCAACAGTCTCCTTTGGCTTCAATTGTGAGACAACCATACGCATAGATTGCTCATTCTCAAGACGGTCTGCGTCTGTCATTGGATCTTGTGAACGCTCGATTCCAGGAGGAGTCACGTATCCTACAGGTTTCTTCTGCTTGTCCTTCTCACAGCTTACAGACGAAATCTGCATCGCTTCTGTATTTGTCTTGATGTTGTTTGTGTATTTGTTGTCACTTCCCTCAAACAAAGCCTTGTCTCCACGATTGTTGATGGTTCTCCATTCTGTACGTGTAAAGTTCATGCCTCCGAAACGAAGGTATGTGGTATCTTTGAATCCAGTCATATACATACGCATGTAGCGGATGGATGTGAAACTTGGACCTTTCTTGTTTGTGGCATCCGAACCGTTTACATCAGCATCCTGGAGTGGAATCTTTAAGCGATACCATGTGACATGCTTTTGCTGTTCGTTTTTAAGCTTTCCTGAATTAGTCTCTGTTCTGTTGACAATATAGTTGTCTTTCCACTTTGATGTGTCAGAAGAGAAAATCTCAGGACTGATGTTGATTACATACTCGTAGTATTTTTCTCTTGTGTTAAGAGTCTTGTCTCCGTTGATGTCTTCTGAGTTTGGCACCCATGATCCTGCAGTGCTGTTGTCTCCACTTCCGTCAACAATAGAGTTGCCTTCCATTCCATTATAGTAGTGATAGCGCTCAAGAATTTTGTTTCCTTCGCTGACATCTTTCTTTCTATAATGTTGGAAATCATCTCCTGCAGGGTCTGCCGCAAAGACGTCATAATTGGCGATGTTCTTTGCAGATAGTCCATTAAGATATCTTTTGTATGTGTCAAATTCTTTTTCTTCTTCTGAACTTTTTCCGTTCAAACCTAAATCTTGGTATTTGATGTATTCATTGTCAAATTTTCCTGTCGCACGACCAAGTGGCTTTCTACCCCAAATAGTTGTTGTCGCTTTTGTAGGATCCGTCTCTTCAATAAAACGCTCTTCCGCTTCTATCTCGTTGTCGTGAAGGATGTCTTCTGAAATCTCTCCTAGGTTGAACACCAATTTTCCGGTGTTGTTTCCATTGATATTACTGTTGATTCCTTCTTGTGCGTAAGGGTCAAGCAACCATATCTCTAAGTATTCGATATTGCTTTTGCTGAAGTTTGTGGTTTCAAGTTTACGCATCATACCTCCCCATCTGTCTTCTGGATTGTCCAACTGTCCGTTTTGGTTCATTCCGTCGACATCAAGGTTGTACATACCTCTTTCTTTTGGATAGTATGCGACATTCAATGTGGTGATTGTAGATGGCTCGGTATTGATTGACTGCTTTTGAGGATATATCTCTTGTTCTACGATTTCACGAGTGAAGTTGTTAGACATGTCATCGTTGGATATGTCCTTAGGTGTGCTGCTTCCTTTTCTTTGGAAGATATTGTCGATGTGATACCATGCGAAGTGGGCTCTGTTCAATCCATATTCGATGTTTTTGAATTTCAAGCTGTCGTTGTCTTGATTTCTCCAGAAATTGTCGTTATGGCGAACAAAGTCAGTTTCTAGACTTGCTGTTCTTCTTCTGATAGGAACACTGGCAAGAGTCCAAGAATTTGCACTCATCACGTTGATGCTACTTTCAGTACCCTCGAAGTCATCAATGTATGCCACGCTTTCTCCATCTTGCTCGATAGCTTTTGCGTGTCCAGGAATAAGCTGTGCGAATTCTCCTGATACAGTGAAGTTAGACGGTGCTTTTGCCTCTACTAAAGGTAGGGCGTCTGTCACTTTTGTCAGCCAGTTGCTTTGGGTTGTGTATGCTGCGTTCACACCCCATATAGTGTTGGATTTCGGCTCGTTGCCGTTCATTACCTTTTCTGTCATAGGTTTTTCTGACAGATGCATTATTGTTGCACCTACAGACAAACGGTCGCTGAACTTATATTCAGCGTTCACTCCCATCAGGGATTTCTTTTGCGTGTTGAACATGTTTTCACTTTCAGATGTCACATTCACCTGAGAGTTGCTTGCCAACACAGCTTCATCAAGAATTCTGACAATTCCTGCCGCATAGTCGACTGTGTAGCCAGTGCCTTCTTCCAATGTCCTTCCTCCGGCGGTTACTCTTACCGAACCTTTTTTCGCATATGGCTTGATTCTAATCTCGTTTCCAGATGACGATTTGTATTCACCTGTGATCTTGAATTTTGCACTTTCTGCGTATTCGTATGCGTCTGTCTTTATGTTTGTATATAGTTTTTCAAACATTAAGTCGTCTGCTCCAGTTCCTTTGAGTGCGCTTCCGAATGGTTCTACGCAAGGTAGAATGATTCTTCCTTGTGATGCCAATACAGTATAGCCTTCAAGAAAGTCAAACTTTCCATCTGACATTTTACGCTGCTTGCTGTTCAATCTGTCGGCACCTATGACTTTGATCCATTTCTGGTTTTTGACTGAACCTTCTTTTGCATAGTCAAGGTATAGACCTCCGCTGCTCAAACATTTGATCTGAAGCTCGAAATCTTTTTCCTGAATATTGTATCCGCCTATGTTGTAGACGTTCTTCATCATCAAGTCCCAAATCTCTTCGTTGTTAGGGTCTACTTCAACTGTCTTGATCAACTTGGCATACAGAGCAGGTGCGTCGTTTGGTGATCCTGATTCTGTCTCGTTCTCCATCGTCGAAGACAGATTTGATGACAATTCTCCGACGCGGTATGTCTTGCCACCCATTCGGTATTCATAGGCAACGGCTAAGACTTCACCGCTGTTCAATGCTGTACGCAGTGAGATGTATCCTAGATTTTCGTTTAGGGTATACTCACTAGTCGTCAATTTTCTTGCAGATTTGATTTCTGCGTAATCTTCATCCTTTTTGAGTAGGCTAAGTTCAGGGATGTCTTCGATCATGTTTGCTGTACGCAAAGGATGCTTTTTGTCCTTTATGTCTGCATATACATCCCAGTTGTCATTCTTAGGATTTTCTGATCCCTTAGGCTCTCCTAATTTTTTGAATGCAATGATATTTCGTGTACTCTGTGTGTTCTGGTTTTGTGTTGTATAGTTTGTGTTTGTTACCCATACGTCAATGTTCGTGATGACGATACCATTCTGGATTACAGGCACTTGCTTCATCCATTCATCATAGTTGTCACGGAAGTATTTTGATAGGAAGTAGTGTCTGTTTTCGTCGTAGTCTGTGATGTCTACTTCAAATTCGGTTGTTGATGCTCCGTTTTTTGAAGTGACCGTTTCTGATTCGCTCTCTTGGTTTGACACTACCGCTGATACTTTCAACTTTCCATACTGCAACTCTGTCATGATTCCGAATAGAGAGTTGCTTCCTGGTATAAGTGTGGAAGAAAGAGGCAGGCTGACATTACCCACGTCTATTTTGCGGATAATATCATCTTCTTTACCTTGGTATGATAGCTTTATAAGCTCTTTGTCTGTGTCAAATGTCGACTCTGTGTTGTAGCTCAACTTCACGTTGATGCGGTCGCCGACACTTCCGGTTGCATTGATCTGAACTTTTGTGTCGAAATCAAAATTTGTGACTTTACGGTTTCTTTCTGATATACTTGGATTGTCTCTTTTGGTGAAGCTCAGACCAAAATCCAATTCCACAGTTCCTTGAAACTTTAATTTTACACCACCGGGGCCAAAAATCTTGTCTCCGGCTACTCCAAGACCAATTTCAACTCCGTCAAGACCGAATTTGTTGCCACCTTCTCCACCCAAACGGTTCTTTTCTGCCCAATAAGAGTTCATCGACTGCTTCAATTGGTAGTCGGAATATTCGCTTGTTGTCATGGCGAATGGAGATGTCACATCCATATCTCCGATTCGACGGTGGAAAATATATAGTCCAGTTGTAGGATCGTACTCTACATCTGTTTGATAGTCAGTGCCTTGTTTTATGTCGATAGGATTATTTTGCTTGATCTCTTCTTGTGAGGTCAAACCAGATTTTGCGATTGGATAACGAAGCTTTGTTGTGTCTGCTTGTCTTTCTTTGTTATTGTTGTCCTCTGCTGGCTTTTCATCAGAATTAAGAATCAAGTCTTGGGCGAAGGATGTCAATCCAGCGAAAAATGCGACGAGAGTGAAAATCATGATTTTCACCCTTTTGCTGAATTTTATATTTCTCTGCTTCAAAATTGAATGCATTATTTGGTTCCTAAAATTATACTAA
Organism: uncultured Bacteroidales bacterium; assembly: GCA_902782665.1. Lineage (GTDB taxonomy): Bacteria > Bacteroidota > Bacteroidia > Bacteroidales > Paludibacteraceae > UBA1723. Next base: position 13,766 of record CACZOA010000048.1, read on the forward strand.
ACTCTTTTAAGTTGTGCCAATGCCTCTTTTATCAATTGTACAACAGTGGCATTAGGTGTAGTTTTAAGGATGGCTGAAACAACCTTTTCTGCAGCTGGCTGCGCACAATCCATCATGACTAATGCTGCGACTGCTTCCTGTTTTGCTTGGATAGCCGCACTTCCTGTTGCTGATGAAGAATCACCGTTGCCAGCATATCCTTTGATCTTATCTTTCAGCTCAATGATTATTTTTTGAGCTGTCTTCAATCCGATGCCTTTCACACCTTTTATTGCGACCACGTCGTCCGACATGATCACATTTGCCAATTCTGATGAGGTGTACGACGAAAGAATTAAGCGTGCTGTGTTTACTCCAACACCGCTTACTGATGTAAGAAGATTGAACACCTCGCGCTCACGTTTGTCTGCGAATCCATAAAAAAGATGAGCATCCTCTCTTACGATATGCTGTACATAAATTTTTGCTTCACTTTTTCCTTCAAGTGCTGCATATGTAGTGAGACTTATATTTATGTTGTATCCCACCTGCCCGGCTTCAATCACCAAATAGGTAGGGTTTAACTCAATAATCTTACCTGATATATATTCGTACATAAAGCCTATTATATCATAATTTAGGCAAAAGTAATAAAATTTGCCGATTATATCTATGCCTTTTTTAAATTTAGCATTATTTATGATTTGGTTTCTATCAGAAAAAATGATAGCTCCTCTTGATATGTCAGAAACAAATCTCGCTTATATAACGGACAGTTTGGATTTTTATTGTGTTTGTTTTGAAAAAAATATAGTTCAGGATTTTATAGGTAGGAAGATAAAAAAAAGGGAGACGCAATTACTCGCGTCTCTCTATATAAATGCAGTTTTGTCTGATTTATTATACTAGGCTCTTGATCAAAGCCTCTCTGTCGCCAGCAAGAAGATCCATAGGAGCGATTTCAGGAAGAGTGTAGCAACCTGGGTTCTGCTTCTTCACTGCTCTACAGCAAGATACAAGTACCTGAGCTGTTAGTGCAGGGTTGTTGATCTTCATTGTGAATGAGAATAGCTGGTTCTGAGTCTTTCCGCTCACACCCTTACGCTCAAGAAGAACACCGTGACCCATGTCGCGAACGTCGTCAACGCTTGCTACAGGGATGACGTGAGTCTCGTCGTGTGCGAAATAGTCGTCAGCCTTGATCTCTTTAGTAACCTCTTCTAGAGTAGCTCCATCCTCAAGCTCAACGTAAACCATACGGCGGTGTACGCTTGTTCCCAAAGGAATAGTCATTGATAGAGCGTTCTTCACACCTTTCTTTGAGCGAGCCACTACAGAGTGTCCCATACTCATACCAGGTCCGAAGTTAGTATATGTAATGCCCTTAGGCGCCATAGCCATAAGAAGGGTACGGATCACTGAGTCTGTACCTGGATCCCATCCTGCAGAGATGATAGCTGCAGTGCCGTTCTTCTTTGCGATTTCACCAAGCTGCTGACGTAGATCCCAGATTCCACCGTGGATATCGAAGCTGTCTACAGTGCAGATTCCCTTTGCCAACATAGCTGAGGCAGTTGCAGGGACGTCACGAGTAGGAGTTGCAAGAATAGCAACGTCAACTTTTCCAAGCTCGTCAATGTTAGACACTACTTTCAAATCCTTAATTTCGTCTGGAACGACGCTAGCGTTTCTTCTTACAACACCAGCGATTTCCATATCATCAGCTACTCTAAGAGCTTCGATTGCGTATTTTCCGATATTGCCGTAACCAACTACAGCGACTCTTAATTTACTCATGTCTGAATATTGATATATTTGAATTGTTGTTATGTGATTAAGTCCAAAATAGGAAATCCTGCCGTCTGAAAAGAATCTTTACGGAAGGATTAAAAAAAGAAAGGACAGACATTCAAATTGCTTCGATAGTCTATCCTTTCCCATTATGCATATTTCAATATTGGATTAGCAAAGACCCTGAGCCAACATAGCGTCAGCAACCTTAACGAATCCAGCGATGTTAGCACCCTTAACGTAGTTAACTGTACCGTCAGCTTCCTTACCGTACTTAACACAGTTGTCGTGGATGTTCTTCATGATGCTCTTAAGCTTGTTGTCAACCTCCTCAGCTGTCCAAGAGATACGACCTGAGTTCTGACACATCTCAAGACCTGAAGTTGCAACACCACCAGCGTTAGAAGCCTTACCTGGAGAGTAAAGAATCTTAGCTGCAAGGAATGCCTCTACAGCACCGATTGTTGAAGGCATGTTTGCACCCTCAGCAACTACCTTAACACCCTTAGCAAGAAGTGCCTTTGCATCTGCCTCGTCAAGCTCGTTCTGAGTTGCACATGGCATAGCTACATCAAGAGTCTTGATGTCTGCGATCTGCCAAGGACGTGCGTTCTCGTAGTACTTAGCTGATGGATACTTAGCAGCGTACTCCTTGATACGACCACGCTTAACATTCTTCAAATCGAAGATGAAGTCAAGCTTAGCTGCATCGATACCGTCTGGATCGTAGATTGTACCGTTTGAGTCTGATACTGTAAGAACCTTAGCACCTAGCTGAGTACACTTCTGAACAGCGTACTGTGCTACGTTACCAGAACCAGAGATAGCTACAGTCTTACCCTTCAAGCTATCACCCTTAGTCTCAAGCATGTACTGTGCGAAATATGTTGTACCGTAACCAGTTGCCTCAGGACGGATCAAAGATCCACCGAATGAAAGACCCTTACCAGTCAAAACTCCTGTGAACTCGTTACGAAGTCTCTTGTACTGACCGAACATGTAACCAACCTCACGAGCACCTGTACCTATATCTCCTGCAGGAACGTCTGTGTCAGCTCCAATGTGACGTGAAAGCTCTGTCATGAAGCTCTGGCAGAAACGCATAACCTCGTTGTCTGACTTGCCCTTAGGGTCGAAGTCTGAACCTCCTTTACCACCACCCATAGGAAGTGTTGTCAAAGAGTTCTTAAGAACCTGCTCGAAAGCAAGGAACTTCAAAAGTCCAAGGTTTACTGAAGGGTGAAGACGGATACCGCCTTTGTATGGTCCGATAGCTGAGTTCATCTGTACGCGGAAACCACGGTTGATCTGGAACTCGCCTTTGTCGTCGATCCAAGGAACACGGAAGATGATTACTCTTTCAGGCTCACACATTCTCTCAAGAATCTTTGCCTCTTTGTACTTAGGGTTTGCCTCGATGAATGGTAGCAAGCTCTCTACTACCTCACGAACTGCCTGGTGGAATACTTCTTCGCCTGGATTCTTAGCGATGACTTTCGCCATGAAATCCTCAACCATCTTGTTGCTCATTTTGTGATAATTTTAAATTTTTATTTCTCTTTCTAAAATGTGTAAAAAGAATACATCTTTACGGCTGCTTTTTGCATTAACATTACCGTTGTGCTCGTTTTACGATTGCAAAAGTATAAAAAAAATGATAAAAACAAACAAAAATGTAAGGAAAATTCAAAAAAAATAGAAAAAATCTAATAATTCACCATTTTTGGTGACTTTTATTCAAAATCTAATACTTTTTGTGTCAAATTGTAACTTTATGCACATTTTGACGCCCTTTATGGAGTGCTTTTGTGTCATTTTTATACTTGTTCATTACAATTCGATACAAAAAATAGTCCAAAAGACACATTTTGAAACCCTAAATGTGGTGTTTTTTGTCAAACGGAAACTTGCGAAAATATTCTATAATTGGTATTTGTTTAGTTTTGCTACATGTTAATTATGCGGCTAATATGATGAGGATTCCAAAGGGCGGAACGCCCTTCTCCCCCTGCTAAAGTGCGAGCCGAAGGCGAGCACACAGAATTTAATAAAATCAGGGAGACACAAAGTTCACAGAGAAAGGCTATGCCTTTTAACTGAGAATAGAGGTGAGAATAAACATAAAAAATTATTAAATAACAATCTTCAATAATAAAACTTAAACAGGCTCTCAATTTGTCTATTAATTAAAAAACACTATTTTTGCAATCAAATTTAATTTTTTAAAATATGAGTGATCAGCAGAAAGGTAAGGTTGTGATGGCTCTGCAGATACTGTTGGGCTTGGTGTTTTTATTCAGTGGATTCGCTAAGGTTATCGATCCGCTTGGTGGATGGTATAAGGTAGACGACTATTTGACTGCGTTCTCATGGGATGGATTGAAGACGTTGAGTTTTCTTGGCAGTGTTCTGCTGAATATCGTAGAGTTCGCTCTCGGTACTTGTTTGCTTCTTGGTGTATGGCCTAAGATGACTTCTATAGGAGTCTTGATTTTTATGGTGATATACACTCCGCTCACTCTTTATATAGCTATTTATAATCCTGTCACAGATTGTGGCTGCTTCGGTGAGGCATTGAAGATTTCCAATTGGCAGACTTTCTGGAAGAATGTCATTTTCTCTATAATGGGTGTCATATTATATATGTGGCATGAACACAGCACTCGCGACAAGAGTATCCTGAAATTTATTGTGGTGTCGGCATACACAGGTTTGTTCTTGGTTGTTGTCAGCTACTACTGTTATTACAATCTTCCAATAATCGACTTCCGTCCATACAGCATCGGCACTAATATCCCTGCAAGTATGGAGGTGCCTGAAGGTGCACCGTCTGATAAATATGAGACTTATCTGACATACGAGAAAAATGGTGAGAAGAAGGAGTTCACCCTTGAGACTTATCCTAAGAATGATTCCACTTGGACTTTCGTCGACAGCCGTAGCGAATTGATTGAGAAGGGGTACGAACCGCCTATCCATGATTTCACAATGGAGGATCCTGACGACGGTGATCTTACTGAGGATGTGATGGCAAACGAAGGTTTCTCTTTCATCGCCGTCTCTTCAAAAATAGACAAGGCTGATATGGAGCAGGCTCATAAGATCAATGAGGTCAACGAGTTTTGCGAGGCTAATGGCTTGAAACTGTATATGCTTACTTCCACTGGTATCGGAAGCGATGAACTGAATGCTTTCATCCAGGAAACGGGAGCCCAATATAAGTTTTTGAATGCTGATGAGATCACATTGAAGACTATTGTACGTTCCAACCCTGGACTTGTTCTGATCAAGGGTGGAAATGTGGTGAACAAGTGGGCTGTGAAGAATATTCCAGATTTCCAGAAACTGCTTGATGAGGCTGGCGGTGATATGGAGAAGGTTGAGGAGATGCAGATGCACAAGCCAAACAACTGGGCTACAGCGTTCATCTTCTTCGCTATCTATTTCGCAGGACTTTTCGCTGTGTGGTATGCGATAAAGAATTTCTTTTTGAAGAAGGCTTAATTTTAATGATATAGGAAGACGGTGCGTTGATAAAATGCACCGTCTTTTTGTATCTTCGTGTAAACTCACGACAAATTGGAGTGACATGGAAATGACAGATAGAGAATTTATAGGAAAGTATTTAGAATTAGATAAGGAATACGAAGAAAGCAAGGGCTCTTATCGAATAATGTTTTTTCTGGGTCTGTCTTGGTTGATTGTATCAACCAAGACAGAAGCTTTTTTGCCTTTTCTATTTCCTGTACTCCTGTTTGTATGTTCTGTCGTTTTTTTTATAAGAGCTAAATACTGGGAAAGACAATTTAAGAAATTGTTTCAATTGGAAAAAAACGAAGCAAAATGTCATTATGAAATGTTACTGTTTGGCATACGATATTTCTCAATGATCCAAAGGGTTTGTGCTTTTAATCCGGATGCAAAATATAGTCAAAGGGAAATGGTGAAGATTTTGTATGGTTTTGACGATGCTAAAATTGAGGAGTATTTTGTAAAAAGACAATATGGAGAACTGGATTTAGAAGATTCCAGAAACTATTGGAAAGATCAGAAACTTTCGGATAAAAAAGCGTTTGCCGAAATTCTGTTCAAGTTTGTTATTTTGGAAGATGGAATCCACAATGACGAGTGGAAACTGATGATGGAAATTCTGAATGAGTTGAATTTTAATAAAAATTATATCTCCCTTTTTGCCAGACGTTATGGACCATTGCGTACGGAATTTGAAGGCGATGAGCAAGGATGCAATACGTCGATGGAAAACATTCCCGTCTCACAATTGAAAGCCTATTTTGCTATTTTGGGTTTGGAAGAGGGCGCGTCCGACGTGGAGATCAAAAAAGCTTATCACAATCTGGCATTGCAGCATCATCCGGATCTGCCGA
>CACZOA010000049.1 GCA_902782665.1 uncultured Bacteroidales bacterium
AGACTTATCTGGTGTGATATCCGCTGCCTGAGAAAGAGTTACACTTTCTCCATAACACAACTCTATCACATCTTTCTTATTCTTCTTATCTGTCGCCTTTTTATCAGCTTCAATTTTTATCTTTCCTGCTGGCTCTGTACATGCAGGGCAATCTATGGTAACAGTAAAACATTCAGAAATTGAATAATTTACACAGTTATCTACCATAGACACCGTTCCTGGATCATTCACAAACGTTTCTGCTGTTGCATCTTGAGCAACAATAACTCTCATATAAATTTTTTTAGGATCATCAAATCCTTTTGTTATATCATCAGAATTAAATTTGAAATTTATGATCTTATTATCCTTACCTTCAATTTTTTCAATTTCAATCTCATCATATCCCATTTTCTTAAGATGATTCCAATTTTCTTTATCTATACTATATTGGAGGACAAAATAAGGTTCATTCATAAAGAAATCCCAAAGAAGATTAGTTACTGGCACTTTAGCAACAAGCTCTTCGCCTATACAAACCGTAGTATCCGCAGTAAGATCACCTATTTTATAATATGCAGAAATTTCAGGAGGAGAACATGTCATGAATTTTACATCATCAATCAAAAGGTCATTTCCATGGCCCCAAAAATCCCTATCATTACATCTATTTCCACAATCTGCTACAATCTGCATTATAACAGAAGTCTCGTTTAGTAATTTGAAATTTTTTATTTCACATTTTATCCAACCTCCTCCAAGAGATGCTTGCACATTCGGTTGCGACGCAATGATTTCTTTTGTAGTAGCAGAAAGAAGATTGATAGTCACCAATGGGGAATTCTCTGGTTTAGAATCTGTTCTATCAGGATCATCCAAATTTGCAATATAGCACTCAAAATTCAACTCTTTATCCTCACAAAGATTTGGAATCTCATATTCAAAAACAGGACCTTTATACCCCTGTCCTCCTCCTACTGCCACCTTATTATTAACATTAATAAACAGACAAGCACTATTCTCAATTCCCGACAAAATACTTGTGTGATCATTAGTGACACCCGTAAACCAGTTAGCGGAAGAGTTAACATCATACTCTCCTTGCCCCATACTAAATCCATTAATATTAGGAACAAGTACAGCATAAGAACCATCTTCTACACTACCTGTCCAATCCATTTCATGATACGGCAATTCATAGTCTAGATTAGTACGATGTGCTTTGTGATCACCTTTAGGCAATTGATGTACATCTCCTTTTGTATCAACATATGTATAAGGAGCTGTGAAATAACCATAATTTTCTTCGTAAACAACCTTACGAGAGGCAGGCACACCTTTCACAACACAGCAATCAATTGTTTTAATAGACAATATATTACTTTCTTGTCCATCTACAAAAGCACGATACATTGTTGATTTTGTAATTTCCTCTCTAGCCGCAGGAGTTGTAGATAAAGTTTCCCATTTATTACCTCCGTCTGTTGACTTTTCCCATTTCACAGACACATTACCATAATTTCTATCCAGAGTCAAAGACACCTGTTCACCAGTACAAATTTCATCTCCAGCAGGAGAAGAAGCACGAGGGCTAAAACATCCTGTAACTTCAACATCCTTTATGGCAAAAGGGATTGTAGCATTGTATCCTGTAATCAATGACACACTCAATGACTTCGAACCAGCTGGCACTGTGCTAGTATACGTATATGTCACACAACCATCCATCACAGTCAATTTTGCACCATTTTGACTATAATCGTGTGAACTTTGCGTTCCTCCATCTTCAAACATACCATATTGATTAGGATTAACGCCAATAGAAATATCATTAAGAGTTATCTTTTCTATGCCAGAATTATATAAATCATATTTTTTAATTCCTGGCCATTCAGGATTTAGAACATTACATAAAGTATATTTAACAGAGAATTCAGTTTTCTCTTTTGCATTAGGCACTTTGATGGTGAATAATCTTTGGTTTGCACCATCCTGCTTATTACCAAGATGATTAACAACAAGCATATTCCCATCCATATCCTTAAACATCATAGTATCAGGATCATAGTCCTCACCACTAATTAGAGTTTCATCAGCAACCTGAGCATTCAACTTAAAAGAATTAGATGTCAATGCGTAATTTAGATTAGGAGATTCAAAATCCGTCAAATCTTTTGTGAATTGCAAATCAGAAGACAAAGATATTCCACTTGGGCCATTAGTAGACACATCTGCAAAATCATAATACTGCCACGTTGCAGCATCACCAGCAGCCTTAAAAGTTGTACTACCCAAATTACTATCACAATCCTGTCCATGTGCGGGCCAGAATAATACACATAAAGCAGCCAAAGACAAGAGCCTCAGGCCAAATATATTTTTTTCCATAAATCCTAATGTTTTCTAATTATATACCCTATTATAAATAACAAAATTATGACAAATGTCGGCAAAATAAAAAAAGCATTATGTTAAAAAAACAGGTTCATGTTTATTAACATAAAAAAAGGAGATATGACAAACATCATATCTCCTCAAAAATCAAAGCATATTTTTAATTGTCTGTAGGTATATCGCTCAATCTGTCGACAATCACGATATCCTCTTTATTATCAACCTCAACATCATTGCCTTTAACAAAAGCCATTGTTTCAACCATAGCTATTTCCAAAGGCAAACCGAGTGCCTCACAAAGGAAAAGAATTGTTGCAGCTGAGTCCTCGTTTAAATCAGCTGTTGTCAGCATCATCTCAATCACCATTTTCAATACATCACGACGACTATCTTCTGGCACTTGTTCTCCGACAGAGGCAATATAACTTGTAACCTCATCATCCTCCATTGGAGCCTGCTTTGCTATTTGTTTATCTACAGCACGTCTAAAAACATCTGGCTGTTGAGCGAAATCCGCCGCCACCTTTTCAACCAAATCCTCTTTTTCCTGCGGCACATCTAATTCTGACCAAAAAGTAGCAGCACAAAAAGCCGCAAGTTGATCTCCGAAATTTATCATAAGCATATAAAAAATAAAAGCCACTCAACGATCACTCGGAGTGGCTAAAATATCATATCATAAAAATTATTCTTGTTCAGCACCAAAAGATGGAGCCTCTTCTACAGGAGCAGATGTCTTCTCTATTTTTGACTGATAGTCAATTTCATCTACAGCCTCACCACCTTTGTTTCCTACAAAGTGAGTGGCCAACACTGACAAAACAACCAAAGCTCCCCACAAAGACCAAGTCATTTTTTCAATAAAATCAGTAGTTTTCTGAACTCCAGCAATCTGATTTGCACCTCCAAAACCAGACAAAAGTCCACCACCCTTTGAGTTTTGAACCAATACCACACAAATCAGCAAAACTGAAATAATCAAAATAAAGATAATAATAGCTACGTATTCCATATTATGTTACAAATTTTTTATCAATTTCTCCAAAAATGCAATTTGGTCTGCAAAGTAAACACTTTTTTCTGGATTTTTATCCATCAACTTGCGAAAAGTTTTGATTGCCTTCTCATATTTATGTTGTTTTACATAAATTTTCGCTAAAGTTTCTGAAAAAAGTTCCTCTGCAGGCTGAAACAGAACTTGATCTGACTCATCATCCTTAACTTCGGAATCATTAGATTTAGAAGATTGGACAAAATCACCAAGATTGATTTTAGGCCCTTTCCGCAAAGAAGAAGCCCCTTTCATTAATGATTCAAGAGTATCCGAGCCAATCAAATCTCCAGTATTCTCATCTATATCAGGACGCTGTTCCAATTCCTGCAAAATATCAACAGACTGTGGAGTCTGATTCACATCACGAATCGTTTTGACTGGGGCATCCGACTCAGTTTCCTGCGTCTGTTGTCTATCACCACCAACTTTTGAAAGAGTTTGGAATAACAGACGTCGATCAAAAATTGAAAATGAAGAATTTTTCAATTCCTGAAGATATCGCACATCCACACGTCGCTTCAACTCCTGAAGATACAGCAAACGGAATGACGAGACATAAGGATATTCCACCGTCAACATTTCCAAATCATGGAAGTCGGCAGTCGCATATTTAGAGTCTGCAAAGAATTCCTTAAAATCACTCATAAGCCATTACCAATTCGCAACAGTGGCATTGAAAATCTGATCAATAAGTTCACTGATGATAGTTTCACACAATTCCTCCTGAACTTGATTGATTGTCTGTGTATTTGAAAATTCCTGATACGAACTAAAAGAACGTTCAAAATTATCTGATGAATTAGATCGATTCACAAAAACAACTCTGACAACAACAGTCAAACGTGTCATTGTTGATGAACCGGAAGAGTTGATCGCACTTGGAGACAAAGAATATCCCGTGATCTCACCCGAAATCTGAAGATCTCCATTTTTTTGAACCTGATTAAGGCTGGTCTTCGACGAGAATGTCTCCTTCAGTTGTTCCGTGAATGTCGGAGCTAGAGCTGGATATACCAATGTCGCTCTGTTAGGGAAATTGGCGATTGATATAGTTTTAACCTTAGTATAATCAAGAGAAGAACCTGTAAAACTATAAGACACCGTACACGCCGACATAAGCAACAATGCCAGAATTAAAATGAAAAAATATTTCAATTTACTCAAGTCCATATTCTTTAATCTTTCTATATAATGTGCGCTCAGAAATATTCAGTTCTTTAGCGGCAGCCCGTCGTTGGTTTCCATGTTTTTCCAATGCGCGACGGATGGCATCCTTCTGTAACGAATCCCAACGCAATGCACTGTCATCAATAACCTCAACATCCTGGATGTTAGAATCACCTTTGTCAATAATCGATGTTTTAGTGCCATCCACATCTGAATGTATATCATGGACAACTGGGACAGAAGAACCAGACGACTGATGAATCATATTATCAAAAGGTTCCTTCATATCGCCTGTTTCCAAATTGACATCATCAATCTTGACATGACCTTTAGAAACAATTTCATTGATCACATGTTTCAAATTAGTGACCTGTTTCTGCAAGTCAAACAAAACAGAATAAAGGAACTCTCTCTCCTGAGCGTAAGAATGTCCGCCAGACTCCTGAGCTGTAGACAATACAGGCATATTATGATGATCCTCGACTGGAATATAATTCAAGAGAGTTTCTCTTGTTATCTGTTTATTGTCTTTTTCAAGAATAGATATCTGATCTACAATATTACGTAGCTGACGAACATTGCCTGGCCAATGATACTGCAACAAAGTTCTGACAGCATCATCTGTCAAACGTACCGGTTTCGTAGAATACTTTTCAGCGAAATTAAGGGCGAATTTTCTAAACAAGAAAGCCGCATCCTCTCCTCTTTCTCTCAAAGATGGCAACTGAATAGAAATCGTATTAAGACGGTAGTACAGATCCTCTCTGAACGTTCCATTCTTAACCGCCTTCTCCATATTTAGATTCGTAGCAGCGACGACGCGGACATTAGTCTTAATCGGTTTAGACGATCCAACACGCAAGAACTCTCCCGTCTCCAACACTCGAAGCAGTCTTACCTGAGTGGTCAATGGCAATTCACCGACCTCATCAAGAAATATCGTTCCTCCATCAGCGACTTCAAAAAAGCCCTTTCGCTCAGATACCGCACCTGTGAATGATCCCTTTTCATGACCGAAAAGTTCGGAATCAACAGTACCTTCAGGAATAGCTCCACAATTGACCGGAATATAAGGGCCATGTTTTCTATCACTAAACTGATGGATGATTTTAGGGAAAAACTCTTTACCCACTCCACTTTCTCCAGTCACCAAAACAGAAAGATCTGTTGAAGCGACCTTATATGCGACCTCAACTGCACGATTCAAACGGTCATCATTACCAATGATGCCAAATCTGTTTTTTATGTTTTGTATTTCTTCTGGAGACATAACGCTACCTACTATTCTCTTTCCGGATTATGAGTTTCCTTCTTCATCTGCTTACGAAGAGGATTTGCTGAAAACTCAGCATAATCATTTCTTTTCTTGAATATGTCGCAAGCCAAGTAAAGAGCGGAGCGGAACGAATCCTCTCTAACCTCACCTACTCCAGCCTTATCATATGCTGTACCATGAATAGGAGCTGTGCGGATGATTGGCAAACCAGCCGTGAAACTAACACCCATATCCTGTGCGATTGCCTTGAATGGAGTTAATCCCTGATCATGATACATAGCTAGGACAGCGTCGAAATTTGCAAAATTACCAGCACCGAAGAAGCCATCTGCCGGATAAGGACCAAAGGCCAACACTCCATTACTATTAGCCTGACGAATTGCAGGAATAATGACTTCCTGTTCTTCAAGGCCTAGAGTACCGTTATCACCAGCGTGAGGATTAAGTCCAAGCACCGCAATACGAGGGCGAACAATACCGAAATCCTGGATCAATGTCTTGTTCAGGATCTGAAGTTTTGATTCTATTGCTTCTACAGTGATCAAAGAAGAGACATTCTTCAAAGGACAATGAGAAGTGAGAATAGCCACACGAAGGACATCGCTCACCATCAACATCACACCTTTATCATTAGGAGAGAATTTCTGTTCCAAATACTCAGTATGTCCAGGGAAATTAAATCTCTCAACATTGATATTCTTCTTATTGATTGGAGCTGTGACAAGAACATCAATCAGACCGTTCTTCAAATCTTCAGTTGCACGTTCCAAGGCAAGAATCGCAGCATCACCAGCTTCCTCTGATTCCTTAGCCAACTCAACTTTCACGTCTTCTGAAATACAGTTGATAACATTAGAGCGTTTATCGTTAGCTTCTGTTGGAGAGTTAATAGCGTTTAGGCTAAAATTTTCTATTCCAAGAGCCTTTCTATGAAATGCCGCAACTTTAGATGAGCCATACACAATCGGAATACAAAAATCATTGATTCTTGTATCGACTAATGTTTTTATTATCACTTCGTATCCAACACCGTTGATATCACCTTGAGTAATACCAACAACTATCTTTCCATCTTTCATAAAAATTCATTAAGTGGCACAAAAATAAAGAATAATTACACCAAAAGCAAATGCAAATAAAACAAAAAGCAGTCAGGGAAAACCTGACTGCTTTTTATTACAGACACGATACTCTAAATTACCAGTAAACAACCGGACAAGAGTAGCGATAATGTTTAGGAGCCATAGCATACACTATAGAGAATTCATGAGACCATGAACCATTTGTCTTACGAGATGTGAACAAGTCGTAAGTGTAGTATGCCTGAAGACCTTTATAGCTTCCTCCGATCATGAAAGAGACTGTGTTCAACTTAGCGTATTTAACACCGTCGACCTCCATATCACGAAAATCATGACGATAAGCGACACCAAGCATCATATGGCTTACAAAAGCACCGACATTGATACTACCGATGTTGTATTCACCCTGATGCTGGAAATTCAAAGTTCCCATGACATAATTTTCAGCCTTACCTCTGTTACCCCACAAACCAGCAGAAGACTCCAAGTTGTGCATGTAACGAGCATGGAAGCTATAACGACGTGACAATTCGATTGCATCGTCATCAACAAATCCATACCTAGGAGCGGAGATATGGTAGATAGCAGCACCTACACTAAATATATTCTCCATCACATAGGCGGCACCAAAAGTAAAGTCAGGAAATACTGCTTTATCTTTCATGTTGTCATCCTCCAATGAATTATCAAGCAGTGATCCATTCTGCCATTGGTCGCCATAAGCGCCATCCTCACCAACTTTCTTGATGAAAACAGCAGCAGTCAAACCAAGACGAACATAATGTCCTTCTGTGACTCTGATATTATGGCTATAAGTAAGACCCAACTCATGACTCTTAAAATCCTTAGCCTGGCCATCGTACACATAATGAGCACCGACAGAGCTGACCAACTTGTAGAAGTTTTGGTCATATGTCAAACGCATTGTCCTATACTCATTCTCAAGTTTAGGCCATTGCATACGATAGTTGATACCAGCTCTGTAGGCGTTTGATTCGCCTACATAGCATGGATTAAGAGAGAATGGAGAAGTTGCATGGCCACTCAATGTATAATCCATTTCCTGAGCCGGTTCGTCAGCCAAAACTGTAGTGGCAAATGATGCCATCAACATTAAAACACTTAACTTTCTCATTGCAAAAACCTCCATTATCTAATTAATGTAATCTTACCTCTTTCTTCACCGCTCTTAGTGTAAGAGCCTACAGTAGACTTATATGTGCAAGTCCATCCGTATACACCAGGAGAACATAACTTACCCTTGAATGTTCCGTCCCAAGCGTCGCGCAAGCTGTGACCTTCAAATACCACCTCACCAAGACGGTTGTAAATGATGAAGTCGAATTCAGAAATCCAATCACCGCCCTCGAACTGGAACTTATCGTTCAATCCGTTGCCGTCTGGAGTAAACTTATCTGGAGCCCAGATATCCTTCCACTTGTAGATGTGACTTGAACTATCGTAAGCACATCCGTTCCAGTCTACAGCATGAACTCTAACAAGGAATGAATCCTCAAGAACATCGAATGTATGCTTAACAGCCTTACCGTTCAAGACTGTACCGTCTCCGATCTCCCATGTCCAATCAACATTGTAAAGCTCGCTTGAAGGTGTACGTCCTGACATACTAACTGTGTTGTAGTTCTCATCAATCAAAGTTGGATTGATTACATACTTGATTGGCTCAAGAGTATGAACCTTAATCTTAATTGAGTCAAAGCCAACACACATGTTAGTATCTGTACCTGAAACATAAACCCAACCACTATCACTTACTGAAGCAGCAAGTTCAGCGAAATCAGGGTTGTTATTGATATCAGAAATAGGAGGATAAGAACTCCAATAATAAGTTTCAGCTCCAGTAGCTGAGAATCTGATTGTATCACCCTGTTCAGGACAAACTGCAGTTTTGCTTGCATTGATTCTAACCTTAGGCAATGTCATCAAAGGAACAGTAACATTAACCTTAGTTTCACAGTTGTAGAAGTTATAACCAGTAACAGTGTAAGCCATAGGAGACTGAAGGTTTGTGCCTCTTACCTCACCTAGCGTATCACCTGTGCTCCACAAATAAGAGTCAGCACCTGATGCTACAACTGAATAATCACTACCCTTACATACATATCCTTCAGTAGCAGAAGGTCCATCACCACCAGTAATTGAAACTGACATTACTGGAGAAGGATTAACCGTTACTGGGAAGATCTTTTCAGTACTACAAGAGTTAGAGTGTCCAATCAACTTGATAGGCAATACTGTTGGCTCTGTAGGTACGAAAGCAAGGATCGAATTAGGAACCACAGTTGAATCAGGCAATACCCACTCATAAGTAGAAGCACCTTGTGCAATCATCTGCAAACGAGCACCCTGACATACTACAGAATCACCAATGTAACTCAAAGTTGGATTTGGATAAGTAGCTACAACACCCATTGCAGTGTTTGTACATACCTCATTCTTAGCAGTAACATAGAATGTATCAGCCTTCATCACATGAGCTGTAATTGTATCACCGTAAGTATTACCCATGATACCCTTCTTTGAGCTCCAATAGAACTGATCGAATTCTCCGTTAGATACTCTTGCAATCAACTGAACAGAATCACCCTCACAAACGATACCAGCAGAAGATTGAACATACAAATCAGGCATATCAAATACATTGATGTTGATCTTCTCCATAGCCTGACATCCGTTCTCATCAGTACCAGTAACCTGGTAAACTGCATTCTTACGAGGCTTAACTGTAATAGTATCAACCTTATCACCTGAACTCCATACATAGCTCTTAGCACCAAGAACATATAGAGTTGTAGAATCACCCTGACAGATATTGTCATTACCATAGATACTGATACTTGGAAGAGGATTTACAATCACTGGGATAGACTTAGTTGAAGTACATCCGTAAAGTGAAGTACCAGATACGAAGTAAATAGTATCATGCTTAGGCTTATCAATAAACTTGTTGCCAACAGAACCGTCACCCCATTCGAATGTCTTAGCTCCGACACCAGCAACATTTAGAGAAAGTTTATCACCCTCACAGATAATGCTATCACCTGTCACTGTAAGAACAGGAGCAGCCTGCATCTTAACAACTCTTCTTGCAGTTGATGTACATCCATTGATATCAGTACCAACAACCTCAAACAATGTCTGATCCTCAGTGATCATCTGAGTAACGACGTCGCTCAAGCTCTGAACTCCCTTAGTCCACTGGTAATTAACAGCACCAGTAGCAGTTAGAGTTGCGATATCACCCTCACAAACATAAGTGTTAGGACAATCGATAAATACCATCGGAGTATCACGTACTGTGATTTCGATTGGTTCAGATGCTGAACATCCGTACTCATCATAACCAGTCAAGAATATAGTAGTGCTATACTTAGGTTTTGATGTCATGAACTGGTTGTTTTCACCAGAGACATCACCCATAGTCCAGTTATATTTCTGAGCACCCTTAGCCTCAAGGTCAAGAGATTCACCCAAACAGATTGGCTTGTTACCGTCAGTCCAGATAACTGGAGTTGGACGAACATCCACTGTTATAGTTGCATTGTTCTTACATCCGTTAGCATCAAATCCCTCAACATAGTAAGTTGTCTGTGTCTTAGCAGTGTCGCCATAAGCGTCCTGAGTAGACAATGTATCCTTACCTCTCATCCACAAGTAAGAGAATGCACCGTGAGCCTGAACAACGAACTGCTTGCCAGAACATACATAAGTGCCCTGCTGGCCACGGATATCAAGAGATACCTCAGGAGCATTGATCTTATTGACAGTATGAGAAATTGAGTTAGAACATCCTGTATGAGTATTGTAACCAGTTACGGTATAAGTAACAGTGTCAGTCACAAGAACCTTCAATGTATCCTCCATACCATATGAGTTACCGTTATTATCTTTCCATACATAGTTGTCGAATGAATCCTCGAAGTCACCATAAGGTATCAACTCTGCATAATCATTATCACAGACGTTGCGATCACCCTTGATATAGATTCTTGGAGTGTTCAACACACGTACAGAAACCGTAATATTACCAGGACAAGCCTCAGGAGCGCTGATTCTAGAAACCTTAACCATGTAATCCTTGTTCTGAGATACAGAAGGGATTGTCAATGTCTGGTCTACAGCTCTATCTTCATTGCTTAGATTCATCCATGTGTACTTCAAATCTGAATTGTCAACACCACCAACAAATGAAGATGCGACCTCAAGTTCAAGATTATTAGTACCATCACACAAGCTTACTGTATTACCATCGATAACACCAGAAGAAGCCGAGTTCAAGTAGACGTTAGGAGTCTCACGAACTGTAACTGGAACTTCAGTCTTACCGACACATCCTCTATCATCACCGTATGCTGTGTAAATACCAGCTGAAGTAACCTCATCGATTTGCAATGTAGCCGACTTAGCCAAAGTATCAGTACCACGCATCCAGTAGTAGTTAGCAGCACCACCTGCGTTAAGAACCATATGTTCACCACGACATACTGCAGTCACACCTGCAACTGTGATTTCAGGAAGAGCCTGAGTACGGATTGTGATAGAGTCTTTACTCTTACATCCTGTGACTCTATCTGTGATATTAACCACATGCTTCTCAGAATCCATATCGTTAGCTCTCAAGTACAATGTATCAAGACCTGACTTAGTATCCCACATGTAGCTGTAGTCGCCGCTGATACGAGGAGAAACAACCAACTTATAGTCACTTCCAAGACAAGCAGCCTCGTTATCACCCTTGACACCACCGATCGTGTTGAACTGAACACTTGGAAGATTATTAACAGATACTGTGAAATATTGTCCACGCTCACATCCGTTAGTACCCTTGACATTTACAAGATATCTTGTAGTCACCGCAGGGCTAACCTTCAATACATTTCCAACTGTACGTTCTGCATCATCCCATGAGTACTCAGCTACATTTACAGCCTGAAGGTCAAATACCGCAGTATCAAGTTTACAGATACTTGTTGTATCACCACCCATTCTGTTAGTAGCTATAGGAGCGTACTCTACAACAACTGGAACCGCGATAACAGACTCACATCCATTAGTATTTCTTGCATAACCTAGATATGTCTCTGCTTCATTGGCAATGACATGTACAGCACTAGTATTAGATACTGTATCCTTGCCCTTAATCCACCAGTTCTTAATCATTGCAGTAGCCGTATCCATAATACTGATATTGAATGGAACGTTTTCACAAACCACTACCTGACCATCAACATCCTTACCAAGAGCGAACGCCTTCAAAGCAGGAGATTCCCAACCTGTAAGATCAACATCCTGGTAAACGCGACAACCGCCATCGTATGCAGAAACCTTAATCTTAGGTTGCTTGCCGCTTACACGGAATGTATAAGAAATTGAGTCTCCAGTTCTATTAATCAAACCGTCCTCACTTGTCCAAGTATAACTATACTTGTCTTCTTCATTGTCAGGAACTGCCTTCAAAGACAATGAGCTTCCGACACAAGCTGCACGTTCTCCGTCAACCTGGAATTCTGGACTCTTAACGTATCCATAATGGAATTCCTTAGTTGTAGTACATCCAGACTCCTGAATCTTAACTGCGACACTGTAAATATTATTCAAAGAATCCTCAATTGGACGCTCAGCGATAACATCATGCAATGTATCAGCATTTTCAACAAATCCACGGTTGTTGTGCTCCTTCATAGACCAGTTGTACAACAATGTACCATATCCACTTGCTGCGACAACCATATCCTGAGCCTCACCACGACAAGGGATTGTATCAGACAACAAGAACAATGTTGGTTTCTGATTCATCTCAAGTTTTAGATCAACCTCAGACTGACATCCGCTCAAATGACCGATTGCCTTGAATGTCAATGGACCATTAGGACGAACCTTATAAGAATCAGTTGTTGACAATGTATCTACATTATCGAATGTGATCCACTCAAATGTAGAAGCACCAGATAGACGTAGTGAAATCGAATCTCCATCACAGAATGGAACATTAAACTTACTACTTGTAGAATCATAAGGGATATTTCCACCAACAAGTGGAGAATCCTCATAATTTACATTCAACATCAACTTAGGAGCTGCAACAACATCAACCTTGAATGACTCAGTTGTTGTACATCCGTAAGGGTCAGTAGCAATACAATCAAATACCTGATAAGCTGGTTGAACTATTGGTTTGATTGTATTAGAAGAGATCGACTCTGTAGGCCAATAGAATGTCACATTAGGAACAGTAGAGCTAGCTGTGATAGTAGCCTGATTGTTTCCACAAACAACCTCATCTCCTGTCAACGTCAAATCTGGAGATCGACGTACATTGACATAGTATGTAGTCGGAGTAGAAGAACATTTACCATTTGATCCGACGACAACAACTGGAGCCTTGTCTCCTGCATCATACTTGAACGAAGTCGTGAATGACGCCTCATTGTTATTATCATTATGCTGCCATACATATGTTTCAGCACCAGTAGCTGTGAATGTGTACTCGATTCCATCACACACATTCTGCGTACCATAGATAGTCAACTCTGGCAACTGATCAACCTGCTGCAAGAATGCCTTCTTTACAGAACATCTTGTACCATGCTTAGTAACACTTGTAGCAGTAACCTCAAACTGAGTAGTTTTCTCCAAAGTGTAATTTGTAAGCTCAGCAGCATCAATTGTAAGATCTCTGATTGGATCATACCAGCTATACTGATAAAGAACACTTGGATCAGTAGCTTTAGCATTTAATGTAACGCTCTGACCAGCACAAATAGCGGCTGTTGAACCTGAGACTGTAAAGTCTGGATCTGGAGTCGGTGTCAAGACAGCTTCGATCGGATTACTTTCACAACCGATAGAGTCGTAACCAACAACCTTAACCTTAACAGGAGTATTAGCTACATATACCTTTCTTGAAGTACCGTAACCAATAAGCTGCTCATTTGCAGGATCTGTAATATCATACCACTGATACTTAACAGCACCGTCTGCGACAGCCTCTCCATATGAATTTGCACATGGCTCAAGTTCACCCAATGTCTTATCAACTATAATAATAGGAGAAGGACGAACCTCAACCGGCATCTCGTAGAAGCTACTACACTTAGTTGCATCACTAGTGATCACAACTGAATATATAGTTTTTTCACCCTTAGGGCTAACTGTATACGTAGGTATTGTAGTAGTTACAGTCTTAGAAGGATCATCAGGATCAACGTTACTCCATACATAAGTCATGCTACCAGACTCATTGTTTGGAGTCACATTCAACGTTGTGCTACCACCACTACATACAGCCTTATCATATGAAGGATATGCCTGAGGAGCACTCTTAACTTCCAAGCGGAACTGTAGACGATCTACACAGACACCACTCTCGATATCAACCATGTAGTTACCAGATGCATCTGGATGGAATGTATACTGGTTGGTTGCAGTCTTAACCTCTTCACCATTTGGCAAATACCAAGTGTATGGATTATTCTGACCAGAAACATTAGCATCTGGCTTGATGTGATCTGTACCTGCCTTTGAAACCTCCAAAGTAACATCAGAATTCTGACAAGCTACAGGATCACCCTGATACTCAAGTTCCTGATGCTTCTGTACCTCTACTGGATAAGTAATTGTAGACGCACAAGGATACTGCATATCACTTGACTTCAAATCCAATCGTACAACCAACGGTTTGTCAGTCATCTGTAGATTGAACTTAGGAGTTCCTTCTGCAGTCTGTGGCAATGACTCTGTCTGTCCGTTATTCCAAACAGTCCACTTGATATTTGTATACTTAGGATTATTGTTATCATCCAAATAATCCTTAATCACAAATTCAGAAGAACCATTCTCACAAACGATCTCAGGAACAGTCACATTTGGACTTGGAGCAGAAATTGTATTTACTTCGAATGTTGTAGAATTAGTACATGATGTACTTTCATCCTTAACCATCAACGATACTGTAGTTGTACCATTTGCAGATGGCTCACACTCAAATTTGTTACCAACATATCCAACGACTGTGTTTCCACTCCATGTGTAAACATAATCTGTAATGTTAGCACCTTCCAATACAATCATATCGTTAGCACAGATTGTAGTGTTTCCAGTAACATTAATTACAGGCTTGTCGATTGGAGTTGCGATAAATCCAACACTTGCCTCACAAAGTTGGTTTCCATCAGCATCAACCAATGATCCATAAACCGTATAGCTACCACGCTTGCTAACTGTGACATTCTGAGTTGGATTTCCATTTGCATCCAAGATCATTTCCATATCTTCTGAAGATTCGCCGTATGCCCAGCCGAAATCGTTCATCTGATACTGAGGATCACAATCCAAACATTGTGGAACCACTGTCTTAGACTCTCCGTCACAGAATGTCAACTGTCTCAATCTACGAACTGGCTGAGCACCGTCAACAGAAAGACCAATATTAGGTTTGTTCAAGATCTTAACTTCAACAGTATCGACTCCCTGACATTGATTTTCATCAGTCACTACAACAGATATCGTCTTTGTTCCAGCGCTCATGCCTTCAGCATAAATATTATCGCCAGTCATACCAGAGATACCCTCTCCAATCCATGTATAATTAACTGCAGGAACCTGCTCTGGAGAATTGTAAGTTGCGATCAAGTTGAGAGCGCTACCGCTACATGCAACCTTATCACCAGTAATTCCTACAACAGGAGACTTGTGAACCTCAACCCACTTCTGACTCTTATTTACACACTGCAAATCTGAGTTAGACATTGCATAAGCATAAACCCAAGAACCCTTTTCTGGATTACATTCCAAACGATTATTCTTAGCCTTCCAACCTGTTGCATTTGCATCTGGTACATCTGGAGCCTCAAGACTTACATAACACTTAGCATTATCAGAAGTAGCGACATCAACAACCAAACCGTTATCGTTTCCTTCTACATAACAATAATTGTTCATAGCATTGACTCCCTTAATACCAGTACTTAGAGAAGGAAGCAACTCCATTTCGATTGTAAAGATCATAGATGACGTACATCCCTTATCATTTACAACAGAAACCTCATAAGAACCAGGCTTGTCATATTCATTTCTTGATCCTGTCTCAACAGAACCGCCTCTCCATGTGAACTGGCTACCATCAGTACTTTCTGAAATAGCTTCAAGAACAACCTTACTGTTCTCACAGAATTTCAAAGTAGAACCAAATATACCATTCTTATTGTGTCCATATTCAGAAGCGATTGGTTCAATCTGAAGCAACTTGAATCCTGGAGTTGTATCATAAGTCACATCTACAGAACCTGTATTAGTACAACGATCATTAGATACAGTGTAGTAAAGCTGAGTATGCAATATCTTTTCACCGTTAGCATCCACAGGAATGTTTTCATCCTTAGGAACAGTGACATAAACATGCTGGCTTGAGATTGTATCACCAGCCGACTGGAATGCGAACACTCCGTTTCCAGACCAAGTGATACTCTTCAAGTTTTCAGTCAATGCTTCTGCATCAAAGTATACGCTGCTTCCTGGACAGTGAGATGATTTATCCTTGTTCTCTGTAACATTAATCAGAGGCAATGGATAAGTCTTATACTTATAATTCAATGTCTGACTACAAGTAAGGATGACATCCGTAGAAGAATTTCCTTTGAATTGCTTCTGAGTGAAGTTCTTGTTTGCTGTCACATTCTGAGAATTTTCTGTGACTTTAAGAATTCCTTGCTCGTTAGTGAATGTCAAATTAGGTCCAACAATTGTATTAGCCTCCCACTTGATTCCAACTGAATCAACACCGTAAGCAGATGCTCTCAAAGTAAGTTCCTGATTTGAACATGGAGAACCATACTCCTGAACCTGAATGTTAGGTTTTGACTCTACATTGATTACTATTGAAGAAGAAGAAGACTTACAAACAGCCTCACCCTGAGTCAACTGAACATAGTACTCATAACGTCTTGCACTTGTAATAGGTCCAGTAGCATGCTTCATAGATGCCTCGTTTATAAACTCTGACATCTCTGGTGTCTTAACCCAGAATGTATATCCTGTCAAATCTGAACCCTTTGAAGTACCAGTAAGTTCAATCTCTGTAGGCTCACCCTCACAAACCTTATCAACATAATTAATAACAGGTGCACCAGGTGTAACTACATTTACTGATGTCTCCTCAATTTCACTCGTACATCCATAATTTCTGTCCTTGACAGTAGCATAGAACTTAAATCCATTTGCACCATCATTAGCGACAACATTATCAAATGTATAAGTCTGACCGTACTTAACATCAGATGCCATATTTTCATCCACTGACCATGAATAGATATAGTCAGAAGGATCTACTGAACCATCAACACTTGCAGTTGCGATAATATCTCCGTTAACACAGACATTCTTTGGAACATCAACCTTGAATGTAGGAGCATCGATCACACCGTAAGTAGCCTTCAATTCCTGAGTACATCCATTATCAGTAGATACAACCAATCTTACTTCTGTTGGTCCAGTAACCTGAGGAATTTCAAGATGAGAATCAGTACTTACATTTGCATTATTCCAAGAGAATTTAGTACCTGGAACAGCAGAATTCAAATTAACTGCATTTACAACCAAGTCACTACCGCTACAAACCTTACCATTCAAAGCTGAGCTTGAAAGAACATAGTTAGGAGCTTCATTAACCTTAACTGTAAATAGAGCAGATACCTTACATCCGTTCTCTCCTGTACCCTCAACATAGTAGTTTGAAGTAGCACGAGGAGCGACAGTAATATGATCTCCATATACAGGGCTGCCAGCCTCAGTGATCATCTCACCGTTTGCATTAAGGCCTGCATACCAACGAACCTCATTCCAGTTGATTGTAGATGCATTATCAACCTTTAGAACGATACCGTCATCTCCAAGACAGAAACGCTTCTGGAATGGGATAGGATCTCCATTATTATCAATCAAATTATCGTCAATGATCTTATCTGTAAACGGAGGAACATTAACAGCAGTATACTTGATGTAGAATGTATCACGACATGTAGACAACTCATTTGAAGATGCTACCAATGCGTAATATCTCTCACCAGAACTCAAAATTTGATTAGAAGTAGCTGTTGGATTAAAGTTGATATAATTACCAGAATTATCCTTGTCTACTGTGAACCAATTCTTAGCATAGTAGTCAGCACCTGCGACACCAGCTTCAGCCTTAGTTGAAAGGTTAAATGGTTCGCTTGGACAAACACTACCTGTTGAGCTTAACTCTACATCTGGCTTATTAATCACATTCAAGCTAATTTGCTTAACTGTAGAACAAGCACCCTTAAGATCAGGATATTCACCCTTAACCAAGATGTAAGAACCTGCATTTTCTTCATCAATATTGTGGATAACCGCAACATTTGCAACGATAGGATCACCAGCAGCATCAACTACGTCCTTCCAAGAAGTTGGATTCTTAGAATCAGCATAGTACCAACGTAATTGTTTATCTGAACTAGCCTGTACATCAGCCAAAGCACCGTCACAGACAGATACAACATCCTGTGCGATAACCTGAGGTGCGACATTAAGATTTACATCAACTGAAGCTGTTGTTGTAGGACATCCATACTGGTCTTTAGCAGTAACTGTATACCTAAACGACTTGTTCTGATTTACACTTTCATTATAAGTATACACATTGCTTGACATTGGTGTGCCGTTGAATTCATATGTATTATATCCATCTGTGAATGCAAGTTCCGCATCAGTATTGCTACACAAATTGATTGCAGTACCTGCTGTATAATTCACTCTGTCAACGGTAACCAATTCCAACTTCTGTTGCTCGGCCTGAGTCAACTTCATAGAAGTAGTAAATGGACATCCATTATCAGAAGATCCTTCGGCAACAATTTCAACATAACCAGTCGAAGTGCTAAGACCATTTACGACATAAGCCTTATCTGCAGCCAAAGTTTGAGTGTAACCATCTTTTGCATCTCCAACACGAACATGATTTGTTGAATCATAATCATATGCTTTCCATACATATGTATTAGAAGAAGATGCATCATTGATAGTGAATGTCATTTTTCCATCAGGACACAAACGTTCTGCACTTGCGGAAATAGCAAAGTTAGGAACAGTCTTAGGCTCAATAGTTATAACCTTAGATGTAACACACTCAGGTGCTGCATCATATGTTTTACTATAATCCTTAACTGCAAAAACTTTAACTGTTTTAGTCTGATTACCAGTGACATTTACAGTAAATGAAGTTTCATTATCTGAACTTCCTACACTATTCCAGTAGTAATCTACACCAGAAACTGGATTTTGAACAGACAGAACAGCATTCTGACCACTACAAACCTCTACATGTTCATTTACCTGAAGAGCAGGATATGACAAAATGTATGCAGCAACTCGCCTTGATGTTGTACATCCATTAGATGTAGCGACAACCGTATATCGCTTTGTCAGATTTAACTGAGGAATCACATATGAACCATCTGTAGGATCTCCCTCACCCAACCAAGTAGTTCCTGACTCATCATAGTAAGTGAAAGAAATGTCAGCAGAAGCATTTGGTTTGATTGTAGCTGAAGTTCCTACACAAGCATAAACAGTAGGCAATGTAAATGAAGGAACATAATTTGGAGTAAAATAATCACTCTTTTCAAAGCTACATCCATCAGCAGTAGTAGCGACAATCTTATAATCATATTTACTACTTGAAGTGATATTCACTTCTAGAGTAGGTGTTGTCGCTCCATTATGCCACAAATAAGAAACAACATCATCAGAGAACTTAGGATTCAAAGTCACTTTTTCTCCTACACACATACTTGGATCAGTAATCACAGATCCATCCTCAGCTACTGATGTTATAAATCCTGAAGCAGGAATTGTAATTTGTGGTTTATCCTTAACAATAGTCTCAAACTTACGTTCCGTTGTACAAGTTTTTCCATCAACAGTAGTATAAGTAACTGTCAACACACTTGTCTGAGTAGCATTTAGTCCAGACAATTGAAGATCTTCACCTTCTGCACCTCCATTCCATTTATATTTTACATTGTCAGGAGCAATAACAGAAAGATTAAGCGGCTTAACATCATCTTTACAATAAACAATCTTGTCATTTTCAGATGAAGTACTTGTCACACGCTTACCTGTGTTTGTATTCTCAGCAACAATTGTAATTGAAGGAACACCTACTGGAGCTATTGTGATGTTAGACCACGCCTCACATCCAAGATCATCTTTCGATTTTACCTTAACCCAAATTGTCTTTGAATAAACAGGATCTGGCTCTACATCATATATGGCTTCAGTACTTAATGAAGTTGATTTGTCTGAAGCAAACCATTCTACAACATACTCAGCCGGATTAATTACGGATCCAGTTTCTGAATCAAAAGGATTCAATTTCAAAGAAGTACCTACACATGCTTTATATGGAGATCCTGAATTAACATTTGTTTCATCCAAACCTTCTTTTACATTGATACCGATCTGCAATTTTTTACTAACTGTAATTGTAACAGACTCCTTAGGAGACTTGCAATCATCAGTATTTGTAGATGAAACATCTATCACCTGACTAGCAGAAGCATTCAGAGCAGTAAACTCAAACACTGCTGTTCCAGACTGAGGATCAAATAAAGCACCATTCTTATCACTGTACAATCCAGGAACATCTATACCACCTATATTAGCAGGAGGATTATTAAATGAAACTGTCTTGTCATTGTCATTTGTTGACTTTGCAATCACAGTGACCTTATCACCATCACAGAACTCATTATCAGATGTTGGCAATCCATTACGCAAAACAGTAACCTCTGGTTTTTTAGGAGTTGGCTTGATAGTGATTGGGAACGCTACCGTAGTCTCACAACCATTAGAACCTTTGGCAGTAACTTTGATAGAACTGTTCAACGCTGTTGGACGGCTATAGTTAGCATAATAAGCATCTGTCTCATTTCCATCATAAGTGTTATTACCAAATGTGAATGTGTTTGTAGCCGATGCCAATGACGCACCTGTAACAGTAGGAACATCTGTTACCTTACCACCATCAACAGTAAACTTCAAATAATGCTCAGAAACTGCATTGTCAACATCAGGACATGCATCCATGAAACTCAAACCAGTCTCAGCATCAAACAACTTGATAATTGGCAATGGTTTTGCATTAATAGAAGTGTACTCAACAGCCTTACATGCACCACGCTGTGCCTCAACCTTAAAGTTGTAAGACTGACCAGCCTTTTCTGGAACAAATGGAGCTGTTAGAACATTCTCATAAACATCACCAGAAGTCAAATTAGTAATTGTGAAATACTGATTTGATGAACCTGTATTAGGTATGATCTCAATTTGAGTATCAATACATGGCTCAGAGCTATTCTTAAACTTGATTTCAGGAGTACGGTCGATTGTGACAGTTGTCTTCATCTTACCAGATACACATCCGAAATTAGATGTAGCACGTACCCAATAGCTCTTGACATCCTGAATATCAGCATAGAATCCTTCAGCATTTCGACTATCATCAGCAATTGTCATGAAATCACTGATTGAAACACCTGATCCAATAGGTTCTGTCAATGCTTCATCAGCAAACCAATCATAATTCTTGATTGTCTCACCATCCTTGGCATTCGAAATCGAACCAGAAGCAGTAAGCGTAATAGTAGAATTCTCACAAACTGCCAAATCGGTAACAGGAGTATCGTCTGGCTGCAATGTGACAGCGATATTCTCCATATTTACAAGATTTGCGATCAAGATATCATATGACGCAGATACCGCACATCCGTTAACATCTGTACCATTGAATACGTAAGTCTGTGCAACAGATGGATTGAATGTAATTGAAGCAGCGACATTAGGATCATGATTTTCATTCATAATTGCAGATGTTGCAGAAGGCAAACCTGCATTGCTCCAATTCACATATATACCGTTAGTTGCCGTCAAAGTGACAGGAGTTTGACCTCCAGGACAAACAATTGGTTTGTTTTCATAACGGTTAAGTACATTATCAGTAATACGTAATGTCTTAGGAGAAACTACATTCACTGTATAAGTACCCTGGCTTACACATCCAGCCTCAGACTCAAACGAGAACGTAAAGACTGTTCTGTTATCAAGCATCTGAGCAGTTGGACGTTCTGTATTCGTTCCATAAACATTAACGTCTGAATTAGAAGGCGTCATTGTATATGTGTATTCCTTATACAACGTAGCTCCATTAGTCAATGAGAACTCAACCATGTCATTAGGACATACACTCAAATTTGGAACATAAGCTTCATTATTATTGCCATATTTTCTAGCAAGAATAGTCATCTGTGGCTTTTCAGCCTTCTCAACCTTCACCTCATATGGATCAGAAACACATCCTCTATCATTCTTAGCCACAACAGTAAATACATCCGCAGCCGATTTGAATGAATATGTCGACGGAATTGCTACAGAAATTGAAGACATTGTCTCAATCTTCTTTATTGTAGCACGAGCTGATGTCTGCGATGCCGTTCCATCATCCGCAGGATTATAAACGACATACGTAATTCCATCTACAGGATTGTCAATATTAATCTCGAATGGTGTTTTCTCACATACAACCTCAGGAGCAGTTGCCGAAACTGTAGGAACAGCAACTTCCTCTATCACAATTGTATTTGATGGAGAAGACTCACATCCATTTTGATCAACAACACTTACATAGTATGAACCAGCACCCTGTCCAGAAAGAATATCTGAAGTAGAGTTATTCAAAGAATTGTTCTCATACCACTTATAATTAGTGATATCAACTGAAGAACTAGCTATTGCCTTCAAATCAGCAGTACCATTTGGACATACATAAATGTATCCATCCTCAATTCGGCTTCCTTCAGCGACCAACGAAACGGTAGGAGTAGGAAGAACATTGATTCTGTATCTGTCAGAAGCAAGACATCCACATGAAGATGAAACTTCTACAATGAAATCCAAATTTCCAGTAACGTCACCAAGACTGATTGTCTGGATACCAGAAGCTGATGTCACTGTTTTAGTCTCAATCACATTACCAGAAGCGTTAGCCTCCTTAACAGTGATTGTAGCCTCAGGACAACCTGCCGCAAACTTCGTAACATTTACATCGATCACAACTGGAGTAGATGGACAAACCTCTGCAGTATTATTAACTGTATTAAGAGCATAACCACCTGACTTCATGACAGTTGTAAATGTAGGCTTCTCACTAGGCTGAACCAATACACACTCTACCTCACTTTCACAAATATTATCAGATTTAACTGATCTCATTCGTGTACATGCCCACATAGGACCTGTCACAGTTGTATTGAATGTATGTTCAGGATATGCATTTCTCCAACCTGAGAAATCAGCGATAAGCTTAGTGTACGGAGTCTTTGAAGAATTGTTTCCTGATTGTAACCATCCTGTCAATCCGTTTGTACGCAAATATTTAACTGTATCTGTATATGCACCATTTGCCTCTGTCAAATTTGGATTTGCATTATACAAACGATACCAGAAATCAACATCATTAGCAGAGAATCCACAAGTAGGATCCATCGTATTTGTGATCTTAACCTGATTATCTCCAATACACTTAGCCTCCGCAGCTACTATCTGACGAGGACGCTTCATTAATGGAGATGTCTTCTCTACTGGAATACTTGAACATCCATTAGCATCAGTAATAATCACACGAGCAATAGCCTCTGTTTCATCTGACAAATAAGTATGCTCATATGAAGATTTATTGTTTGTAATCTGACTACCCTGGATTTCCCAAGTATAAGACGTCACCTTATTAGCAGTGTTTGATACCTTATCAAGTACAAGATTTGAAACAGAGAACGTAGTCTTTCCATTTCCTGCACCATAGTTACCACCGTCATTATTTGAGTATGAGTTCTTAGTCTTTTCACAAGCTGCAGTAGCATTCAAAGAGAATGTTGGAATCTTGTTGACCTTAACATCAAGGATAACCTCATCAGAAGGACAAGATGTACCGTCATCATACTTATTATAACCGATTACAGAGAATCTCTTTCTCTTATCAGCCGTAAACGAAGATACTGAAATCAAGTTTGTATTCAATGAAACCTCTTCGTCAGCAGCACCGTCAACCCCCTTCAAGACAAGAGTTGCTTTCAAAGTAGCCTCTGAATGTTCACTTGCAGAAGCGTCTACAACTTGAACATAATACTCATCGCCTTCACATGGAGCTGAGATTTCTGTATAAGAATTTTCAGAAACCTTCTTCAATGCCTTAAGCTGAACTACAGGAGTCTTAGCTTCCTTGAATGTAAATTCAGCAAAGTTCTTACATCCATAAGAAATGCTTCCAGCCTCACGATTCTCTACACCTACATATCCAGTATAAATACGTGGCTTAGTAGCATCATTCTGATTAACAAATTCATTATCCTTGATTGTCTTAGACATAGAATATTTAGAATTTGTTGTTTCTCCATTACCAAGACGACTATACTCTGTATGTTCTGCATTGGTTATAAAGAACTGCCAATTGTTCGCACCAGAAGCATTAATATCAACAGTTGCTGGAGTATTAGGGCAAACGAACTCAGATTCCTTGTCTATCAAAATAGACGGACTTGTAGCTATATCTACTATAATTTCATTACTGAAATCAGACTCACAACCCTGACCATCAACAATCTTAACCAATCTTGTTGTCGCTACCTTTACAGTATCCTTATCATATTTAAGATTAGCTATTTTATCACCAGTCTGTGTCGCATACCAATTATATACACAATTAGATGTAGTAGAATTAGCCTGTAGGATCGCAGAATCACCCTCACAGATATAAACATGATTTG
This sequence comes from uncultured Bacteroidales bacterium, assembly GCA_902782665.1. Classification (GTDB taxonomy): domain Bacteria; phylum Bacteroidota; class Bacteroidia; order Bacteroidales; family Paludibacteraceae; genus UBA1723. Next base: position 24,811 of record CACZOA010000049.1, read on the forward strand.
GATCTGTTGGATCTACATTACCTCTGATAGCAACAAGAGATACTGAAGGACGAGCAGCGATAGTAAACACAATGTTAGTGTCTTTTGGACAGCTATAAGACTGAGTCACCTTATCAGTAACCTTAATTGTATAAGTTCCTGGAGTTTCAGGAGCTATGAATGAGAACTGATCATCAAGCAAATGATAAGGTTCCGTTTCTCCAGCAAATGGAGCCATTGTCGCATTCAAAGGAACAGTAGAGTTATGGACAATATTATTGAAATTGATTGCTGGAATCTTAGAATAATTTGAATAATATGTCACAGAATGATTCTTGTAAGTCTCATTCTTACGTTGAGCCTTATCCAAGAAATATTCACCATTAGCAAGACCGACCTTGATAGTTACCTTCTCTCCTGGACAGAATGTAGTCTTAATCTCTCCATTCTCATTATAGAATGCAGCTTTAATCTTAGGATTCTGATCCGGAGTAAATGTCACCTGCTTAATCTCAGAAGGACATGTGATAATCGAACCATCATCACTGTTTGTTCTCTGGATTGTAGCATATACCTGGTAAACAATACTATCACCATTAGTGTAATTTGTAGAAGAGTTGAAATATCTATAGTTATAGAACTCTTTTGAAATAGCTCCATAGATATTACCAGTGTTAGAAGTTCCATATCCTTCTTTGAAAGGATGTGATGACTTCAACTTATAATCATTAGGATCCTCTGTCTCATCATCAGGAATTCTCTCTCCATTTGCATCAAGTAGATAAACCAAATTATTATTTTCATCAACTACCTGGCTCTTACCATTGATAAAGTTACCTTCCATATCAACGACTTTGTGATCCGCGTTCAACTTGTACTCACGGAAATAGTATGATGAATAACTATTTGGATTAACTAGCACCTTGATCGCAGAATTTTCACAAGCTGGATCTGCATAGTCAAGTTTGATTGAAGGAACATCATAAACATTGACTGTTCTACCCCACTGATTAGATACACATCCGTAGTTATCCCAAACACGAGCATAGTATGAAGTGTTTGCATCTGGCTTGAACTTAAGACCACCATCACCAGTGACAGTATTACCACCATCCTTACGGCGTGCATTCCATACGTAATTGCCATCATTAGTTACTGTCCAATGACTGTTGTCTGAGACATTAGCCTTGAACTTATCGGCAGAACCCTCAGGACCAGAAACATAATCCAAAGCCTGATATATAGTTCCTGTAGTATATACCTTAGCATCTACGATATGAGAACCTTGGCTTGCATGTCCAATTACTTGGAATGAGAACTCTTCACCTTTACAGATGTAATTAGGAACACCAATCACACTAACTGTTGGATTCATTTGTTTTACATCCAAATCAATTGTTGTAATTGAAGGACATATAGTAGAACCATCAGCATAGTAGCATGAATCAGTAATTGAAATATGAATTCCATCTGTAGATACAGCAGGGAAATGTGTATTCTTAGATGGTGACTGACTATAATCAAGAGCTACCCAACGGTCTAACAAATTAGTCTTAAATGCCTTACCATTGCGTTTTTTGATACCCTTAACATTTACGCTGAATGTATCTGCAAGAATAGCAGGCTCATTTGGCTGACTTGAACGAACATTTCTTACATATAGATAGTAAACATCACCTACACAGAAATGACCAAATTGAGGATCTTCTTTTTGTGTGTCAGTATCAGCATAAACATAGTAAGATGCATTATTTCTATGATTAGCATTAGCGTATGCATATTTGGCATCCTCACGAACAACGTATGAGCCATCAGCATTTTTCTTAGGTACATAAATACCATTAGCATCTGTTTCCATTTCATGGATACGAGCAGCAACAACCTTACCCTTTGAATAGTTGTAAAGCTCCCAATCGATGATTGGACCATCTGTTGGAGTAACAGAAACCGCGATATCAGAAATACATCCATCAGGTGTTGTCAAACGAACACCGTAAGGAGCGTTTGAAGCATAATTTGCAATATTGTAAACAGGCTCACCTGTTGTTGTAGAGAACATTGCACCTACATTCTCTTCTGCTTCACCATACTTTGTAATGATATTGAATTTGTAAGCAGAAGGATCTGAAATAGTACCAATCTTAATTGATGTCTGATCTCCAGAACATACAGTGTTAGGATCAGCATAAGCACTGAATGCTGGTACAGGAATCTTCTTCAAGTACAATGTATTTGAAGGAAGAGATGTACAACCAGTAGCCTCAGAAACTGCAGTAACATAGTATGAAGAGTTTCCATTTGCATCGATATAATCTGTCAATGAAGTTGGAATCAACGTATTATCTGTACCAAACGTATTCGCATCCGTAACATTATTAGTAGCATTATACCATGTAAACGAATTAGCCTTAAGATCAGATGTTGATCTTGCCTCAATCTCACATTCTACACCAGGACAATAATAAACATCATCGCCCTCAACTCGTGTATACTTAGTTGCAACCAACTTAACTGTTGGACGAGACAAAATATTAATTGTACCTGTCTTAGAAACTTCACAACCATCGTAATTCTTAGCTGTTACAGTAAACTGAATTGTATTTGCTCCAGCTATATAATCCATACCACCACGAATCTCAAAGAATGTCTTCTTTGTATTTTCGTCATTAGTATTGAATGAAATTGATCCTCTTTGAACCTTTGTCTGTCCGTTGTCGACGTAAGACAACTCCAAATCAAGAACCTTTTCCGAATCAGTCAAATTAGCTGTTGAAGTGAAGTTCTCAACCTCAACATACACATTAAATGATGTATTAGGACAAACCTTGTCAATCACATTATTATCCAAAGACTGGAATGAAACCTTCAACTCTGGAGCAACAGACACATTGTATGTAGCAGTTGCAGTGTTTGGATTAGACTTACATTCAGCAGACAAATAATCAGCTGTTGTACCACATGAATTGTAAGCCGAAGCAGTAAACACTGTACCGGCAGTCACACCTGCGACTGGGATTGAATAGTATGGTCTACCATGAGCATCTTTATCTGTAATGTCATCAGCAAGGAATCTCTCAACTGTCTTATTATCATAAGATAGGAAATAGTGAGTATACATGCTATTCATCAACGAATTGTTCGTTGTAACATCTGAATTAGCATCTCCCAATATTACAGAAACAGCTTCACCCTCACATCCTTTAGCCACAGAAACACGTGGAGTCGCGATTTCACAAAGTTCAACTGCCAACGGAGCTGACCAATCACTGACACATCCATTATTATCTGTGATTCTTGCTTTCAAACCGCTGACCGCACGACTGATCTCAACAGAAGTCTGAGTATTGTTTGCAGGAACTGAATAATTGTCTGCAGCCCACTCAATTGTCTTCATAGTTGTAGACGCATCTACAGTCATAAATGAATTAATCCAAACAGAACCAATAGGCGAACCTGCAGAAGAACATAGATATGCACCTGCCAAACCATCATTTGCTGTCGCATCAACATTTGATGTTTGCTGAGCATTTGAAGTATATAGCTTGATTGTTGGATTTGCATATACGTCAACAGATATTGTGCCTTGTGCCATACAAGCACCACGCTTGTTTCCATCAATTATTGGAGTAATTGAAATACTATGTGTCAAAGCACCTGTTGTTGCAGACATATCGAACTTAGCGACATTCTGACCCTTAACTGTCTTTGTCACACCGTCTACTGAAATCTCGAAATCAGTAGCTGCAGAGTAAGAAGGATTATTTCCTCCGAACATGTCTGAATTCACATTCACATCTACTGTGTATGCATCAGACGAACACAACATGTATGTATCTGTATTAGCCTTTTTATTTGCTTCTACACCTCTAACCTTTACAACAGAAACAATAGATGGAGAAGGTATAACCTTAACCGATGTAGATGCCATGTCTCCAACACATACATCTCCATTGTCAATTGTAACCTGAGGATAAGCATAAGCAGTCGAAGCTGTCATATTAGATGATGACACATTCGCAGTCGCTTTATCTGAAAGTGTTGATATAGCCAAATCAAATGCAGTCTGATCTGCTGTTGTTGCAACATCACCATCTTTATCAAATCTAACTTTGAATGAGTAATTGTCACCATATGTATTATAAGACGCAGGCAACTTCTGAGAAGTTAAAGTAACTGTCTCACCATTACATACAATCTTTGGATCAGCATTAAGAGTAATAGCAGGCAATGCTACTGTCTTAACATTCTCACGTGCAGTAGCCTCACATCCATTTGCATCCTTAGCAGTAACAATATAAACGATATCATCACCAGCAGGAATCTCTAACGTGCTCACTGTTGACAATGTTGCTACATCACCCTCTTTCTTCCATACGAAATCAGAGAATGTAGAACTTGTACCAGACGCTGTCAATGTCTTTTTACGAGTGTCACCTTCACAGAACAATGTAGTACCGTCAGCAGGAAGCTTAGTCTCACTTGAAGTGATTCTAAGTGCAGCTGGAGTACTTACACCATACTGGAACTTAACAGTTGCGCTACATTCATCGTTAACTGCAAGAATAGTAACTGTCTCTGTTCCTGCCTTATCCATAGCGAACCAACTGATATTTGATGCATCTGCGTTATTTGATGTTGTTGGAGCTGTACCATTCTGTTTGTCTGATGATAGAGTCCAATCAGTAGATGTCAAATTATAAGTTGTGTTCTTAACCTGGAAAATCAATGGAGTCTCAGGACAAACTGCGTCACCATTATTTATCTCATTTGCAGCTGCCACACTATTCTTATATACTACAAGATCAATAGTAGGAAGTTGATTTACTTTGTACTCAAAGAATGCAGTATCACGACAAACCTTACCATTTACTGTATTTTCTGATTCAACAGCATACATATAAACACCAGAAGCAGACTGGCGAGGTAGGTCAATCACACCATATGTACGATTACCAGAAGTAATTGTATTACCAATCACCCAAGATTTAATCGCTGTACCATTAATCTGATACTTGTTATTACCATCTTTCTCAGCCTCATACAATTTGTAACGGTATCCCTTAGAGAAATCTGAAGTAGCATCATCCAACAACACTCTGTTGTTGTCGTTAGGACAAACTTTATCCTTCTCTACCTGAGCGGAAATGATAGGTGTTGCCACCTGACTCAATGTCACAGTGACAGGATCACTCTGACATCCGTTACCATCTGTATATGTTGCAGAGTAAGTACGGTTTTCATCATAACTCTGAAGTGACAATAATGGATTTTTAATTTCCAACGTAGAAGCTGTGAATGTTCCAGTCACTCCGTTATCAAATGTGATAGTTCCAGCATTAGCTGTGTTAGTAGCACCGATTGCAGCAGTAACAGTCACTGGAGTCTGTCCTCCATTAGGATCAGAACATACAGCAGCTACTGGAGCGAAATCTAATGTTGGTTTAACACCGACCTCTACTGAAACCTGAGCATCGGTACCCTCACATCCATTATTTGTTGTGCAAGATATCAAGTATTCTTTTGTTGTTTTCTCATTTGGAGCGACAAAAGTATTTGTTGTACGTTCTGCTCCAGCTGCAACATTGATATCAGTACCAATCTGGTTTCCAAAGTTATCTTTAACCTTAAACACAACAGCTGTTGAAGATGTATTTATCAACTTGATAGCGTATGGCTCACCCTGACAAATTACATCAGTAATATCTGATCCATCTGTTTTGACTGCCTTTGCCTCAAAACTTGGAGCAGGATAAAGAGCCACCTCTGCTGTGAACTCAGCAGTACATCCATCCTTTGCTGTAACAACTCCACCTACACTGTAAGTAGTTCCCTCAGCTGGAGTAGGAGCTGTGAAGCTCTGCGTCAAAGAAGTAACATCGTAAGATTGCTGAGAAGCTGTTGTTGTACCATTAGTCGTAGATTGGAAAGCATAGTCAACTTTCGCTATTGTGTTGTCTTCATTTACAGTAGCGTTAGTTGTTCCTTGATCTCCCAATTGTACCTCAAATGTAGAATTAGGACAAGCAAATACCTTTGTTGTCTTCACTACAGGAAGAGGCTTAACATATACCTTATATTCACCTTCAGAAGTACAACCATCATCCATAACAGACACCTTCAAAGTCTGGTACTGTCCAAGAGCATCTGATTGAGCTCCAGACATTCCATAACCTAAAGTTCCATTATTGAATATTGTCTCCTTATCTGTAGATGGCTGAGCTAACAATGCTGTGTTCTGAACCTTCACTGTTGCACTTGCCAACTCTCCGTTCTCATTGTATGGACGAACATAGAAATAGAATTTTTCGCCATCACAATACGTATTCTTCTCATTGCTTGCAAGAGAAGCTGAAGAGACAGATGTTATCTGAGAGGCTGAAGCTGCCATGTCAAACTGAACAGTAGGCTTAACCTGAATAGCTAGTTTTTCAGTGATAGCACACTGAGCAACGTTACCGTTCATACCATCAGTCTTCACAGTGAATCTAATCACCTCACCTCCAGCAGCAACAGCAGGCACTGTGTATTGGAATGAGTATGGATCAGATTTACTGAATCTTCCTGAAGTAGTCGGACCATAGCTATTACCCTCTGCATCCTTAATGACATAATAGTTTGTCATATCAGCTGATGCATTATTAAGAGTGATAGTCAATACAGTTCCAGCACATACTGGCTCAGTTGTCCACAAGGTAACATTATCAGTTGGGTCAATAGAAGAAGTCTTACCAATTTCTTGACTTCCACTCTTCACTGTATACGTAACCAATGGAGCAGCAAGATTCTTAGGTATGAATGTCTTCTTCTCCGAACAATTGTCATCGTTAATAAATTCCACTTCATAGTAGTACTGATAAGCACTTGAATAAAGTGAAACATCTACCACTTTAGAAATGACCAACTGGTTAGAAGATGTTTTCCAAGAGAAATCTGTAACAGTCTTAACAGGTGCGTCACCTTGTGTTTGCTCAACAACAAAATTCACAGAAAGAACTGATTTTGCTCCATCAACATCTATTGTAAGAGCATCTCCAGGACAAACCTTAGCAATATCTCCTAAAGTGATTTTTCCTGCAGACTCCTGAACATAGACTGTCCAAGTTGTCTTACAGCCTCCCTCGGCTTTAACAGTAAGTGTATGAACACCCTTGCCAAGTTCTACTTCTCCTGATGTGTAAACACCACTATTAGTTCCAGCATTGCCAACTGTAGCCAGCACTTCCGTACCACTAATAGCATTGGTAGCATCATACCATTGGAACTTATATTTAGAAGCCGCCGAAGCAGGATCTGTAGAGAAAGGAGTCACCTTTACTTTACCTCCAGGACAAACCTCCAAAGTAACAGTTCTTGTGATATTATTCTTTACTTCAATCTCTTGTTTATATGAATCTGGATTGATATATAGATCAACAACAGGAGACGATGTCAAAGTTACAGATGCAGTAGGAGAAGTGTACGTACATCCATTTTCATCTTTCGCAATTACAAACACCTCATTCTCTCCTGCCATATTTGCACTTTCTGTAACGACTTCGTTAGAAAGAAGCAATGCAGACAAATCTGTCTTATCCTCAAGACGATTTCCATTTAAATAATATGTAGCGGTATATCTAGTTGAACCCAAAGAATTGTGACTTTCATTTGTGATACGAATATCACCATATTGACAAGTACCGGCAATATCAAATTTTGGATCCAAAGCAGTAGACGGAGTATAATCTTGCTCAATTATACTTTCACAACCAGCAGATGAAGTTAAAATAGCCTTGATTGTATAAGTCTCTGTATAATTCTCAGCTTCTACAAATCTGTGTGCATTAAATAATAGAGAAACCTTCTTACCATCAACCTGCTGACTACAAGCAGAAGCTCCTATTGTCCAATCAGGAACAGCAGGATAAGATCCTCCATTTTTCTTTTTCACAAAGAATTGAATATCTGTAATTGGGTCTGTCTCAAAATTATTTCGTGTATAATTTAGATTAAGAGCTTCAATACTCAAGCCATCAGCCTGATCAGAACCTGTAGGACAAGTCCATTTATCCTTTATTGTACCTTCAACAGCAGTAGCACCGAAATGAGTTTCTGCCTTCACAATACAATTATCAGTGTTACTATTTAATTCTGAATCAGTCTTGTTTAATTCTCCGGCAGTAGAGGCCATATAACAAACAAGCGTTCCTTCTGAACCGTTTGAAGTAATATAACGCCAATATGCACTATGCTCGTTAGTTTTACTGATTTCAAACTCATTATCGGTCAAAATTCCATCATGTAATCTTTGGAAGCCTCTTTCTGTTTGTATACCATATATATATGCATTATATCCCTTTGTGGCAGTAGCTTTCAAAGGACCATTGACCGCATCACAAAGAGTTGCAATCACTGATTTTTTCTTCACCTCACAAGTGAAGTACATATAACATGAATGTCCTCCTGCCTTACAGCCTGAAGTTGAAACCCAATAGTTACAATCTCGTGTAATAAACTGTAAACCAATACGTGTTCCATTCTTTAATGCATTAAGAGGATAGATCAAGGTTCTCCATCCTTTCGATTCTGAGTTTCGTATAGTTGGAGCAGAACCTGTAGTAAACCATCCAGTATTATTGGTAATAGTACATTTAGAGAGACCATTACGAGCACATTCAAATAGATGTCCCTTACTACATGTCATATCAAAAGATGTCATTTTGGAATCTCCACATGTCAACTTTTGCCATCCAGAATTAATATCATTAAGAAGCCCAAGATCAACATTCTGATCTTCTGTAGAATATGCTCCAATAGTGAATTCAGGTGCACCAGATCCAAAATGTTTTGATTCTGGAGCCTCAGCCAAAGCGAGATAATGAATCATCAAAATATCATCATCATCACTTTTCGTAAATTCATACAACATCTGCTCTGCAGCCGCTGTATGTCTAAATTGAGTTCCCCACGATGGCACAGCCAATTCACAAGATAAACCGTTAGAACTTGCTTCACTTTTTCCTCCATTTTCCACAGTAATACTTTTACTTCCAGGAAGTCTTTGTCCAGAAGCTCCAAGTCTACAAGAATGTGAAGCACCCGGAAAAACTCTTGGCAAAATAACAGTTTCATCACTGTGCATGTTTCTTTTAGTGTCTGTTCCATAAACATCCGCATTAGGATCTTTGTAATGATCAATATCATCTTCACTAGCAGTTCCTATTACATTAAAGCGATATTGTCCATCTCCAGTTTTATTTGGAGAACTATACTGACTATAAAATGCATTTTTTACATCAACCTCAGCAGCAATTTCATATTTACTTCCAGTTGAAATAGCGTATCCATCACCACTTTCCTCACACGAAGAGAAATAATCGGTAAATTTTTTTCCTTTTGCATTTAATGCAGAAGCAAAACTAAACGAGTTCCCATGATGTGATTCGTTTCCCCATTTATTCCTATAAGCTTGAAGGAATTCATTAAAATCCCAATAATATGCATACGAAATAGCGTTAGAAGTAACTTTTACTGCTTCACAAGATGAAGTGTTTGTGGCATCTCCATATAACACTGCACCATAATACAAACGCCATCCATCCAAGCCATGGGCAAAACCTAGGTTTCGCTGATCCTGTCCACTAACAGACAAAGCTGTACCGAACAGCAATACCCCCACAGCCATTCTTTTGAACCGCTGACGGATAAATGATTTACACTCGGTCAAAAGCCTCTTGGCCTTCACCAACTCGGAGGATACGATACATCTCCTCTCCTGCCTTGCATCGACATCCCGATGTTTTTCCATACGGGTATCATGCTGGCATTGGACGGCATCGTTCGGCGCTATACATAGCCAGCGCAGAAGCATCGCTATCCAATCAACAAATTTCTGTAGAAATTTCCTCATGATTATATTATTTTTTTTATTATTTTCCATTTGTATCTCACACTTCTAATATTAATCCGTTGCTCTATATATACATATTTAAATATGAGTGTCAATAACTACACCATCTATACATATTTATACAAGCACCTTTTTTCATTTTTTTCATCCTTTTATTTTATCCTTTTATAAATTAATTATATCCTAATATTCCTAATAATACAGTTCTTCATGATGATGATATTATAACCATGAGCAATACCGCATAATATATAGGTCTATCAATCAATTTATTAACTCTAATATCCGTCATACTACAGTCCAAACCATAGTATAAGTATTAACAAAATTAATTAAATCAACACTAATAAAATCAGAGGAAAAGCAAAAGTTATCAACAATTTTTGCATTTTTAGACAAAAACACATTACAAAAAGGAAACTTTCATACAAAGTAACTAATATTACTATTAAGCAGATAAGTAAACACACAAAAAAAAGAAGAAATATACTTAATCGTTATATTCCCACACTCAACGTCAATAAACACATAACATACTATACAACAATATGATACAGTTATCTAAAATCAATTATCCCCATCGGAGACAGTCCTGTCCATTTCCAGTCTCACCCATTGTTTAGAAATGGATCTCATAAGCTTAGGTCATAGTAACCGACGGCTAAGAACAGTCGGAGAAAATGTATCCTAACAAAATGCCGTCTGCTATAAAAAACGTATATTTGCGAACAAATAATAAAAATCAGAAACATGGAAATTCATTTCGCCCCACTACAAGGCTATACAGATTCAGTTTTCAGAAAGTTACACGCTGAAATTTTCGGTGGTATAGACAAATATTATACCCCTTTCATACGCGTAGAACGTGGTGATTTCCGCAAAAAAGATATGCGTGAATTGCCAGATGAGACGGAATGCAACACTATTCCGCAGATCATTGCGTCTACCAAACCTGAAGATATCGAAAAAATGATATCTATGCTTGAGGAGAAGGGATATAAAGAGGTGAATATCAACATGGGATGTCCTTTCCCTATGATTGCAAAACATGGTATGGGATCAGGTCTGTTGGCTGACAAAGAGGCTGTTAAAGCAATGATAAAAGTGTTGGAAGCCCATCCATCTATGCGATTCTCATTAAAAACAAGACTTGGATATGATGATGAAAATCAAATATTTGAGATGATGGACATCATAAATGATTTTCCTTTCACCGAGGTGACGATGCATCCTAGAATCGCAAAAGATCAATATTCCGGTGAAATCAACCACGCTAAATTCGCCGAGTTTGCAAAAGCCTGCAAGCATCCTCTCATATATAATGGCGACGTTACAACGACCGACGACATCAACAAAATAAGCACTGTCTACCCTACTCTTAAAGGCATCATGATCGGACGCGGATTGCTAATGAATCCAGCCCTCGCGTCGGAATACAAAAATGGAGAAACGATGCCAGACAAAGAAAAGAGAGACAAATCTAAACAATTGATTAAGAAGCTATTCGCTCATTGTGAAGAGTTGATGAACGGTGAGGAGCAGAGTGTCGCTCATGTGAAAGCATACTTTGAATATTTACTTCCAGAAATCGAAAAGCGTAATCGAAAAAAAGTGCTTAAAGCCAATAAAGCAGAGAAACTGAGAGCAGCAATCGCCGAATTTTTCATTTGATTTTGTTGATAACTTGTTCTTTTATTAACAATATCATAAAAATAGAAAAGGAGTATTGTCTGAATAATTTTGAAAATATATATTTGTCTCAATTTTTGACAAAAAACTAGTATGACTATGATGAAAAGAGTGTTGATTTCATTAATGTTAAGCATTTTTACCTTAAGTGTTGCGAACGCCGCATCAGACATCACTGATGTTATCAAAGCACTAAGAAAAGGTAAGGTTGAAAGTGCTTTGAAAACTCGTTCGAAGATAAAAATAACATCTTCGCCAGACCAGTTTTTGTATCAATTAAGTGAATGTTTAGCATACAACCACAAGAAAAATCCTAAATATAATCCGCTAAAAGCATACGATTTCTACAAGCGTATTTCTTACAGCGATTACGTTACAAATCAACGAGTTATGAATTGTATGCGTGAAGCCGAATTTGATTTGGAGACAGTACGTATGGAAGTGGAAGCCAACTTGTTGGAATATGCTAGGTCGAAGAAGACTGTCGAGGCTTACGACAACATCATAAAAATCTGTGAATCATGTTCTTACCTTGAAGAAGCGAATCGAGGAAAAGAGGATTTGCTATTCAACAAGACCCTAAAAGGAGCCAATTTGCGCGACGTTGAAAAGTTTATCCTAGACTATCCAAATTCTCCGAACAAGGAAAAGGCTATCAACATGCGTGACTCAATCGCATTCGCAAAACTTCCAAAGTCAGCTGATGCATATGCCGCATACATGGAAAAATATCCAAACTCGAAATACACTTCAGAAATTCAAAGCGGATTGCTTCAGATGAGCTACGACGAAGCAAAAGCGAACGACAACATCAACTCGTATGCAAAATTCATCGGTTTGTATCCGAACGAGGAGAAGAAGGTGAAGGAGTTCGAGGGTAAGATTGAAGATTTGCAAAAGTACTTGACTTGGAAAGTCGAGCCAAAATACAAGAACATTCGTTTGGCAGAAGACTCTATCGCAAAGAAGAGCTACTACCTTGTGAACGATTTCGGTAAGTGGGGAATCATGGATTTCTCAGGTAAAGAGTTGGTTGCCCCTTCATTCGATGATTTCTCCGACATTGCAGACGGCAAGTTGATCGCCAAGAAAGGTGGCAAATGGGGAGTCATCAATCCAGCAAACGGTTCAACAATACTCGACTTCCTAGCAACATCAGCTTCCGACATCGATATCATCTCCAAAAATTTCATTGCATTCAAGCAAGGCAATTCATGGGGATTGAGCTACAAGGGAGAAAAGACAGCAATCCAGCCATTCGTTTCAGGTTCTCTAACACAGTTCAAATACAAAGTGTTGAGAAACGGTGGTGTTGCGATGACTGATGCAGGCAAACTAGTGATCGTTGATCCAGAAGGAAACTCAAAGGTTGATGAAAAGTTCGATCAGGTTCAGTGGCGTAACGCTGACGACATCGACAGCAAATACATCAAAGTTCGTCAGGGAAAGAAATACGGAATCTACAATCCAGACGGAGACTTGATCGGATCTATCAATCACGATATGATGCCATATTACGATCAGGATGGAATCGCGATCATCAAGACTTCCCCTTCAACTGAAGGTTGGATGGACACAACAGGAGCTTTCCTTTACTGTGCTGCCCTAAGCGAGTATAAAGATTGCGGTGGAGAAGAAAGAATGATCGCCTACAAGGTTGGAAACCACTGGGGATTTTTGGACAAGACTCCAGCCCGTGCTAATATCAAACTTCAGTATGAGGAACTTGGAGAATGCTTCTCTGAAGGAATCGCAAAAGTAAAGAAAGCTGGCAAGTGGATCTACATCAACAAAGCAGGCGACGAAATTCTAAGCATTCCTGAGAATCAGAACAACAAAGTCTCTCGTGCAGGCGGCATCATCTACTACGCTAACGGATCAAGCTACGACATGTACGACAAGACAGGCAAGATTGGTACAATCTCTGGATTCTCAAGCATCGACAAAGAGGTTTCAAACGGAATGTTAATCGTCAACAAGGGAGGACAGGCATGTGCATTGCAAGGAGGCAAAGAGTGTGTCACTCCTACATACGACGACATGACTAAATACTGCAACGGTTACTCAGTTGTGACAAACGGAGACAAGAAAGGACTTCTTTACTACGGTCAGGTAGTGTTGGAGCCTAAATACGAAAAGATTCTTGATCCTAACCACGCTATCGATGGAGACTGTGAAGAATTGCTTTCAGGTAATGTTTCAGATGTGATTCTATTGAACGTATTCGAAAACGGAACATCATCTAGAATTATTGTAAAAGCGGGCAAGATCATCACAACAACCAAAGATGAGGTACGTTTGAAAAAATTCTCAAACAAATTTACAGCATTCGAAACTGCTGAGATGGGAATCTTCAACGCGGCAAAAACAGGTTTGATCTCACCTGACGGAAAAATTGTAGTAGAGCCATACTACCGTCAGATCACAGAACTTTCAAACGATTATTTCGTATGTAAGGACGCAAACGGAAAATGTGGAGTCTTGGACAAAGCAGGAACAGAAGTAGTGGTGCCATTTGCACAGTCGATCACTTCATTTGACGGCAAGGTTGTAGAGGCAGAGCTAAACGGAGACAAGATGTGCTTCAACAAAAATGGCGTTCCATTCCTACCAAAGAACTCAGAGTTGTATGAGAACGGTGTATTCAAGAACAAGAAGAACAACAAATTCGGATTGGTTGACGATAAAGGATACATCAAACTTTATACTAACTACGGCAAGATTTCAGGAGTAAAAGACAAATCGGCAGTCGTATTGAAGAATGACAAATACGGCGTAGTGAAATATTAAAAGCAAAAACAACAATGTCAAAAAGAATGACAGATTAGAAATAGTCTGTCATTTTTTTATAGGAAAATCAAAATCAGAAAAAAAATTCACAAAGAATGAATCTGATTATAGATGAAGGAAACACACATATTAAATATGGAGTGTTTGAAGAAGGAAGCAACAATGAAATAGCTCTCTATGAAAGCGACTCATACAATGCAATAGAGGTGGCTGAGATCATCAGCAGACATGATATCAAGAATGCGATTTACAGCAGTGTGAGAGGTGGAAACGAAGATTTGATAGCAGACGTGAGTCATTCCGTCAACTTCATCCAACTGACACATGAAACAAAAGTTCCTCTGAAAAACCGATATCGCACACCACACACACTTGGAATGGACAGACTTGCCGCATGTGTAGGGGCATATTCAATCGCTGGAAAAGATGCGAACATTCTGGTGATCGACGTCGGAACGGCAATCACATACGATATTGTAAGCAAAGGAGAATATCTCGGAGGCAATATTTCGCCAGGCATGCAGATGCGACTAAATGCGCTCCACACCTTCACAGCCAAACTTCCACAAGTGGACATAAACACAGAATGGAAAGAAATCGGAGACGACACACAGACCGCCATCTACTCAGGTTGCTACAGCGGTATTTTGCATGAGATAGAGGGTTCATACCGTAGATTAAGCAAAAAATTTCCAAAACTTTTAGTTTTTTTAACGGGTGGAGGGGCAAAATACTTTGAAAGCAACGTAAAAATTAAGATATTTGCAAAAGAAAATCTGTTAAGGATTGGATTGAATAGAATATTAAACGATAAATGTCAAAAGGAATAATAATAAGCGCACTGCTTTGCCTATGCTCAGCAATAGTCGCTACAGGTCAGAATAACACCAGTTCACCCTACTCCAGATATGGATACGGAACACTGGTAGATGGAGCGTCTGCACAAGGACGAGGAATGGGAGGTTTGTCAATTGGACTAAGAGACAACCAACATACAAACTTCAACAATCCTGCGACATATACCGCTATCGATTCACTCAACTTCAGATTTGAACTAGGAGCATCACTGAAATCATCTTTTTATTCCAGCGGGAATTCAGAAAGCAGTGACTTCTCTGGAAATTTGGAAAGAATTGGATTGCAGATTCCGATCAAAAATTGGATGGGAATAGCAGTAGGCATTGAGCCCTACTCTATCGTAGGCTATGATTATTCCGACACATACAAGTTGATCGACGTCAACAATGCTGACACATTGGTTAATTCGTACAATGGCCAAGGCGGAATAAACCAAATCATCGTCGGTTTGGGTTTCAGACCATGGAAACCATTCTCGTTCGGATGTAATCTGAAAGCTTTATTCGGAGATATCACGACACAGAGCGATGCCGATTTCTCCAAATCGAAGTATAAGAACTTCTATCACACGACATTGCAGTCAAATACAATAGACGTTCACGACTTCGCAATCACTTTCGGAGCTCAGTATGAGATCGAGACAGGAGAAGACAAATCGTTAGTGCTTGGAGCGACATTTGAGCCAAAAAACAAATTGAACGCAGACGCCACAAAAACGATTATCACAACTGGCATTGACACTGTAACTAAAGAATATGACAGTGCATTTGAATTACCATTAGTATTGGGATTCGGAGCATCATATAGATTCAAAAACAAATGGACATTCGGCGTCGACTATAAAATCCAGAAATGGAGCGACGCAGAATATTTTGGAGAGAAAGTGTTTGAAGACCGAAAACAACTAAACTTAGGAGCGGAACTTCGCCCCAACAACATGAGTAAGAGATACTTTAACAGAGTCGCTTACAGATGGGGATTCTCAACAGCCAACACATATTATAAAGTGCATGGCGACACAAACAGAGAGAACCTAATAACTGCCGGTTTCGGTTTTCCACTTAAACGAGGTCTAAATCCGACAGTGATCAACTTCACTGTAGAATATGGATTCACTACACTCAGCAACAAGGATATGATGAGTGACAGATTCTTAAGATTCGTGTTTAACGCGACTCTTAATGAAAAATGGTTCGTACGTCGCAGACTTGAATAAGCGGCGAAATCAAGTAGAAACATCAAAAAATTAGGGAAATGAATACAAAATCATTAATTCTAGCTACATTAGGCATAGCAATGAGTGTGCCAACGATGGCAGAGTTAGGAGTGAACACTCCAAATTCAAAGTTTGGAACAGGAGAGGACAGTGTTAGATGTGTGTCAAGCGTATCATTGTTCCAGAACTTTGCAAAGCAGAAAAACTACAAAGATATGCATGAGTCTTGGAAGACAATCACAACAGAGTGTCCAAGAGCTACTCAGCGTGCTTATACAGACGGTGCTTTCATGTTGAAATGGGAGATTGACAATGAAAAGGATGTAAACAAGAAGAAAGCCTTGTTTGAGGATTTGATGAATCTTTACGATTTGAGAATCAAGTATTTTGGAAACGTAAAGAAATATCCAACATATTACATTCTTGGACGTAAGTCATTTGACTATATCAACTATGCTCCAACTTTGACAAACGACGCCACAAAGCAGAAAGCTTACGGATGGTTGAAAGAGGCTATCGAGAAAGGTGGAGAAAAGAATGAGGCACAGGTTTTCCAGCAGTACTTCATTTTGTCAGACGGTTTGTATAAAGCAAACCCAACTGTAAACAGAGACTTGTACATCGCCGACTACATGAAGATCATGCCGATGATGACAGCCGCTGCTGCAAACGACTCTACATTTGACGCATCAATCAGCG
Source organism: uncultured Bacteroidales bacterium (assembly GCA_902782665.1). Classification (GTDB taxonomy): domain Bacteria; phylum Bacteroidota; class Bacteroidia; order Bacteroidales; family Paludibacteraceae; genus UBA1723. The sequence goes on from CACZOA010000049.1 coordinate 41,928, forward strand.
TTGTGAACAAAGTGTTCGCTCGTTCTGGTGCCGCTGAGTGTGGAACTCTAGACAAGGCATACGCAGCTAAGATTGAGGCTAACAAGAGTGACAAGGCATTCTTGAACGACGTGTTGAAACTTTACCGTATCGCAGGTTGTAAGGAATCAGCTGTTTACTTCAAGGGTTCTGCTTATTTGCATGCTATCGAGCCAACTGCATCATCTGCATCTGGTATGGCAGCACAGGCATTCTCAAAGAAGGATTACAGCAAGGCTATCTCTTACTATCAGGAGGCTATCAAACTTGAGAGCAGCAAGGATGCAAAGAGCGACTACTACTACAACATCGCTTACATCTACTCTCTACAGAAAAACTACCCAGCTGCACGTTCAAACGCACAGTCTGCACTTGCGATGGACCCAACAGCAGGTAAGGTTTACATGTTGATCGCTACATTGTATGCTGGTGGTTACACTCAGGTTGACGATGATCCAGTTATCCAGAAGACTGCATTCTGGGCTGCTGTAGACAAGCTTGAGAAAGCAAAGGCTGTTGATCCATCATTGGCAAGCCAAGCAAACAGTTTGATCGCTTCTTATAAGAAACAGTTCCCAGACAAGTCTGAATTGTTCATGAGAGGAATCAAGGGTGGTACTTACAAAGTTCCAGGTTGGATTGGTGAGACAACAACAGTTAGATAATGCAAGAAATTGTAAATCATAATCATAAAGACATGGTTGTCAAAGCGTTTGCTTTGGCAATCGTGTCTTTTTTTTCATTTTTTATCTCATGCGACAATGACAAGCTTGAGGTAACCGATGCAATAGAAAGAGATTCTGTAGCAGGACAATATGCGAAAGATGTGTATACTCTAATTTCAGACTCCGGAATCGTCAAATACAGGATGGAGACTAAAGAGTGGTACATATTCGACAGAGTAGACACCCCATACTGGTTCTTTCCTCAAGGATTGTTCTTCGAAACACTTAACGACACGATGGGAACAGACGCGTCGATCACATCCAAATATGCAAAATACTATACAGATCTGGAATTGTGGGATTTAAGAGACAGTGTAAAGTCTAAGAACATCAAGGGAGAATATTTCGAGACAGACCAACTATTCTGGGATCAGAAAGAAAAAAAAGTCTATTCTAAAGAGAAAATCAAAATCACACAAGATAAAAGAATTATCACAGGACGTGGTTTTGAATCAAACCAGTCGTTCACAAACTATACCATCAAAAAACCAGAGGGAATTTTCCCTATTGAAGAGAAACAGAACGGCGAGCCTCAAAAAGAAAAAGAATAATTATGTGGACAGGCATAATAGCACTTATATTATTTGCGACATACATTATAGAATTCAATTTTATAAGTGCCTACAAAAATAAAATTGAAATAAGCGACGACCAGACAAAATCTGGTTTTGCATGTTATTCAGCGACAAAGGTCAGAACATTCAAATGTGGACTGCGAATCATAAATCTAGCCGCTGCCATCTGCTGTGCATACGTCACAGTCAACGAATACAATATATATATAACATTAGCGACATTTACAGGTGTTTTCTTAGCACTTGAGATAATCCTTCGTTTGAGTAATATTTCAAAATTACCCAATGACACAATAGAAACATTTTCAGGGATATTCCATCTGGTAGCCTACCCTATTGCCAGACTTTTCAAAAACTCAGAATACGAAATAAGCACAAACAGAAGTTACGAGCTAAACAATTGTACATCAACATCTAACGAAGGAGCAGAAAATGAAGTTGAAATATTCCAAAATGCATTGGATTTATCTTCATTAAAATTGAAAAACTGCATAGTTCCGCGCACGGAGATTACCGCAATAGAAGTGGGAAGCAGCGTTGACGAACTAAAAAAGCTTTTCATCTCAACCAATTTTTCAAGAATACTAGTTTACAAAGACAATATCGACTGTATTATAGGATACGTCCACTCTTCAGACATTTTTGACAAGCCATCCGAAATATCGGATATTCTGAATCCAATCATAGTGGTATCAGAAGAAATGGCAGCCAACAAACTATTGAAAGTCTTACAGAAACAGAAAAAAAGTCTGGCTTTAGTCGTTGACGAGTTTGGAGGCACAGCAGGAATCATCACGATGGAAGACCTGATGGAAGAGATTTTCGGAGAGATCGAAGATGAGTACGACAACGAAGACGAGTATGTCCAGAAGAAAATCAGCAATGAAGAGTATTTGATCTCTGGAAGACTTGAAGTAGAAGAAACAAATGAAAAATTCGGATTGGAATTACCGACGTCGCCTGATTACGAGACGATTGCCGGACTGATTCTGACACATCACAACATACTGCCTAAAAAAGGTGAATTCATCAAAATAGGCAAAAAATACAGCTTTGAAGTGATCAAAGTTGAGACAACAAAGATAGATTTAGTAAAATTGAGAGTAACAAACGCAAATTAACGAATATTATTTATTATATTTGCGTCGTTTTTTGTACGAATAATAATAAAAAAACTATAAAACTTAAATGGCAGCTTTACAGAATATCAGAAACCACGCCACTCTACTTATCGGAATCGTGGCTGTGGCATTGGCGGCTTTCGTGGTAGGAGACTTGCTAACAAGCACTTCATCTATCATAGGAAGAGAGAGAAGCATCGTCGGAAGCGTTAATGGAAAAGAGATTTCCATTGTAGAATTCAACGAAAAAGAAAAACAGTTCAGCGACATCATCAAACAGCAGTACGCTGGACAGCAGACTCCACACGAAGGAGAGATCCGCAACTTCGTATGGAACAAGTTCATCAACGACGCCCTAATTGAGAGCGAGATGGAAGAAATTGGTATGGCAGTGACAAACGAAGAGATCAGCGAGTTGGTATCTTCAGCTAGTCATCCAATGCTAATGAGCATTCCATTGTTTAGAGATCAGAGCGGAAGATTCAATCCAGCTCAGGTTTCAGCTTTCCTTCAGTATATCAGCATGCCTGAGGAATCTTTGGACGACGCTCAAAAGGCTCAGCAGCAGCAGTTGAAATCTCAGTGGGCATACTGGGAGGGACAGATCAAGTCTCAGCTTGCTAACGACAAACTAGCAAACCTTGTAAGCAGCGCGATTTCATATCCTACAGCTATCACTAATATTATTGACAGCATCGCTTCAAATGATAAAAGTGCTATTGTAATCAAGAAATTCTACGATCAGGCAAACAAGGATATCGAAGTTTCTGATGCAGATAAGAATGCCATGTACGAGAAGATGAAGAAGCAATACTTCGCTTTGAACAACGGTGGTTACAGAGCTGTAGACGCTATCATTTTCAACGTAAAACCTTCTCAGCAGGATTACGCAGATGCAAAAGCTGGTATGGAAGAGATGAAAGAGCAAATCAAGAATGCTGACGAGGCAGACCTAAAGGTTATTTTCTCTGACCCATCTTCTACATTCGCATACAATAATTTCTTCCGTTCAGAAAAAGACATTGAGACAGCATTCCAGTCTTTCGCATTCAACGCAAAGAAGGACTCTGTATCAGATGTAATCTATGAAGGTGGTGATTTCATGATTGCAAGAAAGATGGCAGACGTAAAGTTTGCTCCAGACTCTGCAAACATCAGTTTGATCGTATTGTCGGCTGCGACTAAAGAAGAGGTTAGCCAGAAAGCAGACAGCATCAACAAATGCTTGAGCAACGGTGAGAAGTTTGAGGATTTGGCTGCAAAGCACTCTCTTGACAAGAACACAGCTGATAAAGGTGGTGAAATTGGATGGGTTAAAGAAGGATTCCCATTGGGAACTGATGACTTTGACGCAAAGGTATTCGGTGGTGCAAAGAAGGGTGATGTATTCACATTCAACATGCCTGAAAACCCAATGACATTCATCATCAAGGTTAACGACTTAACAACTCCTGTTAGAAAGTCAAAGATTCTTGTTTACGGAACAAAACTTGAGCCAAGCACAGATACATACACAGACATGTATAACGCAGCAAACAAGTTCATCATTGACAACAAGACAAAAGATATGTTCCTTGCAAGTGCTGATTCACAGAATCTTGACATCATTCACTTGACTCCACTTGCAGAGAATGACCCATACATTCAGCTACTAGGTCAGAGCAATACACGCGACATTATCAAGTGGGCATGGAGCCACAACGTCGGTGATGTTTCTGGTGTATTTGAAGTTGGTGACTCATATATCGTTGGTACTCTTGTCAACGCTGTTGATGGTGAGTACGCTCCACTATCTGAAGAGTATGTATCAAATCAGGTTTTGAGAAGAGCTAAGAACGAAGCTTGTGCTAAGAAACTTACAGAGGAGCTTGCAAAAGAGAACGATTTTGCAAATGCAGATACAATAAACATCAATTTCAAGAGAGACGGAGTTTCAGGAATCGGTCGTGAGCCTAAGTTGGTGGCTGCAGTCACAGCTCTTCCAGTTGATGCTGTCAGCGACGCAATCGTTGGTGAGATGGGAGTCTACAAGGTTAAGGTTCTAAACGAGAATCCTTCTAACTCAAAGACAAACATCAATATGCTAAACAGAGATCTTAAGGGTATGGTTGCAAACCGTATGTACGAGTCTCTACGTAAGGATGCTGATGTTGATGATAATAGATCAAACTTCTATTAATCAATATTACTTTGACTAATAATGGAGGCGGATAACTGTTCGCCTCCTTTTTTTACATAAAAGAAGATGGAAAAGAAAAGACTGTTTGGAATGACAATTGATGAGCTACGCAACGTCGTGGCCGAACTCGCCATGCCAAAATTCACAGCCACTCAAATTGCAGATTGGATGTACAAAAAAGGTGCAGAAGACATAGAACAGATAACAAACCTCTCTGCAAAAAACAAAGCTCTTTTGTCTGAACATTATGAAATAGGCAGACGTGCTCCATTTTCAAGTGTGACATCATCAGACGGCACAAAAAAATACCTTTTCCAAATCGGAGAAAAATATATTGAGACAGTTTACATTCCTGACAAAGACAGAGCCACTCTGTGTGTCTCTTGCCAAGTGGGATGCAAAATGAACTGTAAATTCTGCATGACTGGAAAACAGGGCTTCACACAACACCTGACAACAAATGAGATCCTCAATCAAATCCAGTCAATACCTGAATTCGAAACACTCACCAACGTTGTCTATATGGGTATGGGAGAACCAATGGACAATGTTGACAACATACTTAAATCACTTGAGATTCTGACATCCAACTACGGCTATGCATGGAGTCCAAAACGTATCACCGTCTCTACGGTTGGTTTGATTCCCGGATTGCAACGTTTCTTGAAAGAATCAAAATGTCATTTGGCAGTTAGTCTGCACAATCCTTTCTCTGAAGAGAGACTGGCTATGATGCCAGTGGAAAAAGCGTTTAAGCTGGAGAAGGTGATTGAAGAGATAAAAAAATACGACTTCACAGGTCAAAGACGAGTGTCGTTTGAATATACCGTATTCAAAGGCAACAACAACCTGCCACGCCACGCTAAAATGCTCGCCACCCTACTCCAGGGGCTGGAATGCAGAATCAACCTTATCCGTTTCCACACTATCCCTAACGTAGATCTCGAAGGTGCGTCAGACACAGAGATGCTGGCATTCGAAAGTCTGCTGAAGAAAAACGGATTGAACGCGACTATCAGAAAATCAAGAGGTGAGGACATATTCGCCGCATGCGGATTGTTATCATCAGAACGAAATAAAAAGAACCAAGAATAATAAAGAATATGAAGAAAACAAAAAAAATAGCGGCATTAGTGGCATCCTTTGCTGCATTATTCATGAGCAGCTGCGACTCCACTGGAACTGTTGGCTATAAACCAACTGTAACAGGCCAGAGCTACGAACTTTTGGTGGTAGGTGACCAGAAGGTTTGGAAAGATTCCGTCGGCATACGAATGAAAGACTCTCTGACCCATGAAATGCCATGCATGCCACAGATGGAGAAGTTCTTTGATGTCTCTTATACACCGACAGAAGGATTCACAGGCATCTTAAAGCCGGTACGAAATATTCTCTTCTTCGAGATAGACCCAACAATGTATACCCAGTCTAAAATGGGAGCAAGCAGAGACAATTGGGCCGAAACACAAGCAGTACTACGCATAACCGCACCAAGCAAAGATTCACTTGAAGCATTCTTCAACAATAATATCGAGGCAATCCGTCGATTCTACATCAATGCAGAGAATGAGAGAGTCGTACGATTCTTCGGCAAATTCAGACATGTGGACTACTGCGACAGCGTAAGGAAAAGATTCGGAGCGGAACTGATCATCCCGTCTTCATTGACACAAGCCCGCTTTGAAAAAGATTTCGCTTGGTTCTCCAATGGCAATCCTGATTTCACTGAGAATATCGTAATCTACAGAATGCCTTACAATGATGAGAGTGACTTCATGAAAGACAACCTACTCTACTACAGAGATTCTGTGATGAAAGCATACGTAGGTGGACCATCTGACGGATCTTACATGACAACACGTTATGAGATCATGCCTCCTGAATCCACAGTACTACCTGCAATGGATGGCAAATACAGTGTGGAAATTCGCGGATTATGGAGAATAGAAGGTGATATCATGGGCGGACCATTCGTCAGCAGAAGCTACCTTGATCCAGAAAACAAAAATATCATCACCGTAGAAGCATTCATCTATCGTCCGAACAAGAGCAAACGCTCTGCCTACAGACAATTAGAAGCTATGATTTCATCGGTAAAATTCAACGTTCAAGAAACTCCTGAGCAATAAAATATATAAAGACGGATTAATTTCCGTCTTTTTTTTCGGCAATCCGATAAAATCACGCAAAAAAATTTGCAGATTAAATAAAAAGCACTACTTTTGCATCACGATTGAAAAATCGGGAGGTTCGCTAGCTCAGCTGGTAGAGCACATCCCTTTTAAGGATGGGGTCTTGGGTTCGAGCCCCAAGCGAGCCACTTGTAATATTTTTTGGGGGGATGAACGATTTTCTAAGTGATTAGGAAATCGTTTTATGATTTAAAAAAAATAATATGAAAGCGTTTCTTACAATTCTATTGTTGATTTGTTCAAATGTCCTAATGACATTTGCTTGGTATGGAAATCTAAAGTTAAAAGAGATGAGACCGTCTCAGGATTGGCCTCTATATGTAATAATTCTCGTTTCTTGGGGAATCGCTCTTTTCGAATACTGCTTTATGATTCCTGCAAACAGAATCGGATCCAAAATCACAGGTGGACCATTCTCGCTAATGCAATTGAAAATCATACAGGAGGCGATTTCATTAATTGTGTTCACTGCATTCTCAACCATGCTTTTCAACGGCGAATCTTTGCATTGGAACCACGTTGTTGCGTTCGTGCTTGTACTTGCAGCTGTGGCATTTGCTTTCATCAAATAATAAATGACAGACGATCAGGAAAAGTTATTCAACAAAAACTATATATTCTGCTGTCTTTCAAACTTCCTGCTGAATTTTAGTTTTTTCATCGTCATCCCGATTCTTGCGCTATACCTGAAAGAGACATACGAGTCTAACGGTGCGGAAGTGGGATTCGTGCTTTCCGTATATGTGATCGCAGCAATGATAATACGTCCCTTCTCGGCTTATATCATCGACACGTTTCCAAGAAAGCCGTTTTTCGTAGGTGCGCTCGCTATTTTCGCCACAGTTTTTCTCAGCTATAATTTCGCATCCACAATCGGAATGTTCGTCATTCTGCGAGCTCTTCATGGACTGTCATTCGGAGCAACGACGATAGGTTCCAACACCATCGTCATCGATGTGGTGCCATCCAAATACCGTGGCGAAGGATTGGGATATTTCGGTTTGTCAAACAATTTTGCCATGGCACTTGGTCCGATCGCAGGCGTGTCGTTGCATGATTCTCTTCCCGAGGAGACGCGATATATCTCCATCTTCAGCGTGGCATTCGCGTTAAGCATTCTGGCTGTTGTGGCAGCATCACAAATCCACACAAAGTATCGTCCGCCAGTGGAGCGGCCAGCAATCTCTCTTGACAGATTCTTCCTGATCAAAGGCATACCTGCCGGAATAAACCTGCTGTTGCTCTCCATCACATACGCAGTGACGATGAACTACATCTATATCTACGCACAGGAGACGGAGATCGGGATCACCCCAGGAGCATTCTACAGCTGTATGGCTATCGGAATCGCTACAAGCAGAATATTCTCTGGCAAAATGGTAGACAGGGGCTATCTCAATCGCGTCATCATAATCGGAGCATCCATCGCGACATTTGCCTTTTTCCTATTGGCGACGCTACCGTTCCTCAACATCAGCGGCAAATCAATCATATTCGTCGCAAGTGCGTTGATCCAAGGATGCGGATACGGCACAATCTTTCCTGCCTACAACACTTTGTTTGTAGCACTCGGACGAAACGACCAGCGTGGAAGCGCTACGTCTACATACCTCACATCATGGGAGATTGGAGCCGGAATCGGAATCTTCTGTGGAGGAGCGATCACCGAATATATGCAGATTTCTTCATTCTACATCATCGGTACAATGCTCAACCTGACTGCTGTAGCGATGTTTGCAGCATACACTTCAAAACATTTTAACCGTTGGAATATAGGATACATGCCATGCAAAAGATAGAACTAATCACAATTCTTGGACCTACAGCGTCCGGCAAAACAACATTCGCCGCACACTTGGCTAAGGCTCTCGACACAGAAATCATCAGTGCCGACTCCCGTCAGATATACCGCAACATGGATATCGGAACCGGCAAAGATTTGTCGGATTACACTATCGACGGCACCGTCATCCCATATCATCTGATCGACATCCAGGAGGCTGGCTACAAATATAATCTCCACGAATATCAGAGAGATTTCAATGCAGCGTTCAACGACATCAAAAGTCGTGGGAAACTGCCTATTCTCTGCGGCGGCACAGGTCTTTATATCGAGTCTGTGTTGAAAGGATATTGTCTGCTTCCAGTGCCTGAAAACAAAGAGTTGAGAGAGAGTTTGAGCGATAAAAGTCTTGAAGAGCTGACAGAAATCCTTAAACAATACAAGACACTCCACAACACTACCGATGTCGACACTGCCAAAAGAGCCATCCGTGCGATCGAAATACAGCAATACTATGCAGAGCATCCGGACGAAGTGAAGGAGAAAACCACCACCCCACTCCAAAGCCTCATCATTGGCGTGGATATCGATCGTGAGGCAAGACGTGAAAAGATTTCACGCAGGTTGAAAGCCCGTCTTGACGAAGGCATGATCGCTGAAGTAAAGGCTTTGCTCGACAGAGGTATAGCTCCTGAAGATCTGATCTACTATGGTCTGGAATATAAGTTTGTGACTAATTATCTGATCGGAAATATCAGTTATGACGAGATGGTCAGCACACTGGAAATCGCAATCCATCAATTCGCGAAACGACAGATGACATGGTTCAGAGGCATGGAACGTAGAGGAATACACATCGAGTGGATAGACTATGCGATGCCGACAGAAGAGAAGATTCAATTCGTGAAGGACAAACTAAAGGAGATTGGTTAAAAATGGCTGGGATCATAAAAAGCATAGATGAATTCAACGACTATTTCAATCAGGGTACAAAACACCAGCATATAGCTGTCGGTGACCTTTCACGTGCTGATCTGACGCTGTTTGACCCCATCAACTTCAACATGTACTGTGTGGTGCTGATGGACAACAATTTTGGTGAACTGATAAGGTCTGGCGAAGTCATCAACTACAAGCCTGGCACACTATTCACTTTGCGTCCAGGTCAGGTGGTGCAGGTGAATCTGAATTACAATGTGAAGCCACGCGGATGGATACTTGCGTTCAGGGAAGAGTTGACTGAGAAGACGGGATTAGGTCGAGACTTCTATATGTTTGACTATTTCAACCACGACGTGAATGACGCACTTGAACTAAGCAAGTCGGAGCGAGGCATCATTCTCAACTGTTTTTCTAATATCTACTCCGAACTGATCACCAAGCCAGACTACCTGACTGGCCACCTTCTACGTCTGGGCATCGGACAACTACTATCCTACTACAAACGATTCTTCGAACGTCAGTTTGCAGACAGAGTGCGTTGCGACAACAAATTCCAGAAAAAACTGGAGACGATGATCAACAACTATCTGTCCAGCGGTTCTGCACAGCAATTAGGCCAACTCAAAGTGTCGTGGTGTGCCCAACAATTCAATCTTTCTCCAAACTATTTCGGAGACTTGGTCAAGAAAGAGCTTAACATGTCTGCCCAAGAATACATACACAAAAAAGTGGTGGAGACAGCCAAGTATCTGCTCGACACTACGGAAATGCCTGTGAACGAGATCGCACAGGAACTTGGATTCAATTATCCGAACCATTTCAACCGCATGTTCAGAAAAATGACAGGCTCTACCCCTCTGCAATATAGGAAGAATATATCTAAATAAAATTCGTAATTCACTATGCATAATTCGTAATTGTTGCGAATTACATCTTCGGCATTGGATTTTACCGTAGGGGGCGATCCCTTGTGGTCGCCCTGACCTAAATAATGAGATTGTCCTGACCTAGATATAAAAGAAGAGACGCCGCAATGCGACGTCTCTTAATCATTTTATTTTACTCATTCTCACGGGGAGCAAGAGAATACAGAAGAAGCATTGTTTCACTGAAATAACGTGGATCCACATCCGATATTTTCATCCAACCTTCATCATCATGGTTACAGTACCCAGGAATATGACCGGCTTTGAAAAATACTACTTCTTTAAGAGTCACCTCTTCACCCTCATAATCATAGATAACCGTTGACGTTCCAGAATGAACCAGAAGCGAACCCCATCCTTCATAAGTTGTTGTGCCATCAGCGTTAAGAGAACGGCTCTTCACATCTTCTCGATAAAAGTAGTAGAAAGCACCTGCATCCTCAGCGTCGCCCTTATACCAACCATTCTTGGTCATTTGGTTTATCATTGCCACGCTGTTGACTGTGGTATCCTCAAAACGTGTGAGACAGTTGCATGGCAACTCCTTGTCATCAGGCCTAAAGACCATTCTTCCAAGCTGATCGAAAGGCTGAGTAAGTTCATAATCAGAAAGTTGCTCCTTCCAAACGGAGATTTGCTCTTCAGTGAGTTCAAGAGGATGGACAAGACCAATTTGAGCATCATTCGGCAATGTGAACTCGTCACCGTCAGCAGTTGTAAAACTTCCGTCATCCATATAACGGAAAGTATCTTTGAGTGCTTCGTTTTCGTAAATACCCCAAATCAATCCGACTGCGAAACAGTGCATAACGGCATTGCCGACAAACAGTTTCTCCCAATTCTCACTTGTCCATTTGCGATCACACATAAGTACATATTCAAGTCTCGCACGCTGTGCTGCCACAACATTTTTAAGCTGTTTCTTCACTTCCTTGAATTCGTTGTATGCTGCTTCAGCGGTATCCTTGTCGTCGGTAGTTCCTGGCTTAGGAAGAGTCTTTATCTGCTTGTTTCCAGAGAACACCTCCATTTCAAGTGAAGGCTTGAGATACACATTGAACTGTCTCTTTCCATAATCGAACACACGGCATAGATTTCTGTCAAAACCTAAATCAGGCACAATCCTATCCGCAAGTTCTTCTGTGGTAATTCCTAAGGTATCGGCAGCCGCAGCCAAAGCCTCCGCTGCAGCGGCACGCACCCTCTTGTGCTTGAATTTTCTCGACATATTATCAACGTTCATCAACGCCTCATTACTGCCGTTGAGAGACAAAGCCCAAACGGTTTCAGCCGCGATAGCTCCACGCATTGACTCAGACCACTCCTTGATGTTACGCATCAGTTCATCGATCATCTTTAAACCACCATGGATAGCGCAGAAATAGAGTGCAGGCTTAAACTTTGTCTGAGCTCCATTGTCGTACCAACGTGCGAAGATATCTGCGGAAAACTCTTCCAGATCCTTCTGATTCAGATTTGCAGCGATACTGTCGGCCAGAGAACTTCTTGCAGGAACCGTCATTCCTGCATAACACATAACAAGAGCGATTGGTTCTTCAATTGCTTCTGAACCATCAAGTTTATGAACGGTCCTAAGCGTATCATTAAACAGGAAGCTGAGTTTGCTGTTCTTTGCACTTTTAGCAAGTTTTGAAACCTGCTTGTCAATATCAAGTTGAGAGACTCCAGTATTGGAAGGAGCCGAATCAAGAAGCACACCGATATACGTTCTGATCTTATCAGATTTCTCCACTTCTAATGCAGCATTCAGCTCATTGGAATACGCATTCGCACCCTGTCTGCCGATAATCACCAATGCCAATTCTCTTACTGACGCTTTCTTATCCTTAAGCAAAGCTGCGATATCATCATGCCAATCTTGCTTAATCAGTACCGACGCGAGTTCATTTCGGACTCCTTTGCAGCTATCATAGACGCAAGAAAGGAGTTTCGCCTTGAATTTTTCTGCGTCGTTACCCATAGCATTTACCGCTAATATCCTTGCGCCATCGGAAAGCTGAGAAAAATCCATCGCAATAAGTTCGTCTGGATGGGAAGAAAGAATTTCCACAGTTTTTAATAAATCAGCCATACTGCAATATCTTTCATCAAAGACAAGACCGATAATATTTACAGCCTCCCCAAAGGATAATCCACAGCCTTGAAGGATATCAAAAGTCTCTTTTATATGATTATCAAAACAAAAGCCCGTTAAATCTTCAATGTTGAACTGTCTACGCAACGGAGTTTCATAAGAACAGAGAGACAATATGGTAATAGCACGAGCAAGATATTCATCTATTATGCCGAAAGTATTATAATAGTTGCATTTGACATCAACTTTCAAATTCCATCCACCCTTAGTCAAAGGACGAGTCTCTTCAAGGGTCGATTCTCCAAGTATGTATTTTGCGACTTCCCTACAATAAGGGTTTCCACTTATTGATTTGGAGAAACTTTTTCTCACGGCTTCCGCAAGCTCCTTACGGCTTCTATCTCTAAAATCATCTGCAATAGAGGCTGAATTAGGATCAACACGCTGGAGTATCTCGCACATATATTTAACTACGGATTTATCTTCAGGCAATGAGATAGCCTTCTTGAATTGTTCAGGATAAGTTTTGGCAAGTCGTTCTATCCACTCATCCCTATCTGGCAAAGCCTCAATATTTAAGAAATAGTTCTTGCTTTCAGTCTGAAAGGCTACGGAACTTATATATTCCGGAGTAACCAAACAGTCGTCAGCTTTGTTTGATTTGAAGAGTTTTGCAAATTGATCCAGAACATTCAAAGAGTTTTTATCTGCTTCATTTGCGACTCCATTACCTTCAATATATTTGAATAACTTTACAAATGGATTCGAAACATTTATTGCAAATTCTACAACATACTTAGTGACCCTACTATATCCTTCTTTGAAATATTCGCATGCCTTGCTTGAATATGGAGCAGCCTCACCCAATGCACAAGTCAAATAAGCCAATAGTCTCGAAAACGATTTTTTTTCATCGTCATTGGCAGCATTTTCGTACTCCTTCAAAACACTGTCATAATATTCTTTCCAAAGCTTTTCTGCAGCCACAACTGCCCATTTTCCATCCTCTGAAAGATTTTTACCTTCCTGCTCCAACAAATAACAAAGAAGATTAGCTTTGACAAAAATAAACCTATATAAATATCGACTGTCATAAAGATCATATACACCTCTAAGAACAGATGTGTTAGTCGTCTTAGGCATATGACGGTAGGAAGCATCGTCAAAACACATCGCATAATATAAAACCTCTGGATCTATACCAAGATTATCCGAGATTGGTTTTATAATACGGGATTTATACTTCTCAGAATTTTCTATCATACTACTGTGATCTACGAAACTATCAAAAAGTTCGTAGCATTCACAACCGAACAGCGTATAAATAGCCAGTATGAATCTTTCAGCGAGTTCAGTATTATCTTTCCTGATTATCTCCTTTTTAACGATCGTATTGAGATCATATTTATGTACATGAAAAGTATCCCTACACTTCTTTTCGATTTTGCCCAGCAAAGCGTTATTCCTCGGCTGAGTTATATCAAGATACTCGCATACGGTATTGAGCTCTTCCTCTGAAATCGCATCTTTCAATTGTTCTCTAAAGTCGTTTATAAAATTCTCAAACGCTGATGTTTTTTTTTCGTAAAGCATAATTATTCCTCCTCTTCTATATTGTTCATATTATGTAGAGCTGAGATTCTTCCCAGTTTATTTTCCGCTAAATTAATATATTTCATGAGTTTGGATGCACAAGAAAGGATTTTCTCGGTTTCTTGGTCAAGGCTGTTCCTATAATTGTCAGCCGACGAGAAAAAGTTTTCTGCCAACGTTGCAAGTCCCGACATTCCACAACGTTTGATCTTCTCAATAAGCGGTGTGTGATTTTCCACCGTCGAACTTAATCCGCTTCTGACACACCTCACAACGCTATTTTCCACTTCAGACAAAAGATTCAAAAGCACATGAGCATATTGAGGATCGACGACGGTGTCTTCAGACGACGGTGAGAAACTATGGAAGTCCATGTCTTCTATGAAATCGTAAAACTCTATCGGATAGAGCATGACACAACCATTCTTAATTCTTGCAGAGACAAGCATTGTCCACACATTCACAGTATCTTTAATTCTGCCACATATCTCTTCGATATTTTCGACAAACTCCTTATTCTCGGCAAAATACTTCACCTCTGCAGTCACATTTCTGCCATCACGGTCGGAGATTTCCATAGAAAAAACCTGCGTATGTTTGTCGAAAATGTAGTTTTCAAGTTTGTGAATGCGAATAAGGAAAAGTTTATCCTTATGGGTTTCGGCAGAATATACAAGTTCACGGAAATCGGTTATCACAAGTCTTCTCAACTGCGGACAATTGAGTTCAGCCTTGCTTGTAAAGACGACCTCAGTCTCAGAAGAACCAGAAATCTTTTCTCCACTAAGTTTGGCTTTTTTCAACAAAAGTTTTGAATACATCATGTTTGTAAGAGATGTATTCAAGCTCCAGATAACAGTTTGAGTCTGTCTTTTATGTGGATCTTGGGAATAAAATGTAGGACGAAGGTCAGAATACATCAGAAAGCGTGGCTGTTCACTCTCGTCAAGATTCAAAAAATAATACACACCACCCTGATATTCTCCTCTCACGACTTCTTTATGTCCGATCGGCAACAATTCAAGATTCCCAGGATACAATTCATAAGTATCACGGAAGACACCAAGTTTTTCATAAGACACATCTTCACTTTCCAGTTCAACGAGCATCGAGACACATGAACATATCGACCTTGTAAAGGCATTAGCATCGAAAGAAGCCCTACGGTTTATACAGTCTGATAGTCTGCCAGACAACGCACGAAGTTTTCGTTCTGCATCAGCCATTTTGGCGGTGTGGGCACTGACAGCCGCAAGTTCTAGAGCATCAGCCACAGAACTGTCCGCACGAACAAGTCCCCTCGCAAACAATGTGCCGAGCAGCGAAAGACTATGTTTGGCACAATTCTTAATCTCAGATATTTCATCAGGTGTCAAAGCATCTTCGACTGCTTTTTCAGAAGACTTTTTCTTAGGAGATTCTTTAACTGTCCCCAAATCCCGAGATCCTTTGCTTGGCGCAGAAACCTGAGGAGCCTCAACTTGAGGCGTCGCCAAACCTTCTGGAACATCCTTTTTCAGAAGCAATATTGCTCCAAGGATATGTCTGCACACCGTCCTTGATGGACAAGAACATGTACTTTTTTCAAACGGGAACCTTATAACACACTGTTCACCACCTACTGCAATCTGTATCGTGTCATCCACTTCAGTATATTCAGCAGAAAGACCTTCTATATCCTTCAAGGCACGTTTGTAGAGGCCCTTGTTTGCAAGAGCAGTCAGAGTATCTTCGTTTGCCGCAGAGAGTTGGGCCGCAAGTGTTTCATTCTGTATCATATCATCACCTCCGTCAACTAAATATTCTACCTATATAATCACCCAACTGATCAGGTGTCAAAGCACCTACAAACGCTCCCATATCAGCAAGACGTTGACCCATATTCCTGTCGTATGCAGGATTGGCACATTCATCAAGAGCTGCAAGAAAACTGAGTTTCGCACCACTTGTCATGATATTTTGAGCAGTGTTGAGAAGAATTTTCGGAATTCCTCCTTCACAAAGATCAGTCACACACAACACACACGTATTGGAAGGAGACTGTATCAGAGACTCGCAATAAGAAAGGGCTTTTCCAATATCCGTACCGCCTCCAAGCTGAACACTCATCATAACCTCCACAGGATCCTCCACCATACCAGACAGGTCTACAACCTGTGTGTCAAATATAATAAGTTTGACCTCTGCAAATGGCAACTTCGATATTATCTGAGCCATGACAGCACTGTATATCACAGAATCAAGCATAGATCCACTCTCGTCGACAGCAATTATAACCGTCTTCTTGTTGTATTTTTTCACTCTGCTTGAGAAATACACATCCTTCAGCACAAGTGTTTCGTTTTCTATATCATAATTTTTCAGGTTACGTCTTATAGTCTTACGGATATCAATATTACGTGCCGAATGTATGGGGCTTCTGGCATTGCGGTCAAGTCGGCCAGTCAAAGCCTGCCTTGTACTTTGAGAAAGTTTCTTGCTCAGTTCCTCAGCCACAGTACGAGCGATCTTCTTTGCTGTATCGAGCACTTCTCCCTTCATCAAATGTTTAAGCTGAAGTATTGTTTTCAGCAGCGACATATCTGGTTTCATCTGCTCTAGCACTTTCTTGTCAGTCAGCAACTCGGTCATTTTGAACTCATCTAGAGCTTGACGTTCCAGCACCTCAGCCGTCTGCTTGGGAAATAGTTCTCTTACTTTTGTTATCCAATTTACCGCAGTCAGCTGTGACGGTCCTAGCCCACCACCTCGGCCGGACGTTTCATCCACACGGACATCATCACCCTGCGCACGACTATAAAGATAATCAAGCAACTGCTCCATGTCCTCAAACGACTGGACTTCTCTTTCACTTCCACTGAAAGGAAGACTGTTGTCTGACATACTGCCGAGCACTAGTCTCCAACGGTTTAGAGCAAGTTCTTTATCAAGCATATTCGAATCCTCCTTTCATAAGTTCTTTGATTATCTCATTGTCGAACTCACGTCCGCAATTCCACAGCGACTCATCCGTTATATCATCATACAACAGAGAAACAGAATCTGTGTTATACAGGCCAGCGACAGTCTCAGCCGTTTCATTTATCTCCTGAGGCGTGAAATAACTGAATGCAAGTCTTAGAGACGGGAGGATCTCCATAAAATCGTTGGTGTCCATCGAAGTCAGGAGTTCATCCGTCATAACAAGAAAATCATTCTCTGCAAAAACGATGTCTCTCGCAGTAGAGAAAAGGCCCTTTAGATAATCAGCACCCTGCTTCTTTACAGCGATTGTTCCGTTAAGGTATCCGCACATTGCCGCCTCAGCATCTTTCTGTCGAGCCGGATCTCCAATACAGAGGAGCCCCATTGCCGCACCGTATACAGCAGGATTCCTGTTGTTTGCTTTAATTAGTTGATTGAGTGCAGCGATAAGCGAATCCCTTCGTTCTGAAAGAATACATTCCGTCAACGAAAAGAACTGTTTCATCAACGAGCAAAGATCATCTGCCTTTTCATCCGGCACAGATGCCATTGCTGGCAGAAGCATAACAATCTTGTCAAAGCATTTTGACATCAGTGGCAGAATCGTTTCGTCTTCATATTCATACAGACGCTTAAGTTCCAACAACGTCCGAAAATAAGAAAGAGCCTTTCCTACCGAAAAGAAATCTCCATCCGAGACGACGAGTCTCTGAAGAGTATCGCTTTCGTTATCTATGCTTATGCCCATAAGGAAACAATCTACCGCAAGATGGGCCGCATTTTCACAACGTTGTTCATTTCGGAACATATTCACAGCGACATTTGTACAAGCATCCTCTATTGTGAACCCATCAGTAGTACGATCGATAAGTGTGGAGTCTACAGCTGGAGATCTGCGGTATTTCCACTCCTCACGCACTCTGCTGCAGTCACATTCGTTATGAAGGTCAGGACCTTTTATTCTCTCGCAGAAACCGGTGTCAAGGAAACAGAGTCTGTGAAAGAATCTGCTGAGTTGCAGACCTTTTTCAGAAGAAAACAGCGCACATTCCACATGCTGGGCTGTAATGACATTCGTTTTAAGCCTGAACAAACGACATTGTTCTTCAAAATCCGCAACCAATGGAGGAGTATGGTTTTTATCACCTATACGCCCTATTTTATCACCTGTCGCAAGTTTGTTCAGTATATCAAGAGGCATCGCAGAAGAGATTGTCTTCTCGCCTTTAATCATGGCTCCAGTCACGCCATCGATAAGTTCAGTCATTCCGCACTCACGTACACCTCTAAGAGAGGCAAGACCACTCATCAACATTTTTGCGGCGGTGACATCAGCAATCGACACAGGAATATCTTTTTTTGACGCCTCCTTGCTGGTTTTAACCAACAGATTTAGTGTTTCGTCATCATATACCCCTTTGAAATCTTTTCCGTTCCTCAGGCTCTTGTATATGCAATCGTAAAAATAAGGCCATTTCATTCCAGAGGCATATCCGTGCAAAGCATCCGCCGCTTCATAAGAATATGCGGCAGGAAAAGATCCTGTGCAATCATCAGGGATTTTGTGTAAACCCACCGTCGGGATATCTCCTTCCAGAAGTTTTATCAGACCTGGAGTATGAAAACCACCAGTCACGACAAGCACACGTTTGTATGTGTCCATAGACTTCCGAATATTTGCCGCCATATACTGTTCTCTGACAATAGTACCGTCGTCAGAAAGCTCTTCCTCTGTCACATCCCTACGTATGAGCGAGCAATAAGTGTACATGTTGTGCACAAATTTTTCGGGAGTCAGTTCCAGTCCAGCAATCTCAAAATACTTTTCCCAGAACTCATCAAAATCCTTTACATTAGTTTTTTCGCACAAGTATTTATAATAATCACCTATGGTCAGTCTACCGTCGTCAGCATAATTCTGCTTTTCATATCTTCGCAAGCCCTTTCCACCCGCTGTGTTGATCAGGATCTCGCAATATGGCAAATCGATGAACCGAGACGGAATTCCGAGTCTTTTGGCCTCACACATCGCATTATATTCTGGAGACGAATACAAAAAAGGATAGTAGCAACGATAGTTTCCACCATCGCTGTCGATCAGTTTTTTCTTATCCTTATAAAAATAATATATTGCCGACGGTAATACAGTATTATCATCAGTCAATACAGGAATAAGATCGCATGCGTTCTCAGGCCCTTCAATCAAAATGATTTCCGGACGGTAAAGATCTATCGTGCGAGTAAGATGATATGAGCAGACAGGGCTGTGATGTCTAACGGGGAAAAACAGCACAGGAGCTGAAAGGTCAAAATCGATCATCTCAGCTGGTTTGCTGTCTTGATGTATTCGTTCCATAAATCACCTGCCTTGCTTTTTTCTTTTGACACAGTTTTGAAATAACTTCTGAGTTTTTCCAAATCGTCCTTGTTTTCCTTGCACACTGCGCCAAGAAGGCCCTCAGTAAGAACAGCAGGTTCTATACGACCACTGCCATAATACCAGGCATGACACAGAGCCTGATAATACACGGACACAGCCTCAGCGGTACTCATCACAGCGTTGGGACGCTCAATCACCGTACCCTCTGAAGTCATACCCTCACGCAACTCATGATATGTCACAGCAAGAAGTTCAGCCACATCCGTATCCACAGGGCACTCGATATTTGCCGACTTGGCAAGTTCTGAAGCCTCTCGGATTATAATTTCCTTTTCAAGTCTCACATCCCTTACAGGCTCTACTGTCTCGAAGTTAAAACGTCTTTTCAAAGCTCCAGACATCTCATTGACACCCTTGTCACGCGTATTCGCAGTACCAATTATATTGAAGCCCGGTTTGGCAAGGACAAGTCCATCATCTCCCATTTCCGGTATGTTCATTATCTGGTCGGACATGACAGAGATCAAGCTGTCCTGTATCTCTGCCGGAGTACGGGTAATCTCCTCAAATCTTGTGAAAATGCCCTTTTCCATGCCTATAAGCAAAGGAGACGGTACCATAGCCTCACGACATGGGCCCTTTGACAGAAGCAGTGCATAGTTCCAACTGTACTTTATCATATCCTCAGTAGTGCCGGCAGTACCCTGGACAGTATTGGTTGATACGCCACAACATGCGGCAGACAAAAGTTCGGAGAGCATTGTCTTAGCGGTGCCCGGTTCACCCACCAGCATAAGTCCACGGTTTCCAGCAAGAGTTATGATCGCTCTCTCGACAAGAGCGTCGTTACCATAGAACTTACGTTTGATTTTCACTTTACCGTCAGGAGTATCGACGTCTCCACCAAGAATGAATGTTCTCACCGCAGCAGGAGAGAGTCTCCAGTTTGCAGGTCTTCTAGCTTTGTCATTATTTTCAAGGGCACTGAGTTCTTCCGAATAGCGCACTTCTACAGGAGGCTTGATAAATTGTTCCATATTCGTATCAGTTGACGGAATTATATAAAATTATACGCTTAATCAAAAAGCTGGTTACAGTCTTATTCAACACAGAGACACAGGGTTCTCAGAGATTTTTATAAGCTGTTCGATTTTCTAATTATCCACAATCAAAAAGCATGTGGATTTCATCGAGCTCACGTTAGATTAAGAAAAACTTCTAAAATCAGTAGATCACAGATCAAACTAACAAAGGTCTGCAATTAAAACATACGCAACCTTTTCACAAAGATTCATAAAATCTTGGAAATCTACAAGAAAAAGACAAAAGATTTAGATAAGAAGAGAAATGTTCTTGAGCAGGCATGTTTTTTCTGGCATTTTAACACGATAAAAAGGAGAATTCCATGATCGTAGGGGCAGGTTTCAAACCTGCCCGCAATAGGAATAATGAGAAAACAGAAACATGGAAAAACAAATAAGACTCATCGAACTGACCTTACTTTAGATTCAAAAGGTCCTCATCAAAATCATTCAAAATCATTTTTACATCATACTCTGGTCCTAATTCTTCACACAACTTCACATACGCATCACGGGAAACTTTCAAAAAATCCTCTATTTGATTTTTATTCCACAATATATCACCGTTTGGTTCCTCTCGATTCAAGCATGTATCATACAAATCAATCAGATCATTCAAAGTCTCCTTTAATTCGTCGGATATAGGCAAATCATCTGCCTCAATGGGATAACCGTTAAACATTCTCCGTGCAGCTTCATTATCAGTCCATACACAAATGCCACTACCCCAATCAAACATAAATTTCAAATTGTACATTGTAGATCAGCTCCTCTAATAATAATTTTTATCAATCATTAGATCTTGCCTTCCAATACTCAACTCTTTCTTTTCGGAAATCACCTCCATTAAGCAGATATTCGCTTAATGAATCCGCAGCAAACAACAAGTCATGTCCATGCAAAAACTGATAGATTTTTCCGTCTGACTTCTGGACCATCACAGCGTTGTCTATTCCAACCGATTCTATCACATAACAATCCATCGGGAAATCTGAAAATAGTTCACGCATATTCTGGGTTCGAATAACCGTAGATACATGCCTAGAATCCACAACACCACATAATTCCATTCCATCAACTTCTATATATCCAAAATCATGTGTATATTCCCAAAAGTCTTTTGAAAAATTGACTCCTAAAGATTCCTCTGCTTTAGCAATTTTTGATGATTCAACTCCACCTTTTGAAAAGAAATCTTCCGATTCGTCTGCTAGTGAATTAATCACTTCAATTATATTCTGTTCCATTTTTATAAAACTCATTCAACAATTAGCACAACGATAATAGAATAAACAAATAAATTAATCTCATTACATAATTGATACAAACTTATAAACTGTTTATCAAAAATTCAAGTCATTCAAACAAACGTTTCTGATCACCTGAATATAAAAATTATATTAGAGCGTTTCACCATCTTTTTTATAACGTGATTTCCAATGGTCGCTTCGCTCCGTATCAAATTCCTTTCTGTCTATTTCCGATTTTTTCTTTTTGTCATGCAAAACTGTATCATTTCCTCCTTTATGATGTTCATCATTTGTCAATTCTGCCAATCCTGCATCACTTTTTTGACCAATATGATGTAATTCCACGCTATCACCATTTGCATCTAGAGGAGCTAATCCTTTAGCCATACGTTGTCGATTCGTTCGTCCTCTATCATCTACCACACAATCTAAATCTATATCCTTTCTTATCAGACAAGCTTTACCATTAACCTCTACCTCCTTAAGATCAGCATTCAAATAAATATTAGCCTCATCCATTGAAATCAGTTGATCAACAATCTCATCTGACCATCCCGGAGGATCTTTCTTCAGTATTTCTTTTTCTTCTGGAGTCAAACCAGTGGCATCCTTTGCTTGAACTCTCTCTATTTTCGTCATTCCCAGCCAAAGGATTCATATCCGACTGGTGTTCCACCTTTACGATCTCTGGAAGTGGCACGGCAGGTATTGGAAGTTGTCCTGTGGTGGTGAACGAGATTATCAAAAGAAATCCCTATGGAAACTTTCGACTTTTCCATAGGGGATCTCTTTTTTTGTCTATTAAAAATGACACACCACTAAAAACATCTGGATTGTCATCTTATCAATCATTTGATCTTGCCTTCCAATACTCAACTCTTTCTTTTCGGAAATCACCTCCATTAAGCAGATATTCACTTAATGAATCTGCAGCAAACAACAGGTCATGTCCATGCAAAAACTGATAAATTTTTCCGTCCGGCTTCTGAACCATTACAGCGTTGTCTATTCCTACCGATTCTATCACATAACAATCCATCGGAAAATCTGAAAATAGATCACGCATTTCTAAAGTTCGATCGACTGTTGATAAATAAGGAGCATCATCTATGATTCCACATATTTCCATACCACCTACTGATATTGCACCAAAATTATGTGTATATTCTACAAAATCTTTAGCAAATTCAACACCTATTTTTTCAGATGCCTGAACAATCTTTGAATATTCCATTTCTCCAATTGACAATAATTCATCAGATTCCCCTAACGAATTTATCACATCTAGAATGTTCTGATTCATATCATGAATTTAAGTATTCATTCAAATCAACTGTTGCCTCACCGCCTTCTACATATTTCATTTTTAACAAATTATCTTTCAATTCATATGTCGTATAAACATCAGGATAATTAAATTCCATTTCTATCTCATGAGTATTAAGATTTATCAGATAAACATCTAATTCTGTAAAAACTATCAATTTATCTTTCACACGAAGTAACTCACAAAAGAAACAAATTGGTTTAATGTGTAAAACAACAGATTTTTTTGTTCGATTGTATATGCACACATCCAAATCAACACCAATAATGATTTCGTCATTACCAGTTTCCATAATTTCAGGAGCCACGCCTATAGTTGAATATGCAAATTTTATTAAATCTCCATCAAATTCAATTTTTGCATATGTTCTGTCTCCATCGAATTCAAAAAGACAAGGACATTTTAAATTATCATACTCATCTTTTCCTATTTTATAAAATGCAAACATAATTATTTATCACAGGTCTTTCATATTAGCTGAATCCTACAAATTCACATCTATACAAATGAAATCATTAAAAAAATGTTCATTCATTAAATAGTCTATATGAATTCCAAGATGAAATAATAGGAAGATATAAATTTGAATGTTTTTTTAATGCCCTCCCCTAACGTTTTTTCGAAAACATTATTTTGTCATATATCTGTTTTCTGAAGACTTCATTCTCCTTTATTTTTTTTATATAACATCCCCAATTATATTCCCATTCCTCATCATCTCCCCAAAAATCAGGAGAGGGGCATACATATTGCATTTTTGTTGAAGTACTTCCATTTTTGATTGTGAGATTATATACATTTTTTTCTTTGTCAGAGCAGGTCTCACAATCAATTGTTAACTCTGAGTCATCTAAAAAAAATTTATTATTTTTATAAAATAAAATAAGTTTTTGATTCTCAACATACAACATAGAGCAAGTCCCTTCCATATCAAGCTCGAAAAATCCATCTTGCATAGGAGATGAGGCATCTACCATTTGGATTTGAGTCCCATCAAAACTGATTTTGGAAGAAGTAAAAGACAAACGAGACAAATATATTTTTGGAGTAAATATATTTTGAGAATGATTACTAAGATACCAGTCTCTGAATTCTTCATTTCCTTTCAGTTTAGTGATATACTGACCAAAATTAAGATTCGATGTTTCATATTCACTATCCTCATATCCTCCTTTATAATATGCTTCACATAACAAATTTCCTTTGTCGAAAATTTCTATTTTCCATATTTCTCGTGCCTCCCAAAATTTTTCAATTGATTCCTTAGAATGAAAAGAACAAACACACATTGCTATAGGATACTTTTTGCCTTTATATTCAAAAATGATTTTTCCATTCTCTGAATATAAAAACAAATACCTTCCTTCCAAATCAAACGTATAACAACCACACACATTTTCCCAATTGCATACAGCATTCATGCTATTGCAATCATCATCATTTTTACTAACAAACTGACAATCAGAATTATAATCAACCAATATCATTATTCAAGCATTTTATATTTGTTTAACACTATTAAAGAATCTTCTCCTAATTCCTTATAAATATTTTCAGCCACATCTTTTGCTGAAGGTTGAGGACGTGCAGCAGATTCAATAATTTGAAGATCTGTCATTCCCTTTGATTTTAAATCCTCATATTTTAACGTTCCCCATTTGGTCGGTTTACCTCTTTTTCTATTATATTTAAAAATAAGATTTCGTAAATCTTCAGGGGTCTTCATTAAATATTCAACTTTTAATTTATTTCTTTCATCATTAGCCCACCGGGCTACTTTTTCTTCATCATCACCATCATTAATTCTTTGCATACCTTCATCTTTAATTGCCCTTGCCCTTTCTGTATATTCTTCGCGTAATTTATGTTCATCGTATCCTGCTTCTTGCAAAGAATTATTATTGATTATTGGGAGGACACGTGCTTTTAACGAATCATCATTCCCAGCCAAAGGATTCATATCCGACTGAAGGGCAGCAGCATTTGGCACTTTCGCTAAAGGCATGGATGGTATTGGAATCTGTCCTGTTGTCTGAAATGAGATACACATCGGACATCCTAACGCACATGTTCCCTTACTGTTCTTGGTCAGAGGATGGGCTATACGATTAATAAAAAAATCATTACATGGATTGTCCCATTTTGTAATCATGCAAACACAAGGCTTGGGCATATTGGGCACCATATTGCATGTGCCAAATGCAGGCGACGGGAAAACAGGACCCAATGACATAGATGTCACAGCCAACTTCCCATTGAAATGGACATTCATGTTGTCCATAATATTGTTCAACATTGCAGGAGCAACACCGAACTGACACATTGCCATCGCTCCTTTCACTATAAACTCATCCTGCATATCTATAGTCTTTTTATTGTTATCTCTTTTGTAAAATAACCAGTCTCTGCCTCCTCTACTCTCGCCTTTAGATGTATTTCTTTTGGCAACCCATCAAAATCACGACTTAATCGTAGTTTGGCATGCCCACTCAATAAACGTCCACTTCCTTCATCTTTCACTTCATAGGTTTCATAACAAAGACCTCCATTTTCATCATACTTCTTTTCTTGAAACGAAAAGATAGCCAATCTAGCATAAGATGGAAAGTCTCTAATCACAACTTGTTGGACTGGCTGATCAACTGTCCAAAAGAAAAGGCGATAAAAAACATTTTCCTTTAGCGTATGAAAGAATTTGTCTTCAGTCTCCATCACCAAAGCAAAACGTTGGGACTCCTCCTCAATCAAAGAACTATTATAATAATCAATAATCTTCTGACATTTTTCTTTCCAACGTCGTCTCAGCTCTTCGAAATTTTCCACAGCCATGAAATTTCCTTGTCCAGAGACACGTAACGTTATGGGATAAAGAGCTTTGGCAAACTGAAGGATAATGTCACTCCAATCTACAGGAGCCATGCCATCCACCGTCTCTTCTGAGCTTCCCAACATCGTAAATATATATAATCCATCTGAACCAACTGCTTTCACATGCTCTTTCTTGCAAAATGTACTTTTGTGTCCATCACAAAAAGTAACACATGATACAAACTCATAACATGTCTCTATTTGGCTGATATCATACATAAAGGCAACAACTATTTAACTCTAAAATTATTTTGGTGATTTTTCTCATAGTTTTTATAGACCAACTCCCAATTTCCTTTCTCGTCTGACTTAGGAGCCTTAAAAACTCTTATTTCCGTTTTTTGGAAAATAAATTTTCTTTCACCAACATTCAAAGAGATCTCAAACAAATTGTTGTACTTACAGACAGAAATATTCAGCACTCCCTCTTGCGAATGATTTTCTCCATATGCCTCATCAAAAAGTCGAAGCATTTCTTCTTCATTAAAATAGAAGTAGGCATGATATTTATATTCATTGCAATTCCATGTCATCTCATAAGTTTTAATACGAGATGGCATTTTTATAGATTCAACCCGACTTCTATTTCTAGCAATAAGGAGTTCGGAATTTGTATAATCCTCTCTTGCCCAAACAACAGAAGAATTCTCATTTTCAAAATCAACATTAATTTTATACAAAAACCTTTCAAAATACTTATTTATCAAAAAAGCAATCGGAAGGTCTTTGTCAACAACCATATCTGAATTGTGATCAAGTGTCCAATCAATGAATTCTTTTATGGACTTTGTTCTTTCTTTTTCACATATGGCATCATTAAATTCCTCTGTTTCTTTTCCTTGCGCAATCCAATCCAACAAAATAGTGCGTGTATTACCTTTCATATACAACACGGCTTTCCCGTCTGGAAGGAAACACAGATCCAAAGATTCAAAACTTTTTTTAATTAATGAATCTTTTTCATCATAATAATCGTAACCTTTTGAAAAAAGGTATTCTATTTGTTCATAAGGCAAATCAGCATACAATGAATAAACTTTTCTATCCAAATAAGAAAGCCACAATGCATCAACACAATGAGGAAGTACCGTCTTATTGTTTTCATCATATGAGATTCCGCAAGAACCGACGGCCATACCCTGATGTATCGTCGGATTTCCAAAGAAACTAAATTCTTCAGTATTCAAATCACCTTCTGGTACTTTTTCTAGGATAAAATCCATATCAAAGACCTCCACCGGATATTTGACCGGAGCACTCACAACAGGAACCCAATGATATTTCTTTATATCTTCACTCATATCTTTATCCTTATTTATTTTGCCACAACACAAGAATACCACACATAAAAAGAGAGAGAATTTTGCAGCTAATACAGAATTACGCATTTTCTATAATTTTTCTAATATTACCTGGTCTTGCTGCATTTACAAATCTCTTATCTTCAAATATACTACACGGATTGAAAATTATTTTGCGCCAAGGTTCTCCTTTGGCTGATAAATGCAAATATGTGTGACGTATTCTTTTCATCAAATCATCATCAACTCTATTGGTGTTTCTCTTTATTCTTTTCTTTCCTTTTTCGACAACAAAATCATATAGCTTTGTATTTTTCACAATTTCATAAAAATCTTTCAAATCTTTCATATCTTCCATATCTTCCATATTAAACTCCGTTTTGTTTTTTATGAATGACGATTCAATTTTTTCTATCATAAGATTCAATGCTATATAACAATATTTGTTATCAACATATCGTACACCATTTTTTATATCATTCTCATCAAACCATCCATCATTTTCAAGCTCTTCCTTTGTCTTATTTCCGGCATAAATATTTTCTATATTTGGAGAATAGTTCATATATGAAGAATAGTTCATTACAATAGGAGAGGAATAATTTTGATGTACATTTCTATACAATATATACTTTTCCTCCATATTCTCACTATAACCGCCACCTATATCACTATGTGCTCCAGGAATAATATAATTTTCTTCTTCTGGACTATTCAAATTAACCAACGTCAATGAAAAATTTCTTCTATACTCATCCGCCGCACATATTTGGAAAACTTTTTTAACCACACTTTTATCTATAGTAAGTGCCAACTCTTTTACATCATCATTGAAAGACACTCCATAAGAAGAAACTGTATCATATAAGCCTAAGAATTCGACTTTCATTGTATCAGAAACATCAAATCCAGATTCTTTTAGCAGATCAGACAAACAGACTTTATAATCATACTCTTCTGTTACTGTATAATCCAGGGTTTGCATAAAATTATATGAACTGTTTATTAGTGCATTTTTAACCACAGACGACAATTTAACAGTATCACCCTTCATACTTTTTATTCTAGAAGTAAAACTACGTGCAGCCGCAGCTCCTCTACTAAATCCAAATACGTTAAAAGTCAATTGGATTTCTATCGGATTGGGATATTTTTCTCTGATTGATGTTAATATGGAAACGATTTTTTTACATGCACTTTCTATCTTTCCATTCACACCATAAGCACCAATGCCAAGAGCCTGTCCGAAGAGGCTATCTCCATAAATACCATTCTCATAAAAGTAATTATCTGGATACTGAGAAGGATCAATCAATGCTCTCGGTGCAGTACCTATACCTTCTACATAAACTGCAAATTTATACTCACCTTCATTTATGTTATATATACTATAAAGGTTTGCAACATTAGAAAATCCATTCAAATGGCTATCATTGCTCTCGTAATATTTGTCTCTTTTTTCATACTTCAGTTTTCTACTGACATACTCATTTCGTTCCTTTATGTTCATCATATTGTTTCCTGTCCCATCGAAGAAAACTCCAATATGAACATTAACCTTTTCCAACATGCTGTCCTCATTAGACTGCTCGGCATCTGGTTTTCCTATCATTACTGTATATCCCATATCACAACTCTCCTTATTTACCTACATAAACACTTCCACCACCAGTAACATACAGTTTCGATTTGGAATTAATAGTTGTATCCTTTGTTGACTCACAAGATAGCTTGCCTGATATTTCAATCTCACAATCTTTTCCAACGGTCACTTCCATTTTTCCAGATACATTATGGACATGGTCTTTCTCTACAGACAAATTATATTTGCCTTTTATGATAGATTCTTTATTTTTTTCAACTGTTTCTGTAAAGCTGCCTTTCACATCTTTCTTCGCTTCTCCCTCAACAGCAACAGAACTGTTTCCTCCAATATTCTTTTCGAAATTTTTTCCTGACTTCACAAAAATGTCTTCGTCAGCTTCTATTCGAATTGTCTTTGAATGAAGTGATATTTCATT
The DNA here is from genome assembly GCA_902782665.1 of uncultured Bacteroidales bacterium. Classification (GTDB taxonomy): domain Bacteria; phylum Bacteroidota; class Bacteroidia; order Bacteroidales; family Paludibacteraceae; genus UBA1723. Next base: position 71,270 of record CACZOA010000049.1, read on the forward strand.
GGTTGCGACAATCTCTATATTACCTCCAGATGTAGAAATGTTAATTGTATTACCTTTAGAATCCGATATAATAATGCCGCCCTCATCACTATCGTCCAAAATAATTTGACGACCGCTTTTCGTCACAATACTATGAATATGATTGTCTGTCTCTCCTCCTTTTCCTTCACTTCCGCTGAACACGCTTCCCATGACATACGGACGGTTTGGATCTCCGTACTCAAATCCGACCATCACCTGGTCTCCCTCCTCTGGGATGAAAACCATGCCTCGGTTGGTCATGCCGCTGCCTCCTGCATCAGGAGTCTGCACACGGATCCAATTGGTGTTCTTGCCGGCTCTTTTCTGCCAGTCGAACTGTACCTGCACACGTCCCAATGACTTGGGATCACTGTTACTACTTACAACAGCCATCTCCGGATACGCCTTGACACAGCCAGAATATCGCTGTGTAATAAACTCGTTGTTGGCTGGTGTTCCTACAAAATGATTGCTGTAGTTGCCGGACTTGTCTACTTTATGAACGACCTCCACCACTCGGTATCTGCCTAATGATGGCACGCCCATCTTGCTAGGGAAGATCACTTCCACAATTCCGCCCAACACCACCTGACATGTACGTGTCTGGCCCTCGATGCTGAGCATGGAGCCTCCTAATGTCTTGCTTTTCTTGTCGAGCAGCGTCTTCAGATCAGAATCTGAAGTCACTGAAGACGAACTATGCACCAATTCCTGGTCATCATACAATCGGTCGGCACAACCCTTCACATTGGAAAGTAGCCCTGTGCCTGAATCTTTCGCTCCTTCCACACACAACTGCTTATCGCTTTCATGTATATACTCATAGGCTGCGACGCTGCTAGGAAGAGCTGAGGCACGTGTACAGAGGCTGAACACGTCCTGGTCGAAGGTCAAAGCCACTTCTGGTGATTTTTTCGGCTGTCCGAATACAAGTGTCTTTCCATCATAGAAAAACAACTCGTTGTATGTGCTCGACAATCTGTTGAGAAATTCGAACACACTCTCCTGATATCGCATCACGTATGGGATGACACCGTTGAAGGCAGGATCACATTCAACTGTAATTCCAGCAGGCTGTGTCGCTTGAGACACAATTGTTTTAAGCTGGCAGTCGACAAAAGAGTCCATTCCTCGTGAGCCGTTCAGCTTAACGATATCACCTTCTCCGATGATATGAACCCGATTGCTTCTATGGTTAAGAAACTCATAATCGGGTTCACTTTCCCATGCGTCGATACGTACATCTGTCACCCACCCTGAAAATTCATAAGGTGTACCTGAATCCTTATGTTCAAAAGTGATCACAGCCCTTGAACCAATTCGATTCAACAGTTTCTGTGGAGTCTGCTTCCACATCTCATCTTGGGACATAAACTCACACACCACCTCGAATCTGTGGCACGAATTCATACTTTGTTCTAGGACTAACGACTCGAAAGAGATATTCTCCCCATCAAGTAACACCTTTGGCTGTACTGGATTCAAATTTTGTGACATTCTTACTTATAATAATTAATATAAATCAATAACATTATCAACCCGCTGAATATTCACTTATCCCTGTGAATACTCACTGTTCCAGTTAGCCTCATCGTCGCCCTTAGTTCCATCAAGTTTGATTACGAAGCTCTTAGCTGGGAAATATGGAGTGATATGGATATCCAAATATATTCTGTCTTTCTGGTTAGGATCCTGCTCCAAACGGATCACTTTTGATCTTTCGATCAACTTATCCGGACCTTGGATGCTGTCCAAGAACTTGACGATCTGCGAACGAAGGTCTCTCTCTGTCTTTCCGCTCCAGTTCTCAAATGAGCGACGGTTCAAGAAATCAAACAAAACCTTAGTCACATAGTCGAACACACGAACCACTGAGTATGTCTGCAGACCCAAATTGTCGCCGTTGAACAATGTCTTTGCTGAGAATGCCATAACCTTGCCATACTCATTGACCATAGGAACCAATCCCATAGACTCCAACTGAGAAATCTCACTCTTACGCAATGGGAAAGCCACAGCCTCAACTTCATTCAATCCGCCATATTTCTTACCAGCAGTCACCTGAGACATAAGAGTAGTGTAGACTTTACCAGCGAGAGCGGCAGCTGGAGAGACATGCAAATCATCCTCCTCACCCAACTCTTTGTATGCGTTACGTCCAACCAGCCAGTTGCAGCACATGACTGTGTTGCTCTTGTAAGTGTCACCACCGGCATGGTCGGCGCTAGTGAACAACTCTACCACATCATCAGGCTGATCCAAGTCAGCGAAATCGGTGAACAACATCACCTTATTTGAATTGGCGATCTTCGACCATTTGTCGAGCACCATATTTGATCCTAGATAACCGGGAACGACAAGCAAGCCATAGTTGTTGCGGAGATCAAGACGGTCGTAATTCTTCTTCAACTCCTCCTCCACATGATCGATAAAGCGGCTGTTGTCAAGATCCTTCAATTGCTCCATAGAAGCATTCATCACAGAGACGTTGCTAAGTTTAGACTCCTCTGTGTTCTTATAAAACAGTTGAATAGCACGGTACGACTGCTCCAAATCCCTTACAGCCTCTACTGCCGCCAACTGGTTTTTTGCCAAAAGACTTCCAACTGTCGAAATCTTTGTTTCGCACTGTTCTAGCATCTCTGAAATATTCTTGCTATTTGAAAGCATGTCAATCCAAAGATCTATCTTACCTGCCAAATCCTTTCTTTCTCCCTTTTTTTGTTCTTCAACGAGGAACATTTTCTTACGAGCCTTACGCTCTGGATTCATATTTTGGACACCATCGATTATGTTTTCTAGGAAAGAAAATCCGCCATAACGAGCCAACGCTCCCAACGATGCCTCCAAAGATTTTCCAGCACCTGCTTTCTCCTTGAGCTCAGCTGCTTTCGTTTGAATCTCTTGTGCTTGAATATCAGCCATATATAAAATTTTTGAGATAATTAGATTCCTGACTCTTTTAGCTCTTCTCTTAGTTTTGTAAGAGCATCAATCATACCTTGACGCGACTCTTCGTTCTCCAAAGCCTTCTGAAGCACCTTGTTAGTACGAAGTTGCTTGACCAATTTCTCGTAAAACTCCTGTTCCAAAGACAATCCTTTCAAGAAATCGCTGTGTTCTGTCATCTGTTTTACTTGGAAATCACCTGTGTTTGTGAATTTGAAATTCTCCTTGACAGTCTCGCCGTCAACAGTCTCAAACTCCACATCCACATTAGGCTGGAATTTCTCATAAACATCGTCAATTGTCTTTAAACCCTCAACAGTCTCAGGAGCGATTGGGTCCTCATCTGTCAGTTTGCCTACAAACAAAGTACGATTCTGTGGTATGTTGCCGATAGCTTCAGAAGCTTCTACTGGTCTTTCATTACCACCAATTTCATAGTTTAAAATACCCATTTCACTTATTATATAGTTTCAAATCTGAAAAAACAAAAGGAGAAAGGCACCATGGCCTTTCCCTTTAATTTTTTTATGCCTTTGGCCAGTTCTCCTCATATTCTGCGCCACCGATCTTGATGATCTGTGCAGAAATAGTGATACTGATTGACATAGGAGCAGTACCTACAATGTCAATACCCTCGGCAAACTCAATGATGTAAGCGTTCTCGAAAGAAAGCTCCTTCATCTTACCTTCTTCGTCACCCTTCTTGAATACAATGCTTCCATTGAATGGTTTGAACTGGTTAACCATTGTCTCCAAAATAGTAGTGTCCTCTGTTGACTCTACTCTTACTGTGATTCTGCCTCCATAGATGTTGGAAGATGGACGTCCCTTAGAGTCTACATCACGCTTAAGGGAATAACTGCAGTCGAGCACATCGTACTCTTTACCGCCTAGATTCAAAGTGGATCTAAAAGCCATAACTTTTTAAATTAATTAAATTAAACCTAAACACTCAACACATTCGTAAAAAAAACTAGAACTAACAAGTAGATAGTTTTTTTTTTCGCGTAATTGTCTATTGCAAAGATAATGACCGTTTATTTTTTATCCAAACAAATTGATGTGATTTTCACCACATTAAAGAAAAATAATGAATAAAAATATAACGATTTATATTCCAGTACTGACACCTGCAAACATCACTTATCCATTGGTTGTACACCTGATATCAGATATTAGTTTTCAGTACAATTTGCATCACTAATATATAGTTTTCTGTTTGAGATTAAATATTATGTTAACCAACATGTATCCATCTTAATTCCATGTACATTACAATCAATTTACTTAAACAGCACATTACAAAACATATCAGATCAATGAACATATTTTCATTAATACAATAACCGGTATGACAGAAAACATAGCGAATATGCAAAAGAAAATTAAAAACACACCCTTATTTCGTCTTTGAGATTCTGTTTCATTATTCCAAAGAGAAAACATTTCTTTATACTGTTCATGTGTGCTCTTACGTAACATCAAAATCAAGACTATTATAAATAGTACTATCATATAATACAGCACGTATAGGCATACATACAAAAGAAAAATATAATGAAGATCTTAATAACACATACAAATCCAAAAGCTCGTAATTCCGGATTCCATTTTTCTCCGCCCTTTTGGTACACATATTGATAAGTACGATAATAGAGATATGGAAAAATATGTTTGATTCTTGCTAACATATTCATTTTACCCGTCATACACATTGCTTATTGAAATCACATTTCATATCAGACAACATAATGAGACATTTTATTGTTCTCCTTCCTCCACCATGCGTATTTCTTTCCCTCCTCTTTTTATAATCAAAGCAAAACAGCACTATCTTTTATATTTCTCGAATCAAATAGAAAGAAAAAGCCAACAAAATAATATGAAAAACGAAAAATAGGAATATCAATATTCCATTTCTCTTCATTTTTGCTTGATAACGCCCCCATTTGCCGTCTAATTCCTTAAAATTTAGATTATCAAAACATCTATTTGTAATCCAATTTATACCTAAAAATAAAACGACAAGAAATATTATCATATATGTGGAAGGAATGCCTATATTCGGAAAGAGAAAACGAAATAGAGCTAACAAAATACAAAATTCTATTCCTACCAAACATACCACAACGCCTTGTGCCTTAGAATGTTCAGCACCAGGAAGAATATTATTTCTTTGGTAAAACTTCACCAACATGTAATATATATATTTATACATACTATAGCATAAATCCAATAAGTAAAGAATCCAGATTACGATTAAATATCATGTTCTACATCATGAGCCATCTTAATTATTGTTCTCCTTCCTCCACCACTTGTATTTCTTTCTCGCCTCTTTTTATCCCCCATAGTTGCGAATCATCAATCTCTTCCAAAATCAATGGTTTCCTTGACACTTTCTCTATTTGCATATGCTCAATTTTTGTTTCATGTCGGGAATTAGGGTGAAAATGATTCGCCAATCGGATAATCGGATATAATGAAATTAAAGGAAAGACACAAACAAATAACAATATCCACCATTTCTTTCTTCTCTGGGATTCTGTCTCATTTTTCCATATTGGCATCATCTCATAATATCTGTGCATTCGCGGTTTTTCAAAATAATGAATTAAAAAAACGAATGGCAACCCCATCAACATAACAACACCCCTTGAATATTTTTCTATTGCATCATGCAAAATGCCGATAAATAAGCCATCAAAAATTAAAATATCCAATGGGAACAAAGCAAACGTAATGAAATAAAACATTTCAATTACAGACACCCACCAATGTGCAGAATCCTTAGAGTCTTTTCCTTTGTCGTTTTTTTCATAAAATTGATATGAACGATAATACAGATATGGAAATATATGTTTGATTCTTGCTAACATATCAATTTTCTATTCTATAATCTTCTATAATTAATTGACAACATACGTAATAACTCACTATATATTGGAATAATATATAACAGGAAGAAAAATCGGTAACATCAAACTCACAATCAAATATCCCCAAACTAGCACAGACCCCTTACGTTTTTCTTCTTTTGTCTCATTTTCAAACTCTTTTGTATACTCCTTCCATTTTTCTGGCTTATAAAAAAGAATATAATGAAGTATAATGAAAAGAGTCATAAGTAAAATCAATTCTATTTTACTAAAAACATATAAATTAAAAGAAAGAAATTCTAATGCCAAGAAAAAAAAAGTTAACACATGTGCAAAATGTATAAAAATCAATAAAAAAATGACTCTTATATCTGGATCATTATCATTTATATGATACATTCTGTACACGAAATATCGATGAAATTTCTGAATGTCTTGAAATATATGTCTGATTCTTGCTAACATTTTCATCTTACCCGTCATACATATTGCCGTTTATGATTATTGTCTCGACATATCCATCTTAATTCAAATGCATTCACTACCCCCCAAAATTAAATTACTTCAAACATCACAACAAACAATACGTTACAGAAATAAGTTCAAAACTCAAATCATAGCATTATCTCACTTTTAACAAAAATAAGATTTTAAAGTATAAAACATAAAAAACAACAAAAGGCCAGTAAGGATATAAAATATAACGATTAAAATACCTTTATTCCTCTTCTTTATAGAAGATTCAGTTCCCCATTTTTTCTCTAATTCATTATAATTAAGACTATCGAAATACTTATTCACAAACCAACTTAATGTTGCTATAAGTAAAACGATAAATATAATCAAAGCAGCACCAGAAAGAATAAAATCAGGGAATAAAAAACGTAATAATATCAACAATATACACACATGCATTCCTATCAACCACTCAATTGCACCTTTGGCTTTATCTTTTTCCACACCTGAATTCCGATATTGTTTTCTATAAAACAATATCAATCTGTAATATATGTATTTATACATCAACATTTGTCAAAAATATTTATCTTCTTTCGTTATTCATCCATTGTTTGATAGTAATCACAAATATCATACACGGTTGTTCCTATAAAATAAAATGCAGAAACACCTACTCCAATGGGACCACCCCAAAGAGCTAGACTTCCAAAAAATAAATCTGATACTTGTCGTACCTCGATTCCTTTAAGACCTTCTTCTTCAACATTTTCATAAATTCCATAAACAGTAAGTCCCATTCCTGCCCAGGTAAGTCCTCTACCAAATTTTGTCAATGCTTTATTCCTCGCCAATTTTTTAGCAGCTTCCTTAGATCTAGGAATCATTTCACCATTCTTTAACACAGGTTTTCCTTTGGCATTTGTTCTATACCAAACTGAAACCTTTCCATTCGTTTGAACATAATGTTCACTATCATATAAAAATTTTTCATAACTAGTCTGAGCTAAAGACATTACACCTACTCCATACGCCATTTTTTCGGCAACTGTTTTTGGCTTCCTTATTTTTTTGTTTTTTGTTGAATTCAAAACATTATTATTCCGAATAGAGGATTCGTTTTTCGAAGCCACCAGTCCTTCTGAAACTGATTTTTTTCCTCCTTCCAAAGACTTTACAACCTGTTCTTCCGATGTATCTATATACTGACAGACAATCGATTTTTGAACTGGATATTGAGAATACAAATATTCATAATGTGAGGTAGATACCTTTCTTATCGCTGGATTAAGATACTCCAACCCAAACGTCACATTTAAAAATGCGTACCCAACCCCAATAATGTATCCTTCATATGTCATGCCTTTTTGGCACAACTCGAAAAATTCTTCCTCTGTAATGTATTCTTCCATCTCTTATTTCACCCAATTTTTGTCAATAAGCAAATCATTCATTCTCAACTCTGGAGATGAAATCGAAAAAGAAGTCAGACATCCAGTACCCAAATTTACTTTTTGGCTCAATCCTACGCATACACCTTCATTAAAATCAATACGTAACGCTGGGCTCTCTGTTTCATTTTTAAATACAATGGATCCACTGACACGCAAATGATCATTCGTAGCCCATCTCACTAAATTAGAATCTGGAATTGTAGAAAGAACAAGCGATAAAACACCAGAACGAACCTCACTCTGCGGCTCGCCTTTTCCATCGACTGGTTGTACAAACGATGTGGAAAATTGTTTTACTTCATACTCTTTTCCAAAGCACTCAAAATATACACTTAAATTTCCATCCGGATTCTTAAAAAATGAATTAATCGCATCTTGTATAGCCATACTCGTATTATTTATTTACCCAACTATTTTCGACAGAGTAACTATCTATCATTATCTGCTTTGCTGCAATCACAAATGAAGATGCCACATATCCCTTTCCTGATTGATTATAAGAAAAATCTAGCTTTACACATGTACCTGTAGAGAAAGAAATTTCTTGTAACTTTTTACCTTCGTTATCAAAAACAGATATTGAACCATCTTTGTATCGATATGGATTAACCATAAAGTCAATCAACTCTTTAGTCGGCACACCTGGATATACCATACTAATAGAACCCAAAAAAACATTGCTTTGAGGCTTTCCCTTATCATCAATATGCTGATAAAGTTCATATGAAAAATCCACTAACTCGTAACCTGAATTAGCAATTCCTCCATAAGAAAATTGTAGTACCGTCTTATAACCAAACATAAAATCTTATAAATTAGTGCATTAAACATTATTAACCAAACATACGCCACAGGTAAAAGAACAAACAATATTTTCAAGTTGTTTTTTTCGGTTACCGTAATTATCGCTAACAAATATAATGTCCGTCAGTGTTTTATCCAAAAAATTCAGGTCTATTTTGACGTTCGGAAATGGTCTGCCCGAATTGATTTCGGACTCAACCACGCACGACATTCCATTTTATATTGTTCTCATTATCAAGATCTCCACACAGTTTGTCTCCACTCTTCAACTCTCCAGAAAGGATCATACGTGAGATCGGGCGACGCAGGTAGTTCCTTACTACTCCTGACACCTGTCGTGCTCCATACTTCGGAGTGAAGCCCTTGAATGCCAACTCTTTCTTCGCAGCATCTGTCAACTCGATATCCATGTTCTGTACTGTCAATAGCTTGCGGAATCCCTGGAACTGGATCTCGAAGATCTGCATCAAGATCGACTCTCCGATTGGTGAGAATGGCACAATCTCTGAAAGACGTGCAAGGAACTCTGGACGGAAATGTCGGCCCATCACCTCCATCATCTGCAATGTGGTAGGCACTCGTCCTTCCTCTAGCTCCTTTGAAATCCACTCACTTCCCACATTCGATGTGAAGATTATGATAGCATTGGAGAAATCGCCCTCTTTTCCTAATCTGTCGTGCAACTTTCCTTCATCCAAAATCTGCAGGAACAAATCGAAAACCGAAGGATGGGCTTTCTCTATCTCGTCGAACAAAACGACTGAATATGGCTGCTGGCGTATCTTGTTGACCAACATTCCTCCCTCTTCATATCCTACATATCCCGGAGGTGCTCCATATAGAAGTGCGACGGAATGCTCTTCCTTAAACTCTGACATGTCGAATCGGATCATCGCTTTCTCGTCGTTGAACAACGCTTCCGCCAATGCCTTCGTCAGCTCTGTCTTACCTGTTCCTGTTGGTCCGAGGAAGAAGAATGATCCTATTGGCTGACCTGCCTTGTTCATTCCGCTTCGTGATTCCAAAATCGCATCAGTCAATGATTTCAAGGCTCTGTCCTGTCCCACAACTCGCTGACGCAGGATTGTCTCCATATTAAGCAGACGTTCCTTCTCTCCAGCCTGGATCTTGCCAATCGGAATACCTGTCTTGGATGCCACGACAGCGGCGATATGCTCTGGCACCACCGTCTCAATCTTTTCTTTCGACATCTCTGCCAAGTTTTCTGCAAGTCGACGCAATTTATCTGTAAGTGCAGGAATATCAATCTCTTTATCGACCTCATATTCCACTTTAGCCTGGACAATCGGACTCAATCGGCTCACTATGCTCAGTTCGATATTCTTCAATTTAGTCAGATAATCTTCATCAGACAATTCAGAGCGACGCTGCTCCACATTATCCAACTCACGAGTCAGCCACGCCTGCTCTCCCGCAGTCGTTTCATTCACCATCTTGACTGCCGCCATAGTACGGTCGAGCAGGTCAATCGCTGAATCAGGCAAACGTCTGTCCTTGACATATCGTTTTGCCATACGCACACAATTGGAAAGAGCCTCATCACTCACTTTCAGATTATGGTATGTCTCATAGTTTTCCTTGACAAAGCCGACCATTGTAACGGCATCATCCGTGTTTGGTTCTGCAAGTGTAAGAAGCTCAAAACGACGGTTGAGAGCGGAATCTGGCTCCACCACTTTTCTATATTCATCCTGAGTTGTCGCTCCGATAACAGTCAGATCACCCTTCGACAATTCTGGTTTTAGAATATTTACAGCTCCACTGTTTCCCTGTTTCGCGTCGAGCAGGATATGGATTTCATCAATGAATAGGATGACTTTCTCGATCTGACGCAGTTCGCTGATCAACTTCTTCAGACGGTCTTCAATCTCTCCCTTATACGTTGCTCCTGCAATCAATGCTCCACAATCCAGTTCCCATATCTCAGTGTTTTCCAAGAACGTAGGAACATTGCCGTTTACGATATTATATGCGAGGCCTTCTACCAATGCCGTCTTACCTACTCCGGAATCTCCAGTCACCATAACATTAGGTTTGCTGCGACGACCAAGTATCTCCATCATCTGGCGGATCTCATTGTCACGGCTAACGATAGAATGTAGTTTTCCATCTCTTGCCTCATCCGTTTTGCAGACGCAATATTTCTCCAAATTCGTTTTAGACGCAGATGCATCAGAAGCACCGTCGAAAGAAGACATAGGAATATTCACATTGGCATTAGCCTTTTTATTCCCATTGTCTCCGATAAAACAATCCCAAATATCTTTCTCTCTTATAGGGAACGACCTCAACTGGTCAGCTGAAAAACCGACCTCAGGACGAGAAAGAGCACACAATGTGCAGATAGGATTGATCTCAAGAAGACCCAGCTTCAAACGGACGTTGTCTGCCTCCTCGAAGACCTTGTAAACATTTGCATCTGGCTCAATTTCAGCAACACCTCCCAATTTTTCGCACTCCTCCATTCTGATCTCAGCCCACTCCTCAAGGTATGACAGATCCTTGCCAATCGACAAAACAAAATCAGCCAGACCAACTTCCTTGTGAAGCATCGCCTTCAACAGATGAGCCGGAGTATATTTTGCATTGCCATACTCTCTAGCGAAAGATTTGGCGATGCTGACTGCTGTCTGCAGTTCACTATTTAAGTTTAGAAAATCCATAAAATTCAATTTTAAACAAGTAATGGTAGATTAAGGCAATAAAGAAGAGTCGATTGTATAGTAGGTCTGACCATTAAACTCGTACTTATTGCTGTTGTTTATCGCGTCTTCCAATGCTTTCTGTTTTGCGAACAAATATTCCTGCATCATATCCAACTTAGCATCTGGAAGTGCTTTGCGACTTTTCAGTTTAGAAAGCCTCAATGTGCTCAACACTGGATCAAACGATAACATTGAAATTGCCTCCTGCTGATTTTTCGAAAGAGTCATCTTTTTCAACTTTGACTTCTTCTTTGGATAAACTTTTTCATATTTAGCCCAACGAAGATATGTCTTATACATTGATTTTCTTGCTTTTGACGTTCTTTTGTAACGACGTTGTCCCGCTTGTACGTCAACACGTCTTTTACTTATCATATCCGGACATGAACGTAACTTATCTTTCTTTTTAGCAGACTGAACATTTTTTGTATCCACTCTCACTTCCAACAGATCGCGCATGAACTGACGGATGCGATTCAATTCTGAGTCTGTCACAAAAAGCATATACTTTCCCTTTTTCAGATCCTTCGAACTGACTTTCAGATCTGTCGGATAATTGGTGACAGGATTCATAGGGAACAATGGTTTGAAATGAGCGGACAGATCCTGGAATGAGGTAGGATATCCTCCAAGTTTCAGCCAATCCAGATTAATTGAAGTACGCCATACACTTGAATGTTCAAACGATTTCTTTATATGGTCGAACACACTTCTTGTCTCTTGCTCTATCATAGAGATTGTGGAATCGGTCACCGACAGCAACAAATCCGGAGAGAGAGCCTCTTGTTTTTTCGGGAAAATCACCCATCCCTGGTGCATACTGTTCTTAGGATAATCAAGACCATACACATTCTCCGAGAATTCCTTATATCTGTTGCTAGAGCACAACTGTTCAGAGCTGACCAACTGTTTCTTCTTCTTTTTAGAAAGTTGTTCCGCAGAACGAGATATCATATCCTCAACCTGCAACACGAAATTATTGAATGTATTTCCACTGTTTGAGAACAATTGGCAACCGATGATTCTGCAATTATTCTTCACCAGACTGTTGACTAACGCATTGTCAATCTGCTCCTTTTGGTTTCCATTCTCACCGATCACAATGACAATATTCTGTTCATCACTATGCTGCGACAACATGTTGACAGCGCCACGCAATGCTGACCACGCATCATAAGAGTAATCAACTTTACGGCTGTGGACTTCTGCATACTTCTCCAAATTTGAGAGTGCCTGCCCCACATTATCCATCGGCATGCATCTTGAAGTGCTTTTGTTTTCAGTATCAAAACCGACATAATAGCCAAGACGGAAATGGAATTCTGAACTATGTTTCTTTATTATCCAATCCAACTGCTGAAGGAAATTGACATACTGATTGAATTTTGCGACAACCTCTCTCTGTCCAGAAAACACAACCATAATATTAATCTTCTTCAGATTCTCCTGCAAATCCTCGTAAAATGGCTTTGTAATAGGCGTGCCAGCAAGGCTGTAAACCAGATTACAGTCATCATTGATAACAGGAATAGGAGTCGCTGTCTTTAAGACAACATCATCAGATTTTTCCGAGACTTCATTTATTCCATAAATAGGATCCACGCCGACAAAATTTGGAATCTTGTTTGATCTCAAATATTTGATCTCCGATTTTTTGGGGATAGAGAATGAAGTGCCTGTATATGGGCTCATGAATGCGAACTGTTTGATCGGCATCTCTGAGAAATCTCCATACAGCATCTCACCCAATGGACGAAGCATCGAAGAGGAAACCCAACCAGATGTGACAGTTGATGCAGTCAATGGAGTCAGATTTTCTGTTCCAATCACAAGACATTTGTCTTTATCCTCACTACGTTTTGCCAAGAAAATAGGCTTTTGAAACGGAATCGTGCCAATCGGATTAAGCAATTCTGGCTCTTTATACAGTGTGACCTCTCCTTTAGTGAAGAATTTCTCTGTATTAGTCAACGGTGATGTATCATTGACCATCGTGATCATTTTCATCACCAAACCAGTCGCCACATCAGTCACGGCATTGGAAGACAACACCAGATTAGATTTGGGCATCCAACCCAAATACTCCGCTTTGTTCGGATCTTTCACACGTCGGCCTTCAAAAACACCCTTTTCATATTTGACAACCTCCACATAATCACCCTCTTCATCAATAACTGCCAAAGGCTCAAAATATGAGACCTCTTTCAGTTTGACTTTTCCGCCTGGAATATGATATGTAGGATTCAAATCCCTGTCTGAATAGACAATCCATGGAGTCTTCCTCTCTGCTGACTTCGGAACTGACACCTCTCCACAGCAATAATTTCTAGTATACTCGTCAGGTGTCTTCATTATCTTTGTCGAGGATCTGACAGGTTTACATGCTGTGCTAAGGACTAAAAATCCGCATGCAATAAAGGGAAATACACGCTTAAACAACATCATTTCTTATTTTTTTTCTTTTTCACATCTAATTAACACATCAATTGCAGGATACCTGATTCACCAACAATCTCTTTATCCGTCCCTTCTTATCACGTTCCGCATTCACATCCATTATGACGGTAGACTGTTGTTTGCCAAGGATTTTCAAACCATTACAATAAGAATAAAAATCATTCTCATTTGTACCGTTGATCAATACCATGACATTCGAATTTCCATGCAAATAATGTCTCAACAGATAATTATAGTTTGTATTGAACACATTTCTCTCATCGATGATCTGCTGCAGTCTTCTCTTGAAGTCGTCGGATGCCTGAGCATCTGTGTCAGAACTTTCATCGATAGCAAACTCTGGCAACACTTCAATAGTATGGACAATCGGATACATCATATTGCCAGCCATCAGTTTCACTTCGTAAACACCTACTTTTGAATATACATAGATAGGATTCTGCTCCTGAGAATCAACCTGTCCACTCTCACCGAACTCCCATCTCCAGTTATCGGAATTGCCGCAAGCCATAAAGACGACACGCTCGTTTTGTACAACTTTCGACGGTGCCTTTATCCTTATCAACTTACTGTCATTGGCAGACTTGCTATCCCTCACATTTACTATAAAACATTGGCTTTTCTCTCGGTTGACAATCAATCTGATCTGATAACGTCCTGCCTCCTTGAATGTATAAAAGCCGGTTTTGTTGTAGGAGATATCACCGTTTCCAAACTCCCACAATATGTGTGAGGTATTGTACGTACTGTCCGAATAACGAATTGGAGACCCTAATTCAACATCCAACGGAGATACAGAGGCACGAATAGAAATACCAGCCGTGCATGATTTGATTATCAATGAACCTCCAATCAGGATCAACATCATAGCAACGACTATCAACTGACCTTTTGAAAATAGTTTATTCATAATCAATTGTTTTTTAAAGTTTCAACTCCGGCACGACAATTGTCCAACTCGATCTTAAACTTCTCAATGTTTTTCTGAGATGCGGAAAGACGTTCACGATCAAACAGTTTCATCTCATAGAAAGAGGCCACCTGACCAAATATTCTGAATCGCGCATCATACTTATTGTCGTCACTAATCTTCTTTATCTCACCAATTGTATAGTTGAGTTCCCTTTTTTCATACGACGCGTTCACATCCGGATTAATCTTGCTCACACCATTGTCGATTGATGTGATCTTATCGAAATAATCAGACTGAGCCGCTTGGAACACACTCACCCTCTCCAACTTTGTCAACGCATCTTTCTTGCCGTTTGCAAAATGATAATCCGATTTATATATGAAAAGGATGTACATACAGATACCAGTCGTAAACAAGAACAAAGAAAGAACATAAATCAGCCCCGTCACTTTTTCTTTCGACGTCAATGCGGTTTTGCTTTTTGCCATATCACATTAATTAAAAGGTTTCTTTACTTTAGAAATTGACTATTTCTCTTTTGTTTGTTCAATTTCTTATAATCACCATTACACAAAAACAGATCCTCTTTCATTCTGAGTTCCTCTTTCTTCATAGCCGAAATAGAATCTCTGACTCTCAACAATTCCTCCATTTTCGAAATCATAAACGAATGTATCTTCACATCGTTTTCCGGAAGTTGGGATATTTTTTTCGAGATCTCCATCTTTCTGTCGACTATCGAATGCATTAGAAATTCCGAATTCACATCTTCAGTGACATCGAAGGACTTGTATCGTGTAAAAAGATCATCAATATCATCACACAGTTCCATCTGCACTCTGTAGATCTTATCACAGTCGCCAGTCTTCAAATTGATTTCCGCAATCTCTGCCTCTGATGTCTTCAAGAAGGAGAAGACGAAAAACAATGTCAAGACAATCAAAAACATCATATAAGCAGCAAACTTAACATGCATAAGTACTGCCTCTTTCTCATTTAAAGCTTTCATGACAATATAGTTGAGTAGCCAAGAAGCGGTGCAGACCCGTCTTCATCTGTCAACAAGAATGCAAGACCATCCTTAGCCACATTGATATTTATATTCAATTCTGTATCGGCAGGCACAAACAAATCCATGATATCCATAAATTTACCATATGCCGAAGTATTCTCAAACATCAGATCCTTATACTGCGGAGGCAACGAATCTATCCGTACATTCATCACTGGAAAACAATCCGTCATTTCTCCTCCAAGCACCGTCGACACTCCTAACTGATTCTCCCCTAACACCCAATCACACTGATCTGTGTTTAATGTCAAACATTTATACGACAAATCTATACTGACCTCACAATCAAAAAATACCGAGAGGATCTCTGCCATCTGTTCCGGTTTGGTCAAACGATAAGCCTGCGAAAACAAAGAGACTGCGAAAAGAGCTTTATCCAACGGCATTCCTTGCAACACTTGCCACACAGATCCAAACAAACGTATGAAATCATCGTGCTTGTCTCTCTTCTCCAGCCTCATCTCGTACAGATTGGCCTCGACAAGCATCCTGTCTATCGACATTTCAAACGGTCTGAAAAAGTACGTCGCGCTCAACGCCACCTGTCGCTCATGTCTGATATAGTCGATGACTGCATCCTTGTCTTTTTTGTCACTGATATCCATACGTTTGTGAAAAAGGCCTTCTGGCAAGGATTCGTACAAATCCCTTTTTCTGGAATATATGGTAAGATACTTAGAGAATCTATCAAAAGAATTTTCCCAGACTATCTTGTCGATATTCTTTCCGCCTTTGGACAATCCCTCTCGAATGATCCTGATCTCTTCCGGATCAAAACCATTTTCGATAAGACACGCAGCGACAAACTCTGCACGGTAATCCGTATATAGTGTATTCTTGCCTGCTATTACGTCGTTAACCGAATCCATGCTCTACCACTACAATAGCCAACTTGATTTCTTTCCCTGGTCAGAGCCGTCTTTCGCTGATGTGACAGAAATGACCATGCTCTCTTTGCGTTGACCTACATACTCAAGTTCACTCAGTTTGACCAACAG
Organism: uncultured Bacteroidales bacterium; assembly: GCA_902782665.1. Lineage (GTDB taxonomy): Bacteria > Bacteroidota > Bacteroidia > Bacteroidales > Paludibacteraceae > UBA1723. The sequence goes on from CACZOA010000049.1 coordinate 87,999, forward strand.
TTCCGCCAATGTCTTCAACATAATATTGATTGACGACATCGAAACATCTATTCTGTTCTGATGAAACACACCTGAAGCGACATTGTCCAATATAGCCTCAAAAGCAGACGGTGTGATGCCGTTCCACTCGTGGAAATATTTAAGCAGATCATCCTTCCCCGACTTAGACATGAACAAGAAGCTAAGCGACGCGGAATTCGCCATTCCACCGAACAATTCAGCTATCTGGTATGGCGATAACGACAATCCGCAATTATGCCATTTGTATTCTATGTCTGCGACAGCCCTCTGAAGCTCCTTGCAGAAAATCAAACTGTTCTCCAGGCATTCCGACTTGTTGGCATTTGAAGAGTATGCTTTGCTGAAAATGACTGCCAAAGCATTTTTCACCGTCGACATATATTGGGAGAAAATATCGAAGCATCGTCTCAATTTCACATTGGAAGACATTGATAATGAAGGAGCCAGATAACTCTCATCAATTACAAGCTCACCATTCTTCTTTTTCAACAGTCCTACCACAACATCAAAAGGACCGTATTCGTTTACTATCTCCTTTTCCCTTTCTATTATAGACAACTTATATCCAGGATCCACAAACGGATAGCGTGGAGGTGTCTCCTGCATATTTGGCTCTCCACAAGGACGTCTCTCAAATGGAGATACAGACAACACAATATCCCAACCTTGTTCAACCGTATCTATCTCTGAACTGCACTCACAAACGACTGGCTGAACTGGTGTAATGTCTATCAAATATCCGCCTTTGGTGATTCCTTGATACGAACTCAAGACCAAACGTGTTCCATCGCCCTTGCCATTCAAATAAAGGTTCTTCTGCTCCACATTCTCATCAAACTTTTCCGTTGGAAGCATACCGTATGCAAACTTGTTCTGGAGAGCCTCTGTATTTTTCATCAGGCGCTCCATCAGATAATTCTCGGTTGCAATGAAATGAGAGGATGACACGCTCATACCTTGCATCCAATTGACAGGCTTAAAAACAATATTCATAATTTCAAACTCCTCTTTTTCACTTTAATTTTTTTCACTTCACATTTTTCACTCTTCTCGCAACAATCATACAGTTGCGTGTCAGGCCGTTAGACTCAAACGTCAAGTCAGGATCCAAATATAGTCTTGATTTCAAGATAGATCTCTCAGTGTAAAAAATCCAGCCATAAGATCCCTCTTTATCAAACAACTCGACCTGATTATCCAAATGCTGCTTATTATAATCGTTTATAATCATTCCAAACCACTCACCCAACACAAATGTCTTCAGAGCCTTACTGTTTACTATCACCTCATTCTCGTCACCGACATACTTCGAGACATTAATTCCCACTACCATCACTCTGCTGATATCCAACTCCGCATGTGGGGGCTCGAATGTCTCATTCTCACTGTATACCTTTATCTTATATATCTCAGCCGGGATGTTGAGATAACTATGATATGTAATCACAAAAAGCGGATAAAACAGAAGCGGCAGCAGACATGTACCTGCCCAAAATCCGTATTGTAACTCATTTGTGAAATTGAACAAAATCGCAAATAAAGCCCAAGACAAAAAGAATTGCAACCCGACCACAAAGATCACTCCGTTCGATTTCAATTGCGGAATGAAATGCTGCAATATCCTCTGATTGGCAAATCCTATCAGCAAAAACAAGAACTGGATAAACAGGTATACATACGGCATAAATTCCATGCCGAAAAATCCGCACAATCCAAACAATGAATAAAGCAGACTTGTTGTCATCACCGTGATCACCGCCTTTTTGTCTGACAGCAATTTGTTCTTTTTCGCAATAACCACAGACAATAATCCTAAAATAAGGACTATCACCGGGAACAATAAATAATTTATAAAAAATTTACCTACTTCTAGACTCATGTTATTTTATCTGCAAAACACTCGATAATTAAACGTCATCGGAGATTGTCCGACCAATTTCTCTCGTATATCGTTAGACAAACGTATCTTTTGACTCTCAGTCATTTCGTTGTTTTTAAGAATCAAAAATACATCTATCGTTCTCTGCAACCCGCATCCTGAATCGGAACCCATACAGATGCCTTTTCTGATCTCCACATCTGAAATCTCCTCACAACACTCGGAAAAGCAAAAGTTCCTGATGTCATTATTCGTCACGACTCGGTTCCTACTTCCAAGGATGTACTTGAATTTTGCGATTCGCTCCCTTTCCAAAGGTGGATTCGCTCCATTGATACTGGTTGTAAGAAAAATAGGATGCTCATATTCTCCATACGAATCCCCTGTAGGATTGAGAGCCTGTCCAATCCTCATTCCATTTGCAAGAGGGCCATAAGATGTCCAATATTTCAGATAGAAATACGACGTCGGTTTCTCCGGCTCCACAAACAGATAGTATGGGATATCTGTACGTCCCGCATCGTTCTGAGTCCGTCTGTCGATTTTACGCAAAAGCTGCTCTATAAGGTTCACGCTCTCTACTCCACTTCCGTTCTCCGGGATTGAGAAACGGCTCAATTCCTCTTCCATCATGCCCTGCAGGCGAATCAGGAATTCACGCGCGTCTCTCTTGTCAAACGACTCACACCCTCCTTGACGCAATGTGTAACACATATCCGTCCTTTCATCCTTATATCCATTCGTTCTGTTGTAGACGTTGCCATATTCATCCACCACCTCCACAACATCAAAGAATGACTCATACTCTCCAACAGGAAGCGGAAGCACACCGAAATCTTTTTTCACAAGGCTGTTCAATTTATGCATCTCCTTGTTTACCACTGGGAAAGTGTTGATTGACACCTGTATATCAGACAACACAGATGTAGAGAACTGCGGTGGCAGATCGATCTCCAACCAGATCAGATCTTTGTTGAAAACAGCAGAGTATTCTTCCGCATCACGATGCATATCAAATCCTGCTGGCACTTTTGTATAATCCTGAGCTGTCACTGCCAATGGGCCGTCTAACGTGACATAGCTCATCTTATAGTAGTCGACAATTCTATCATTCAAACTCTGATCATTTCCCAATCCGTCAAAAAAGCGCTGCAGATGAGCCTGCTGTCTCTTACCCTCAGTATATAAACCTCGGTTGACCCGCAGTTCCTCCCCCTTCCAACGCCAGACAGCTGACGAAAGATAGTGAAGGTAATCATTCCGTCTATCTATATTAGGAAAATCAAAATATATCGACAACGAGCTCAGATCTATATCTTTTGTTCCAAACTCCAGACCGACAAACACCTTGTTGACATTCTCCGGAACAGTCTGTTTTTTCAGCAAAAGTCTCTTATTTTGATCAGGAAGGACTTCATACACACTATTTTCCGCAATAATCATACGGACATCTCCGTTTCGCAACTTAGTTTCGCATACAGGATAGAACGAAAAATTCCTGCCATCACGTCGTCCTTGGGCTATTGCGACGGTGGAAAAGCCATCATACAGACTTGTCTTCAGCTCTCCGGACATGATCTCTGTATGGACCACAGCATGAGACGGACGCACTACTGTCACAACTTCAGGAAGCAAGACCTCACTCAAACGTTTCATCGCGCGAACCTCAATATCTGCGATTTCATCGGATATATTATGAAGCTGCATTGCCAACGACTCAATAAGAAGTCTCACCAGCGGATCCAGATTCTCAACCTTCCTGATGTTCCAATAGTCTAATGCCGTACGAATCATACGGTCTTTGATTTCTTCTTTACTTTCTCTGTTATAACCCATACTTCTAATCCTTTGACAAAGGTCCTAAAAACAAAGTATAATAAAGGTTGCATCGCTCACCAGTGGAATTGAGAGTGGCTTTAATGAAAATCTCCACCTTTTTCCTCACACTGACGTTGCGAGACATCGCATTCTCCTTGAGAACATCTCCTACTTCAAGACGATATTCACAATTACTGATTCGTTTTTCATATTTTGAGATCGAACGCGACAAACATTCCGTGAAACGAGTCTTCCAAGTATCTAGGGATACGATTCTCTCGAAATCCATTTCCCAAATTTTTGTGCCGTATTCCTCGTCAAAACTATGCTCCCCAGGATACGTTCCTATCAGCATCTCTATATGTTGATCTACAGACTCCAACTCCGTACATACGCTTGCATATCCACGGGTTTCATCCAATACTGAAGCGAAATCAAAGGGAATTTTGTAGTAACATTCTTCCATTTCCTAGAATTTACTGACATAAAAAACCTCTACAAATATAAATAACTCAGCAAATATAGCAATACTTTTTGATGTAAATATTTTAACAAAAGGAGAAAAAGTACATTATACCAAGATAAAGAAATGCACTTTCAACACTGAGAAAATTAAGAACTGTACTGTTGCCATAATCATAATAATTTAATAAAACAAAACACCTGAACATTCAAAGCATCAACATGCCCCACAGGTTTCATATCGCAAAAATACAAACATATTTTTTATTTCCGCAAATTTTACGCCACAAAAATTCATAATCCAACAAAAAAAATCAATCTTTATATGCGACGCGAATATCCACAAGACTGACTGTCTTACTTATTGAATTAAATTCCACAAAATCACACACTCCACATGCTGGGCGATGTTGCCGTCTGCATCAGTGACGTAAGATGTTGAACCAAGCCCCCTAGCCCACTGACAATCAGGGCTTAACCCAGATAAATGAATCCATATATATAGCTTTGTTATCCAAATCATTTTGTAACTCTAAGATATTGTCATACACTCGATCAAATACAAAACTGAAATATTCAATTTTCACATCCGGTTTTAATATGGATAGTTTGTTCCAAAGGCAAATTCCTAGTCTTTCAAACGCTATAAGAGATTCTTTATCATCAAATCCAACAGATTCAAGATCAGATAGATCATATATATTTTGAAATATACTATCCCACGTATTAAATTCTTTTATTAATACTAAGTCGTTACAAATTGACTCTATTTCGACGGTGTCTTTGATATTACCGTCAACTCCAACCCAAATAGGATAACAACCTATCTCCGGCATTATTTTTATATAATTTATTTCCATTTTATTCTAAAGATCTCATATTTGCTCCTACAATATAGCCATTATTACCTACAGACACTGCAACTCTTTTTAACATCTCCTTTATAGTTCAATTCAAAAATTGTTCGTGGATTTTTAGTGCCCTGAGTGCCTAATGCAACATCACTAGCCTTTGTCTCCTTTCCTTGTATTCTTCGATTAACTTCTCCATCTACAACATTTGCTGTTCCTGTTGAAACCACCGTTGCAGCCAAGCTTGCACCACATGTTAATCCTGCTACGCCACCAGTAATTGAATAGGTAGTTTGTAGAAAATTGGTTGTTACGCTCCTCCACAAATACTTCTCCGTATGGGATATACTCCACATGCTGGGCAATGTTTCCATCTGCGTCTGTCACATAGGATGTTGAACCAAGATGGTCTGGATGATAGAAGAAAATCAATTTTTCTTCTGCCTCGGAATCCATTGTGGAATCTTTCTCCACTTTCTCTTTCTCTGGAGCGGAATATGTGAAGCCAAGTTCCTTGTATCTCGCTCCAATATTATCCTTTTGAATGTCAGAGATTTTCTTTCCTCCTGCCATTTCAACACGGCGAGGATCAGCTCCGAAGCCGTCTATATTGCCAAGTTTGGATGCGATTCTTTGATTTGCCGCATAGATATGCTTTGTGTAAGCTCCACCATTCGACACTACGAAGTATGGGCTGACATAGGCTATGAATTTTGTCACTGCATCGTTTCCACCAACCTTCTTTCCATTGACATGAACCATTTCTGTCTCACTTGTCAACTTCACTGTACGCTCGCCCGCAGCATCATAGAAATAGCATGACACGCTTCCGTTGTTGTTGACGGCAAGTAGGCGGTTC
>CACZOA010000050.1 GCA_902782665.1 uncultured Bacteroidales bacterium
ACCCCAGAAGATCCAACAGTTGTTGATGAGTCGGAAACTCCACTAAGATTCAAAATCCTATCGGATTCTACGGTTGAGGTGACAAATAAAAACGTAAGTTACAGTACGTTCCCTGATACAATTATGATTCCTGCCAAAGTACGAATCAAAGATGTTGTTTATACAGTCGTTGGTATAGGTGATCGTGCGTTTGAAAGTTGCCGTTCAAAAAGAATAGAACTACCTTCAACTATAACGTACATCAAGTTTCTGGCATTTAGCTGGTGTGAAAATCTGACTGAGATAAATATTCCTAAAAGTGTGACGGACATCGAAAAGTTACCTGTTTTTAATAATTGCAGTAAATTGAAAAACATCAACGTCGCAACTGATAATCCTAACTTTTCATCTGCGGATGGCGTATTGTACAACAAAGACAAGACAAAGATAATTTGCGTTCCAGGAGGAATCAGAGGCGATTTCACAATACCATCAAGTGTCAACTGTATAGGCCATTCTGCTTTTAGAAGTGACAGTTTAACGAGTATCAAGATACCTTCTAGTGTCACTGAAATTGAAAAAAACGCATTCTATGGATGCAGACTTCTGACAAGTATAGATATCCCTTCCAGTGTCACTGAAATAGGTGATGGTGCGTTTCTCTACTGCTATAAGTTGACAAACATCAACGTCGCAGCAGACAATGCCAATTTCACTTCTATTGACGGAGTATTATACAGTAAGGACAAGACGGAATTAGTCTCTTACGCATATGGAATAAAAGTAGATACTTTTGCAATTCCATCAACTGTTACAAGTGTCAGAGGCTATGCTTTTTGTGGCTGTGGCGTAGAATGTATAGAGGTGCCATCAAGCGTAACCTCTTTAGGCGACGCTGCTTTTGCAAAATGTGAGGTTGTCGTAATCGACAATTTAAGTAAAAATGTCAGAACTGGAGATTACACATTTGAAGAGTGCGGACTTATAATCTTCGCAAAGGAGCCTACCGTTGTGGTCGGTAATCCAGATCTTTCTGTTGTCATGGACACTTCAGAACTCAAAGAAGTATGGTTCAAAGTATTATCTGATTCTACTGTTGAACTTAGGGGGGCAAGAGCGGACATAGACACTATATATATTCCATCAAAAGTTAAAATCAACGAGAAAATATATACGGTCACAACTATAGGGGATAATGCTTTTTCGTATACTGGAGGAAGTAATCTAAGATGTGTAAAACTACCTCCTACAATCACGGAAATTGGAGAGTCTGCTTTTAGTTGGGTTTATATAGACAAGATAGAGATTCCTTCAAGCGTAGTTGAGATTGGCAAAGAGGCATTTTCTTATTGTAAGATTTTGAAAAACGTAAAAATCTCAGAAAATGTCAAAAGTATCGGAGAGAAAGCGTTTTGGAGTTGCTCTAAATTGGATGTCGTGATCGACAATTCAAAAGACAACATAATAATTGGAGAAGATGCTTTCAATTATTGCAAATCTGTGACATATACAAAATAAGAATCGATTGTTAAAATATGAGGGTGTATCAAAATGGATTTTTCGATCTTGATACGCCCTCTTTTTTTGTCGTCAAATCCGACCACAATATAATTCATAATGCATAATGCATAATTCGTAATTGTTGGGAGATCCATCCGTAGGGGCAGGTTTCAAACCTGCCCGTATTATTTGCCCGTATTATTTGACGTGATTTCGACGAATTGACAATCTTTTAGATGTATTTTCAAAAACGAAAGATACGTCGCTAGACGTATAATATCGGTTGGAAAAGATATTACAATTTTTTTCAACCAAAGCTCCATTTTCAGTCTATAAGGAGGTCAAAAAATGGAAAAGGCAATCAAAAAATTGCATATTAGGAGTTTTATGTTTTAATTTGCAAACATATTCTAAAATTGCAGAATTATTTTTATAACATGAGAATTATCGGAACCGGCAGTGCATTGCCAAAATTCGTTGCTACGAACCAGATGTTGTCCGAAGTAATGGATACAAGCGATGAGTGGATTTCCACTCGCACTGGAATTAAGCGCCGTCATCTCTTGGTAAATCAGGAGTTGGAGGAAATCGGCGTTGAGGCGATCGAGAATGCCCTAAAAGATGCAGGCATAACAGCAAAGGATTTAGACTACATCATCTGCTCTAACACTGTGAATGAATATATCACTCCAGGTTTAGGCTGTGTATTGCAGGGTCACATTGGAGCCACTTGCCCAAGCATTGATATCAATGCTGCGTGTGCAGGTTTTTTATATGGAATGCAAATTGCAGAGTCTTTCATTAAGACAGGTGTTGCGAAAAAGATTTTGATTGTAGCGGCAGAAGAGCCTTCAAGAATCCCGACATGGACAGACAGAAGCACAAGCGTCTTGTTTGGAGACGGTGCTGGAGCTGTTGTTGTCAGTGCAGACGGCGACGACGTGCTTGCTATGCGTTCAACAACTACCTCTGCTCCTATAGTTCTATATAGCAAAAGAGCAATGGAGAAAACTCCATTCGTTGGCGAGATTGAAGGAAATGTTCCGTTGGTTATGAACGGACGTGAGGTGTTCAGAATGGCGGTATCAAACTCACAGGACGATATCAAAGCTGTGATGGAGGATGCCAACATCACGTCTAACCAGGTGAAATATTTCGTGCTTCACCAGGCTAACATAAGAATCATCGAGGCTATCCGCCATTTCTTGGATGAGCCAGAAGAGAAATTCCCTACTACTATTGAAAATACAGGTAATATGTCGTCGGCATGTATTCCTATCCTACTTGACAGATTGAACAAGGAAGGCAAATTGTCGAAGAATGACATTTTGGTGTTCAGCGCATTCGGTGCCGGATTCCAGACATCTGCATGTGTAGTTCGTTGGAACAAGTAAAATCAGTTAAAGAATTTATTAGAAAATTACATACAACATGATAAAAAGTAAGATTTGCGACCTATTGGGTATCAAATATCCAATTATTCAGGGTGGTATGGCATGGGTTGCCGACGCTAGTTTGGCAGCCGCTGTAAGTAATGCAGGCGGTTTGGGAATCATCACAGGTGCTTGTCCTCCAGACATCGTAAGAGAAGAAATCAGAAAGTGCAAGCAGATGACAGACAAACCTTTCGGCGTTAACATCATGCTTCAGGCTCCAGAGGTGGAGAAAATCGCGCAGATCGTTGTTGAAGAAGGAGTTAAGATCCTTACTACAGGAGCTGGCTCTCCTGCTCCATTCATGGAGATGTGGAAAGCAGCAGGAATCAAGGTTATTCCAGTTGTAGCAAGTGTAGCGTTGGCTCTTCGTATCGAGAGAATGGGAGTAGACGCTATTATCGCTGAGGGTGCAGAGAGTGGTGGTCACACAGGTGAGGCCAACACATTGCCACTTGTTCCTCAGATTGTAGACGCAGTAAACGTGCCAGTGATCGCTGCCGGTGGTATTGGCGACGGACGTGGTATGGCAGCAGCATTCATGTTGGGTGCAGAGGCTGTTCAGTGTGGAACATGCTTCTTGGTAGCAGACGAATGTACTGTACACGAGGTATATAAAGAAAAGGTATTGAAGGCTGGTGACAACGACACAATCGTAACAGGTAAGAAACTTGGTCACCCAGTTCGTACTGTACGTACTCCATTCTCTAAGAGCTTCGCAAAGATGGAGAACGATCCAAACGTGACATCAGAGGAATTGCTTCAGTTCGGAGCAGGATCTCTTCGCAAGGCCGTTAAGGACGGAAACTTGAAAGAAGGTAGCTTCATGGCTGGAGAGATCGCTGGTATGATCAACGAGAAGAAGTCATGCAAAGAGATCGTTGAGGGAATGGCAAGCAAGTGTGAAGAACTACTTAAGGCGGCAAACAGTCGTCTGGCTTAATTATAAAACCAGAATTGAAATGAAAAGAGTCGTAATTACAGGTATGGGCGTGATTTCGCCTATCGGTAACAATATTGACGCATATTGGGATAGTCTAGTAAAAGGTGTTTGTGGAATTGGTGCAATCACTCAATACGAGACAGGTGATCATCCCGTAAAACTTGCCGCTGAGGTAAAAGATTTCAAGGCAGAGGATTTCGGTGTAGACAAGGGTATGGCCCGCAAGTCTGACCGTTTCGCACAGTTCGCTCTTGCCGCAGCCAACCAGGCTATCGAAGATTCAGGATTGAAGAGCGGCGAGAACATCGCAGCCGACAGATTCGGTACATACATCGGTTCTGGTATCGGTGGTATGCACGTCTTCACAACAGAGTGTGAGAAACTTATCAATGAGGGAATGAACCGTATTTCCCCTCTATTCATCCCTATGTTGATTGCTAACATGGCATCAGGTCAGGTTGCTATCGCACATCACCTTGAAGGACCATGTATTCCAGTTGTAACAGCATGTGCAACATCTACTCACGCAGTAGGTGAGGCATTCCACGCTATCAAGCACGGTTATGCAGACGCTATCGTAGCAGGAGGTAGTGAGGCAGCTGTCAACCCACTTGCAATCGGTGGTTTTGCTAACTCAAAAGCTCTTTCAAAGGCTACTGATCCTAACGAGGCATCACTTCCATTCGACAAGCGTCGTGCAGGATTCGTGATGGGTGAAGGATGTGGTATCCTTGTCCTTGAGGAGTATGAGCACGCAAAAGCACGTGGTGCTAAGATCTATGCTGAGGTGACTGGTTACGGTAACACTTGTGACGCATACCACTACACAGCTCCAAAACCAGATGGAGTGCCAGCAAGCAAGGCAATCAAGTTGGCTCTTGAGGAGTCTAATTTCGATGCTTCAAAGGATCTTCTATACATCAACGCACACGGTACAGGAACACCTCTTAATGATAAGGGTGAGACTGCAGCATTCAAGCTTGCGTTAGGTGAGGAGGCAGCACGTAAGGCACACATCTCATCTAGCAAGTCGATGATGGGACACTGCTTGGGAGCAGCTGGAGCATTGGAGCTGATCGTTTCTGCACTTACATTGAAGAACGGCATCATCCCTCCAACAATCAACCTTAAGGAGGCTGATCCAGAGTGTGATCTTAACTACACTCCAAACGTAGCTGTAAAAGCAGACGTCAACATCGCATTCTCAACATCATTGGGATTCGGTGGACACAACGGTTGCGTAGCTTTGAGAAAGATGTAATCATCTCTTAAAAGATACTTGATAAAGGCAGGCTTTAGAGTCTGCCTTTTTTTGTCGACATAGGTATCCGACACGCACCGTCGACACACTTTCCCGACACTTGCTTCGCAAGAATCGGATATGGTCGGCAATGCCGATGTGTCGCCGCTGGCGACATAAGCCAGAACAGCACACATTACGAATTAAACATTCATCTCGCCGTCAGCGACAAAATCAAAAATGAAACATTTTCATTCATATATTTTTGACGTTCTAATTTTTTCTGTTTAATTTAGCAAAATAATTGAAAAGGGAAGCAATAGCTTTTTTCACTCGATATTTTAGTCCTATCGAATGAAACGGTAAAATGAAAATAAGAAACTCGTTGCCAATAAAGAAGGCACATAAGCATTAGCACAATAAACTAAAATTAAACCATAATGAAAAAGAAATTACTTTTGTTAGTCCTGTCTTTCGCACTGTGTCTACCTACGTTTGCAGAGAGCATGTGCGTCAACCTAAGAAATGGAGAGACTGTTAGTTTTAACCTTGAAGATGTTAAGGATGTTACCATCTGTGAAACACTCCCTTTGATCATTGATTCAGTAGTAGATGAATCCGAGACACCTTTGAAATTCAAAATCCTATCAGACAGCACGCTGGAGGTTATCAAAGACGATTCATATAAGGAATTGGATTCTGTTTCAATTCCTGCCAAGGTACGAATTGATGGCAAAGTATATGATGTCACAAGTATAGGAAGTAAAGCTTTTTACTTTTGCGAAAATCTAACAAAAGCAACCATTCCATCAAGTATCACCAATATTAATGACGAAGCATTTTTCGAATGTCCATATCTTGAAGCTTTAATCGATAATTCAAATGGCATCATATATATGGGCAACACCGTTTTCAGTTCAAAAAACTCGGTAAAATATACACATCCAGAATACCTGGTTGACGACAGATTGAAATTTGTCATAATGACTGATTCAACAGTTGGAGTAGGATTACTTAATTCTCCCGATTATGCATGGAACCCTCTTGGCAAATCAATTGATATACCTACTACAGTAAAGATTTCAGGAAAAATGTATACTGTTGTCAGTATCATACCTGGTGCTTTTGCTTACAGTAGTATGCTAGAATCATTCGAATTTCCACCTACAATAACATCTATAGGTGCGAGAGCTTTCAGTTATTGTACAAAATTGAAAAGTATAAAAATACCATCAGGCGTCACCATCTTGGAAGAAGAAACATTTATGGGATGTATTAAACTTGATAGTATAGAGATACCAGAAAGCGTCACTTACATTGGAGACAGAGTATTTGCAAAGGATGACAGTCTTAATATTGTAATTAACAACTCAAAAGAAAACATTAGAATTAAGAAGAATGCATTACGTAATTGCCATAACTTTGGATGTGAATATAGTTGTAAGTCTGTGACATATCTAAAGGAATCTACAGTTGCTACAGACACAACCATTTTAAGAGAGAGCTCTACAATATATTCTTATAAAATATTATCAGATTCTACTGTAGAGATTAATGGTCACAGGGGACAATATCCATTAGACATGACAGGTATCAAAGAAGCCGTTTTCCCTGAAAAAGTAAAAATCGAAGACGCCTATTATGAAAATGAATATCAAGTATATACCGTTACAGGTGTTTCTGATTATCTATTCAGTAACTGTAACCGTTTGAGAAGCGTGAAAATTCCTAATAGTTTTACCCGCATTGGAGAAGGCTCATTTGAAAACTGTCCTAATCTGACCAGCATAGAGATTCCTTCCAGTGTGATAAACATTGGAAAACTTGCATTTAGCAACTGTGAAAATCTTGATGTCGTGATTGACAATTCAAAAGATAATGTGATTGTTGGAGAAGATGCATTCAAGGACTGTAAATCTGTGAAATACCTGAAATAAAGGGGATTCATAACGTAAAATAGAAGAAGGGATGAGCGATGGTTCATCCCTTTTTTCGTCGACAATTTCCCATACCAATTACGCATTATGAATTACGAATTATACATTATTATGTTCAAAAACATTTATTATCTCTGACTATTTTGGTGAAAAGTTAACTAAATTCGCAAGAATAACGTTCAAGAAAGACGACATTGCTGACTCAATCAGCAAACAATGTCAATAAAAGACTATTAATCAACCTTGTAGATGAGTAGTAGGGTAAGTATAGTTACTGGTGCGACAGGAAAAATCGGCAGAGTGGTCGCAGAAGAGGTCGCACGTCAAGGCAAACATTTGATCATCGCATGCAGAAGTTTGGCTAAATCCAAAGTCCTGCTCGGTGAACTTAAGTCTGCTTATCCACACAGCACTATCGAATCTATAATGCTCGATTTGGCTGACAAACGCTCCATCAACAAATTCGCTGAGATAATTGAGCAGAAATGCTACATCGTCAATGAGCTTGTATGCAACGCAGGTGTATTATGTCAGTATGAAAGTCAAAACAAGGAAGACGTGGATATGTCCATGGCCGTCAACTATCTTGGCAATGTCCGTTTGATTGAACGTTTACAGCGATCATTGGCTCATGATGCGAAAATATTAAACATGGTGTCATCAATTCGCTGGGGAACTATATCTGGAGACCCTTTCCACCCGGAAGACAAGTTCAACAGATTCCGCAGATACGCAAGTTCCAAACTTGCGCTTTACGCATACACCCAGCATTTGGCACGCAAATATGACAATTCAAGCATCTCAGTCTACGCAGTGGATCCAGGCATCGTCAACACGGTGATGATCACAAAAGGCAAATGGTTTGAAAGTATAGCAGAAGTTTTTTTAAGTCCGTTTGTCCGCACTCCAGAAAAAGGAGCGGAAACAGCACTCTACTTGTTATCAAACCGTCCACAGACCACAGGAATGGTATATCATGACTGCAAGATAGAACAATTTTCAGCTGATATATACACAAGAGAAGAGTGGTCACAACTTTGGGATAACACACAAAAGTATTTGACAGAAAATATCTAACAAGCCATGTCAGGTCAATCGTTAACCATACAGCAGCAGCAACAGCTCAAACTGTCACCTCTACAAATTCAGGTGATGAAGCTTCTCTCGCAATCCACGCTTGAGTTCAACGAGCGTGTGGAGCAGGAGATAGAGGAAAACCCTGCGCTTGAAGTTAACGATGATTATGAATACGACAACGAGAAAAAATCCGACAAGGAGGAGTATGGTGATGATGATAATGAAAACGGAGGCAGCGACGACAACGGATTAGACTACGACGACGGGAACAACGATGACTTCACTTTAGGAGATTACGTTAGTGCGGACGACATTCCGTCTTACCAATACAATGATATGACAGAACAGGAAAGACGTCCCGAAATGAGTTATCAGGCGGACGAGACTGTTCTTGAGGACCTTCGTAAGCAACTAAATCTGCTTCCCCACGTTTCTGAAGAGATAAAAAATATAGCTCTATACGTCATCGGATGTCTTAATCCAAGAGGTTATTTGGAAAGAGACACTGAAACCATTGTTGACGACTTCATATTCATAGCATCGAAAATGGTGACCGAAGAGCAGGTAGAAGAAGCCATTTCCATAGTGCAATCGCTTGAACCAGCAGGTGTGGGAGCGAGAAATATACGCGAATGTCTGATTCTTCAACTCAAAAGGATAGACAATCCTTCCGATGCTGTGCTTCTTGCTATAAGAATATTGGAGGAGTGCTATACAGCGATAGAGGACAAACGGTTCGACAAAATACAAAAGGCGCTGGGCGTCACAGAAGAAGAGGTACAGGATGCTGTAGCGGAATTGAAAAAACTCAATCCACAGCCATGCCATACAAATGACATCCTTATGGACAATTCCGTTGTGATCGTTCCCGATTTCAACGTACATGATGAGGATGGAGAATTGGTATTGACGCTTAATCAAGCCAACACCCCTACTCTTCAACTCAACAGCCATTATGCCACTGTTCTTGAGGAATATGCTAACAACAGGAAAAACCAGTCACGTGCTCAGAAAGACGCTGCTCTTTTCATCAAACAGAAAGTTGATGCCGCCAAATGGTTTATTTCTGCAGTACAACAACGTACTGACACAATGACAAAAGTGATGACTGCTATCATCAAACGTCAAGAGGCATTCTTTGAAACAGGTGACGACGAAGAGTTAAAACCAATGATAATGAAGACAATAGCGGACGACACAGGTTTTGACATCAGCACCGTCTCACGTGTATGCAACAACAAATATGTTCAAACCGATTTCGGTGTCTTCCCTCTTAAACACTTCTTCACAGAATCCGTAGAGACAGACCAAGGTGAGGTCCACAGCATGGCAAAGCTGAAGAATCTGTTCCTAAAATGTATCGAGGAAGAAGACAAAAGGAAACCATTGTCAGACCAACAGATCGTGGATTATATGAAAGAGAAAGGCTTCTCTCTCGCACGACGTACGATCGCCAAATACCGCGACCAATTAGGTATTCCAAAAGCACAATTTAGAAAAGAATTATAAATACAATGGAAGCATACATCTCTCCCATTCTTATCAACCTATTTTGGTTTGTCATAATAAGCCTATCTTGGCGTCACCCTATCGCACGACACATCGCGCTGATAGGAGGATGGTCACACATATGTCTGAACATTGCGGAAAACTATTACCCACAGTTTCTGCAGATAGCTGTATATTCAATACTGATTGGATGGGCACTGATCGTGATTATAATATACTGGGGACTCTCCAAAATCATGTCGAAAGACAATATGGTGATCCAAAGCCTATTCTATAGCTGTGCAGTTTTAATATTTGTATGCCTATTGAACATGATTTACGTACCCAAATTCTACCAACTTGGAGTACTTATGACAGCAATAACATACATGGTGCTATCATTTTTAGCCATGATAAACAAATTGGCATTCAACAATCATATTTATATAAGTGCTACTACAGTAGGGCTTGCTTTTTTAGTCGGCAACACCCTACATTTGATGATTGAATGGACTGCACTTGTATTTTTCTTTGATAATATCTTGTATGTTGTCGCAATTTTATTAATTTTGTTAGGTGTATTAGGTTTTTTCCTGATGTATTACAGAAAAGTCTCATTCTTAAGTTTTGCATCAACATATGCATTTGGCTTCACGATGGGCTTTTATGGATACAGCATCATAACAATGATGCAAAATGGATTACATTAGTTATTTAGTATAAGCATTTAATTATCTTGATAATGATTAGTAGGGGATTTTTAGCAATGCTTCTGTTAGGATTTGCGTTAGTAACGCAAAATTGCAGCGATAAAAAGGAGACTCGATCTGAAATGATATTAAAAATCACAGACTCAGAAGAGTTTACTTCTTTTGTGAATGATTATAATAGCGGAAAGTTTCATGTTAATGACTCATTGATTTCTCCATTAGTAGTGACTTTGGAAAATGATATATCAATCATTAATGATCATCTTTCCCCAATTGGTACAGAGGAGTTCCCATTCATCGGAACATTCGATGGCAATGGTCATACTATCACATGTTGCGGAATAGGGAAAACAGAAAATGCAGACAATGTAGGTCTGTTTGGATACGCAAAGAACTCCACGATTAAAAGTGTCACTATTGTGACAGAACAGGTCAACGGACAACGTAACGTGGGCGTTGTATGCGGATGTGCATATCGCACAACTATCTCAGACTGCAAAGCCAGCGGACATGTCAACGGAGACTCTTATATTGGAGGTATCGTCGGATGTGCGAGCTATGGAGGTATCGCCGATTGCCACTTTGTAGGTAATGTAACTGCATCAGGATATGTGGCAGGAGGAATCGTCGGAATGCTTGAATTTGGCGGTGTTGTAAGAAGTTATGCCGGCGGTCAAGTTTCTGGCAAATATGGAATTCATCCTATTTCAGGAAATGACGCAGAAGACGTAATGGTGTCTGAATGTATAGACAGAATGAACGTAATTATTGCAAGTAAAGCAAATAAAAACAAAAAAGAGATAGCATCAGACAAATTGACTCGTCTGTTGTTCCAAATGTAATTGACAATCACAAAATAATAAAAAGGCAAGTGAGACAACGCTTGCCTTTTTATTTTACTTTTAATAGGACCAGATTATGAACAAATTTATTTTAATGGCTACAAGCCTTTCTTTAATGATGCCTTCATGCAAACAAGCTGAAGATGAGACGGAAGATCACAACAATGGTACAGTAGACGAAAAGAGTAATTCAGAAGCAAAAAAGGCTTTCATTCTGATTAATGATATTCGTAAAAATCCGTCAGCATATTCTTCCCAAATGGGAGTCGACCTATCTGAAGTGGAGGTTCGTAATGCTTTAAACTGGGATGATGCTCTTGCTAAAGTCGCACAAGAGAAAGCTGAAGATATGGCAAACAACAACTACTTCAGCCATACCGACCTCAATGGATACGGAGTGAATTACTTCATGTATGAGGCTGGATACGATATACCAGAAAGTTGGCGAAAAAACAAGTCTGACAATTATTTTGAAAATATTGCAGCAGGGCATTCCACAGCAGAGGCTACTGTAAAACAATTGATTTATGACAGCGGTGCAGACAATTCGTCCGCCGGACACCGTGCTTCATTATTGGGAATATCCAATTGGTGTAGCAATTGCACGGATATAGGCATCGGCTACGCATACAATGTCAAATCCACTTACAAACATTACTGGAGTATTATTATAGCCAAACATAAATAACAAGCATAAAGCAAAGCCCATTTAATGGCTTTTAGGCAAAAGAAAAAGCATTCGGCAGTATAAGTTATGGCCGAATGATTTTTTGTCGTAAAAACCGTCTTTTTGTCCAAAATACCCGTTCGCATTCAAGTAAGTTCCGTGGAACTTATCTTCATACTCAAAGTTTGTCCATCATCTACGTAATGTAGCAAAGACATCATACTTATTAATTGCTTCTTACAATTTCCTCCATTCTTAGGAGACTGTTTATTTGATGGAAAATCGTTATGTTATCAAGTTTCTTGAACAGATTTCTAAATGGATAAATCAAATTAACAATTATCTTAAAGTCTTTTCTATAGACAAGATGCAATTGGCAATATGCGTGTCTGAATTTCCAATTTCGGACTTTATATTCCTGTACATTTGTTTTATGATTCAAGTTTCTACTTCCTGAACTAATATATTTTTGCCCCAAATCATTTAGATAGTGGGTCAATATAGTATAGTGGATAGCATCACTTGGTCTTAAAGGAAGACGCTCAGGATGGTATTTAGCACTGATGGTTTCCGTCCAATTCCCATTATTTGAGCAAGACATCCATCCTGCCATTTTTCCAGTACTTCTATCATATGCTGCCCAATATTCCAAGCCATCCTCTTTAACCCCTTGCAACATCATATCTTTAGTTGCTCTGTTATCTGGATTTTGGTAATTGTCAACAGCAGCCGCATACACTTCATAAAGTTCATCGATTTCGGATAAAGCATCTATACGTCTTACCTCGCAACGCTCCAATGATTTTAGAACTTGTTTTTGATATTTTTTCGACAATTCCTCCATGACAAACGGACCATCTTTTACAATATACCAAAATCCCGTTTCTTTATCACAATCGAAATCCGTTGTATAACGAGCAAATAATGGTTTAGTTCCATCAGAAGATTTAAGATCCCAAACACTGCCATCTTCAAGAGGTTGTAGGTTTGGTTCTTCGTGAGGAGCACAGGTTGTAATTACAGCATGATTATAGTAGATCCATCCCAAATTATTTTTTTCCATGGACGTATTAATTTAAACTTGTGAAAATAGTCAAATGGTTATATCACAAGTATGTCATAATTTATAAGTGGTATTATATGTTAATAAAATTCATTGATTGTTGATGTATCTAGATTTATGGAGATTTCGATTATTACGAAAACCCCATAAATCTATAGTTTTCTACCAAGTAAAATTCTGGTTTAGAGCATTACACATCCGTACGATTCAAAACAACAGAGATTCCTTTGTATTTGTTTTCTGTTACAATGTTGTTTAGGATAGCGACTGAATTAATGTCGGATGTTTCTGTATTCAATACAAATATTGATTGATCCATAAGTTTTCCGATCAATACTGTAGCCGATTCCTCTACAGATGTTGGACAATTGACAATAACCATATCGAATCCTGACTTCATGAAAGTGACAAGTGTCTGCAACTTACTTTCATTAAGTAGGTCCGAAGGATTGGATGGAGTGGTTCCAGTAGGCATAACAAATAGGTTCTCATCATATTTGCTCTGATGGATATAATTTTGCCAAGACGCTTCTTGATCTGATAAATAGTCATAAACGCCTGACTCACTCTTATCAATAAGCTGATTGATTACCTTATCATTTTCATCAAAATTAATCAATGCAACTCTCTTTTTCTTCAATGCGAATACTTTTGCCAAGTTTGCAGAGACATAACCTTTACCACTATTAGAATGTAGATCGGTGACCATCACAGCCTTTGTATCATCATCTGAAGATGCTTCCAAATTAGTTCTCAGATTTCTAAACGCCTTGTTCTCCTCATTCTGTTTGTCGGCACCTACCACAATTTTATCTTCACGATACGGCAATTCACCTAAATGTTGAACAGGGAGTCCAGAGATATCATCCAACTTCTCTATCTTACCCTTAAGAGATTCCCACACCCATATTAAAGCAGCTGGGATCAGAAGACCCAACATCAAAGCCACTATAAGAATATTCTTCTTGATAGGGCTTGTCGCTTCAAGTTTACCGTTTGGTTGTGTGATAATCTGGTTGTTGTAAGCACTATAAGCTTGACTCAACTCATTCTCCTCACGTTTCTGAAGTAGGAACAAATACAATGTCTCCTTTACCTTTTGCTGACGTTCTACACCCAACAAATACTTTGTTTGTGTCGGGCTGCTTGCAATTTTTGCTTTACTCTTTGCCTCTGTCTTCCTTAAGTTTAGAATCTGACTGTCGATAGCGTCGATTTGGCTGTCGATATTGACAAGAATGGATCTTTCCATGTCTGCCAAATTCTTATCGTAGCTCACCACCATAGGGTTTTTGACACTACTATTAGCCAAGAGATTATTACGTTTCAAAAGAAGAGCATTGTATTCCTCAATACTTTTTTCGATCACTGAGTTGGTGATGTTTGTTACTGCAGGCAAGAACTCCTTTTCATGGTTGTTAGCGATAAAGTCTCTAATATACTCAAGCATCGCCAACTGAGCATCTAGTTCTGATACTTTATCCTGTGCCTGACTTGCCTTATCCAAGTGTAGTTTTGCCACTTCATCTACATCCGGAGTAAGGTTTCTACTTTTGTATGTACTGATATTTTCATCTACATTACCAAGCTCACGCTCTATCAACGACAAACGATCGTTAATGAACTGACTGGTACTAAGAGCAATTTTGTTTTTACCTTCAAGAAGATTTTCATTATATGCCTCAATCAAAGCTATTAGGACATCTTCTGCTCTTTTGGGATCAGCGTCGTTATAACTTAAATTAAGAATACTAGATTTCTTGTCGATAAGGCTCACCTGAAGTTTCTGCTTGAAGAACTCCACTCCTTTCACTATTCCAAATTTAGATACGTGAATGTTCTCAGGGAAACTGTTTTCAGAACGATCCTTACCATAATTCTTATATTCGCTGTTATATGTCACCAACACTCTAAGTTTCTTATACAAGACCATCGAAGTCTCTAACTTTCCAGCCCATGATCCCTCTATCTCATTGTTGCCGAATTTAAGAGCTGTGATTGTGAATTTTGGTTTGACAGTATTATTCTTTGTCTGCGTTTCATCCATTTGCAAAGAATCATTGACCTCCACATTGCTCATGTCTTTCTTTGCGTAGGCAATCATTGATGTCGAGTCCAAAGTGATATCAAACTCACAAACATCGTTTTCTTCCAATCCCAATATTTCGATGTTTATTGGATTTTCAACACCATATATGACCCTTTTACGAAGAGAAGATACTCTTTTATATTCCATGTCAAGATGGAGTTTCTTCACCACGTTTCCAATCAATGTCGGGCTTTGGATTCTTGAAAGCTCATTGTTGACGTTTGTGTTACCAGAGAAGGTACCAAAATCTTCTGTCAAGTCGGACACAGATACCTTGTTAGTCTTCGACTCTTCCTTAATTAACAGCTGAGTTTCTCTTGTATATTGTGGTTGAGCAGTATACAGATAGTAGATCGCAAAAGATACGCTTAAAAATATAGAAACGACAAATAGCGGCCATTTTCTTAAGCACTGCGATACAAATTTTTTCAGTTTATCAGTTTTTGATGAACTTGCCATCGTTTATATTGTTTTTATTTCGTTATTCAATAACTATTTTCCAACATTCTGCATCTATCTTAACCAAGTATATTCCTGGAACAGGTATAGATATGTTAAACATATTAGAACTTGATCTTTTGCTTGCAACAACATTGCCCAAAAGGGAATAAACATACACATCGCTATCTTTAGCATTTTGGACATAAATATCTTTTCCTTTAGCAAAAACGTTCTTTCCGTCCGCAACACTCTTCGTTTCTTCAACATCCGCATTTTGGCATAGGACACTTCCATTTGCAGATAACGGTGTAGAGGTAATGATCTCATTTCCTTCATTGACCATGCACTTCTTGAATAATTTCATAGAAGATGCTCCATCCGTTTCTCTTCCGTATGATTCATCAGGATCTTGAGGAGTAGATGTAATTCTGCTCAACTCAACATCTTTATCAAGATAATATCTGCGTAGAATAAGTGTTTCTGGGACAGCCGCACTTAATTTAAAATTCAAATGCAGAGAACCAAGAGTCGGGTCTTTGTCTGCCCACAATAATTTATAACCATGAGCAGGTACAATAATAGCCTCATCAGAAGGGATAGTACATTTGACAGCTTTAGTAACATTTTCAATTGTCATGCCCGCAATATCAACATCCTTATCGTTGCCATTGTAAATCTCAATCCAGTCTGAAGCCGCTCCATTTTCATCCAATGTTGATTGGTTTGATGCACAGATCTCGTTCAAATATAGATTTTCTGGAAGCGTATTGTTAGAATCATGCTCAAAATAGATACTAATTTTCAACTCTCCTGAATTTGCAACAGTAGTCAAATATTTCTCTAAGTATTTGTTGCCATTGCTAGTTCTAACAGCCTCATTGTTTATTTCCCATCTCAAAATTTTATATCCAAAAGGTATAATAGGCTCTACCTTCACACGTTCGTTGGAGTAGCGAGATGTATTGTATTTGACTCCACTAAACTCTCTTTTGTTAAGAAGGAATTTGAAATCCGGAGTTTCGTTATCTGGGAAGACAGCTCTGATTTTTACACTTACACTCTCGTCGCCCAAGCCGAACTCTTTCTTCAATTGATTGATAATGTATTTTTTTCTATCCTTTGCAAACGACCGCATGGTCTCGATTTCATTGTGATATGTATCAAAATTACTAGGGCAATCCAACAAATCACTATGTTTGAGAGTAGCACACATCTCAAAATCTGTCATGTCCAAAATAGAGTCGGCTTTCGTATCAATTCTTTCATCAGTGAATTGGTTCTCTATTCTGTCAAGATATTGGTCGAGAAATTTCCAACGGAAATCCTCATTCTGCATACATGATCGCATCAGCACTAAAGCGGAATTAGACTTTGTCTTGATTTGCTTCGTTGCGAAGTCAAGCATACAAGTGTCCAATCCTGATGATTTAGGAGACAAACCAAAATCGGTGTCAAACAGAATCCATCTGAATCTTCCTCCGTCATGTTTTCTCCATAATTTTATATTGTTTGTCACCCAATCAGTGTTACCGACATATTGCTCTATAATCTGATAATCAATATACTCATCAATATCCATATGGGTATTGAGATTATCGTAAAAATCATCTTTAGAATAATTGTTGCTTACGTAGTTAATCATTTTATCGTAGGCATCACGTGTTCCCTTTTCGCAAACATAACTTCCGTTGTTCGAAATCAGATCAATCTCTTCCTCGTCAAGTCCATAGTTATGGTAGACGAAATCCTCGTCTGTTCTTTCTGTAAGAATCATCATTCCATAGAACTCACCGTTAAGGTAGAAAGATACAGGCTGTGCAGCTTGCTTATCAACATTCATACCATCAGCAAGACTTTGAATAAACATATCCCTCCATCGTGGTTGAACATATGAATAACCGTTGCCACCATTACGTAAAGCAAGGCTTTTGTACTTTTTATATGAACGGTTAGCAAAAAAAGAGTCGTATGTCATTCTGTTTTTTCCAGAACGTTTGTTTGCCTTAATTTTCAAGCTTTTGCCTACATGTATTCTTGTACATCCTCCGTATACACCGATTTCCACCTCTTGACAATCAACAACCTTTCCATCGAGTATATATTCAAAGTTGGCAGAACGCATCCAATCCTGATTATAATTGGCAGGAAAATCATAACAACTAGAAGATACACCATTATTTCCCTCTACATACATTCCAAGCATATTGTCAAACAAATCTTCATTGTTGGCAGAGATTGAAACTATAGGAAGCCTACTACCATTATTACTGCAAGCTTTATGATACTTATCCGGAAGGATAAAACTTCCTGCTAACATTTCGCTGAAAAGCATTCCGTCTTTATATGCTCTTGCTCGCAAGGTAGTTGTCTTATCTATCTGAATAGCCCCATTATATGTTTTCCCTTTTTCTGGAGTAGGAATGTCTCCATTCAAAGTATAATAGATTTTAGCGCCTTCTGTCGCACAATCCAATTCTACACTCAAACTATTATCATACAATCCTGGATTGCCTGATTTGAACGTAGGAGATGCGACGCGATTAGATATCTGTGTTACTAGTTTATCATTCTCTTTTCCAGGAGTTGGCAACATAAAGCCATCCTTACAATAGGATATATGAGGATATTGATTTGGATATGCAAACTCTATTACTTTACCATTTTTCTCGAAAGAAATAGACCCCTCATCAGTAGACAACTTCTGTCCTACTCTTCCAACATAATTATATTGAATTCTCGACGCGGAAATACTGCTTGTCTCAGTCTTACCAAAAAACAATAGAGAATATCCATTTGGCAAAACATGCGTAGAGTCTAACTTAACACTCCAATTTTCCTTGCCTTCTTTTATATTGGTTACAGTCCACCCTTTAAGATCAATATTGTCACCATCATTAAAAAATTCAATGTAACCATCGTAGTTATATTTGTCACTAATAATAGTAGACACATTATTAGGCATGATTTCAGTAATACGAACCTCTGAATTCGCATTTGAAAACCATGATACACATAGCAATATGTTTAGCAAATACCCCCTACTCATCATAGTCTGTGTTTTAACATGCAAAATTAAAACTTTTTCATAAATGTTTGGCAAAGTAGTATATGATTATTTTATAGTGTCAATGGAGATTCTACTTTACAAACGTTCCAACAGCACCATAAACTCTGAGTTTCTCTTATAGGTTGAGTAATGAAGATATCTGTTTACCAACCGTTTCCGCAGAATACTCTTTTGCCTTTTTCAAGCAGTTTTCTTTCATATCTGTCAACATCGACGGATTCTCCTTTATTCTGCATAGAGTCTCTACCAGTTCATCATAATTGCACTGAGTATAACCTATACCTGTTTTCCCATCCTCGACAAAATCAGAAAAGCTATTCCATTTCGCTGATATCACAGGCAATCCTGCTGAATATGCATCGATCAATGTGCCAGGCAAACCTTCTGTTGGGAATTTTGTAGGGAATAGAAGAGCATCATATTCACGTAAGACTTCCGTGCTCTTTGTCGCGTCGACACAACCACAATAACGGATATTTTCAGGGAACGTTTTCTGTAATTCAGAAAAATGTTCCGTATAAGACGGATCTATCTGACCATAGATATCCAAAGAAAAATAGTTTGAATCCGTATTTTTTGTTTCTGTCACAGATTTCACAGCATCATCTATTCCTTTCATTTCCATGATTCGTGAGAAAATGCAAAGGCGAATAGGCGAAGAGATATTCATATTCAACTCTTCTCTATCCAAAATAGACAAATTCTTGAAGTTTGGTACTATCGTAAGATTATTGAAGCCTTTTTCTTCCAAAGCTTTTTTCATTACCGTCGTCTCCACCCAAATTTGATCAAACCTTTTCAGTATAGGCTTCAAATAAGAAAATCTCTCAAGATAATTAGAAAGCCAACCTCCAATCACATCATAGATCAATTTAGTTCTCTTTCCTCTGAAAAGAATGCATAACAAAGGGAAAAGCAATAAAGCTCCATGAGCAGGAAGGATTATTACATTTTCGCTATTTCTACAAAGTTTGAAAAAATTCCAAAAGAAGGAGACGGGAGATTTTCGCATCCCCTGCATATCCAATTCTCCGATTTCTTCATCATGAAGTTGCTCATGAAGCACACTTGCCAATTGCTTTGTCTTGACAGTTTGACCATCAAAAAGCGGTTTTTGCTTGGCTAAATACCCTATTATTGAAACTTTATGTTTCATGAATTTTATTTGTTATACAAATCTAAATATTTTCTTGCACACTCACGCATTGTGAATGGCTTGTAACTTTCCATGACTTTGGCTTTCATCTCTGCAGCATCACTTTCACCCTGTTGTAAAAATCTTTTCAAAGCATTGTAGTATGCCTCCTCAGAGATATCAGAAGACAAGAATCCGGTTTCACCATCTTTAACTACATTTACTATACCACCAACAGGAGTACAAACAGGTATGGCACCGACTCCCATTGCCTCAATTAATGCTATAGGCATACCTTCATAAGTAGAACACAAACAAAGTGCATCCGCTGCTTTTAGATATTCCAACGGATTTTTTCTCTCTCCAAGTACATGGCAAATTGGACAATTGGCCTCATCTATGCCCTTAAGGATTTCTTCTGATGTTTTTCCTATAAGCAAAACTGTAAAATCAAAGCCTTCATCATGCAATCTTTTTGAGACCCTTGCCATAAGATCCTGTCTTTTCACATCAGTAAAGCGAGCCAACTGTACAAGAACCTTTGTGGAAGGTGATTTCTTAAATCCATCTATTTCCTGATTTACACTATCACTGACACATAGTGACTCAGGTATATCACGTCCGTTGAAAATCATTGGCGCTGTTTGTCCATAAAATTCTTCAAAAGACGCCAAACTTTCACTCGAGATTGTTATCGGTGTTACCCTTCCTGTTTTAAACATCCACTTTCTTATAGCTCCACCAATAGGGCCACTGGCCTCCATATCCGCAGTGTTATGAACAGTATGGAAAAATTTAGCTTTTATCGTATACACAGACAATGGCATATATAGCATAGCCCTTAGATGAGAGTTCACGACATCAGGAGCGAAATCACGAATCGCCTTTCTCAATCTAAACGCAAGAGTAATGTCCAATCCGATTTTTTTATTCAAGCTTATAAACTTTACCTTATCAGACAGTTCATTTCTGTAAAAACCCAAATGCCCTTCTGGAGCAAAAAATACGATAAGGGCAACTTCATGTCCTTGCTCAGACAACGCGTTGCACAAGTCGATTGTGAAACGTTCTCCTCCTCCTGAGACTAATTGTGGAATTACATTTACTATTTTCATTAACGTAATTTTTTAGAATATGCACATCATTGTTCTTGACATAAAAGAAATACAACAGTCATTGAATATCTAATTGTCCATAACAATATGTAAACTAAAGTTTCTCCGCTATATATTTAAGAAATGCCTCTGGTGTGATTTGATCCTTAAAAGGATTTGGTTTACTTTCAAAATTTTTGATTTTTTCGACATCAATATCCCCATTCTCGGAAATCACAGAAACATAATCAGAACTATAGAATTTTGATTCTTTGACAGATTGATTGTTTGTCAGCAACATCTTTCCATATGTGATGGCTTCCCATACTCGCAAAGTCTCACCTTTTGCTCCCTGTTGCATGATTTCCAACACACATTTTGTATGTTGTACAAACTGGACACATTTTTCATATGACAGCCATACATCCTTTTCCACATAATGGATTCCCGATCGTTCCTGATTATATGGCGGTTTTGCATCCATCACATAAAAATAACATTTCAAACCCGCTTTCTCCAAAGTATCATAAGCTTCAAGTATCTTTTGCATACGATTTTTGGCAGCACCTACAAAAAATACATCAGTCATAGGAGTATCGTTTGGCTTCGTTATTTTTGTTTCCGAATAGACCGTTGGATGGCACTCCATATTGTATTTTGCCGCATCATCCTTATCATATGATACTAACAGATCAACCAAATGTCTGATTGCGTCTGGCTTTGCACTTTCTTTCCATGTGGCGACAATATCAATATAATTCGCTACCAGTTTACAACCTGGAAATTTTTTTCTTAGCCACACCGCATAGTCTCGCATATAATCGTATTCAAGCCATCTTGCGTCAAATATGAACACAATTGGCTTGTTTGGATCTGCAAAATCGTTTTTGAAATATGTGCTGAACCACAACGATTTAAAAGGCAGACTGAAATATTTGTTTGTAGTCTTGGAGTGTTGAAGCTGGAATAACACTCTCAAAAATTTATTCTTAGGATAAAAGCCAAATACAGACCTGACATTCTGACGCTTGCCAACTTCTGTATATATCACTTTATTATATTCAAAAAAATCCTCTAAAAAGAAGACGAAATTATATCTGTCCATTTAACAAATGATATTATCTATGTTCTCTCCGACGATACGAAAAGAATATAATAGCATGTAAAGAGGAATCTCGTACTTGCGTATTTAGTTGATTATTAATTTGTCATATGAATAGTCTCACACGCTTCTCATACAAACCACACAATGTTATAAAGCCATTCAACAAACTATATCGATAATCTGTGGCAAGTTATAGAAAAACTTTTAAATGAGCAAACAAAAATCAAAATATCCTATTAGACGCTTTTTTATTCGATAAACAGCTTTTGTAATAGACGATCAGTAGCGAATGCGATCAAAAGATATTTACTTTATGATATTTCATCAAGTTGATGATCAAAAGTGCTTTTAATGCTCAATTTATTTATAGACTTTAACAACGACTGAAATCATTTATGATTCTTCATACGAAACAATCGCTTTATTCGATTAAAAAATGGAGTCCATAATCCATAGATTTGCATCAAATTTTCTTCTAGACAACCATTATTAAACTCATTACGATGTAGGTCATAAGGATTATCACCTTGCTTAATCCATCCTATTTTAACAGTAGCGGCAAGTTTAAAACCCTTTTCTTTAATGACTTCAACGGAATTCTGGTCAAGATTACCATTAGGATACGAATAAACAAAGGTACAATCGTCTCCTATAATATTCTTCATTTTTAAAGAGCACTTGTCAATTTCATCAGATAATTCCTGCTTTGAACATTTATCACTCATAACATGATCATGAGTATGATTGCCAAAATTCGCAAAGCCACTCATATTCAACTTCTGAAGTTCTTCCTCATTCATTGTTATCCTAGGACCTTTGTATGCCGGAAGCTGATCTATTATTTTAGCTCTTTCTGCATTAGGTATTTTCCAAAGAACATCTATTTTATCATATAAATCAGACTCTCTATTTTGGAATGCTTTGGAATACCAATAATAACCATCTTCTATTCCTTTTGACGCAATAAAGAAAGTAGCCGGAATATGAAACTTTTCAAGGACAGGCAACACATTATCATATCCACTCTTCCATCCATCATCGAAACTCAACCAAACATATTTTTTATCCAATGGTTCTTTCCCTGAAATTATAGAATATACCTTTTCTGGAGTGATAAATGTATAATCGTGATTCACAAGCCAAGCCATCAGTTTCTCAAAAGGTTCTCTTTGCTGATCATGACCATATATTGACAATATAGCATCATGTCTTAACGAACACTTTTCAATCTTCTTGTAGAAGAAAAAATACAGGATTTTTGCTATTATTTTTCTCATCATTGTAAACTTTCTAATCTAGTTATAAAATCAATATAAATTATGCCCATTTACGCATATTAAGAATCTGCATATCATCTTCTTTGAAGAAATAGAGAGCAGCTATCACAACATACGCAAGGATCTCTACATAATAGTTCTCATAATAGTAAGTTATACATCCTACAACAGGGATACAAAGTAAATGATACAGTATCATTAGTTTTTCGAATGGGAAGCATCTTATTTTTTTCCCTTGGACTATCTGAACAACTTCTGATTCTTTGAATACTAAATAAAAAACGAGTATATAGGCAATGGATATCATAAATGGTCCGAAATTGCCCGCAGAAAGCATGAACGAACCCAAATGAGTATAGAACACACCCAAATCCATGTTGGATTTCAATCCCATCTCTACTTGATAATCAGTACCTCCCTCAAAATCTTTAAGAATAAACTTATGGAATGAAGTAAAAAGACTCTTTGTAGTTATACCATCAGGAGCTGGGTAATAATCCCATATCTCACAAAAATGATAATATGGCTGACCTAAGTACATTACAATACCACCCTCTGAACCACCGTCTCTTTCTTCAAATCTATCTTTTGTCACAGATAAAGCATAGGATGCGGCAGCAAGTATCAACGTCGCACTGAATCCAATGGCTGTACTTTTTATCTTTACAGACATTTGATTCCAGAATGTAGCTACAGCTAAACCTAAAAGTAGTACCCAGAAAAACGTGGTCGATCTATCAACCTGCAGCATACCGACAACTATAACAGAAGTAGAGCTTAACAAGGCCATCGCATTAATCCACCATTTTTCCTTCAAAAAAGTGATATTATATAAAAACACAAAAATCATAATCACACTGGAGTTAACTATGATTCTGACAGGGTAAAGAATCAACTCTATCACTGTTGGATATGTTGTAAGCTGATAAGCATCTCCCTCATATGCCAGATTTTTAAGTTCCGCAAAATCTCCATATGAAAGGATAAATTTCAGATCCCCATAATATGCAAGCATATAACTTACAAAGGAGAAAAAATATATATAAATTAAAACCCTTACAAATTTTTTACTGCTGAACATGAGACCTTCGTAAGAGTTGAAATCGACGAGGACTACAGGAACAATAAACAAAGTAAGCAACAAGCAATATAGTATTGTTGGCAATAAAGATGCAAATGTCACAAGATTTGGATTCAAATCCATCACATCAATACCAACAGCCAATACAGACGTCGCCATATATATAAAAGATATATAAGTGCTCGCGTCTATTCCTCTTATCTTTAAGAGATAAAGCGTCAATAAACTGAAATATATCGCTGGTATATAATTCATAGATTATCTACAATTTCTAAGGAATTTTATCCTTATGTGACTTTTTCTATATTTGAATTGTCTCATCATCTCACATCTAATAAATACATTTATTCTCGTCTGATTCTTTTATTAATGAACGATTTTATATATTCTCTTTCCGACGATGCAAAAAGTATATAGTAGCATGTAAATAAGAAGATAACGCTGACGACTGGAACTGAAATTAATAAAAGTCTAAGTCCATCAAATTGTATGTATAATCCATAAGAGACAGGTATCATGAACACCAAAAGAGATAAAATTGGCACCACTGTCTTTTTGAAATATTCCATCACATCATGACCGATTAGACTCTTTAATGAATATATTCCAATTAATGCGTTCAAAACTCCTCTTGTCAAAATTCTAGACATCAGTATCAAATACGGTTCAACCCCCACATGGAACAACACAAATGAGACAATAAGGTCTAACAAGAAACTAATACTGATAAGAATTTGATATTTGGCAATTCTTCCTGTCGCCATAATCGCACAATAGAATGGTCCCGTAACAGCATCTATAATGGAACAGACAATCAAGATCTGACAGAATTCTCCCGAATTTTCAGGGACAGTTCCAAGCCAAATATTCAAAACCCAATCGATATTAATAATCAGCAGGCAAGCAGGTAGAAACATCAAGGCAAAAGAAAATTTTGACGTACTATTGATCAAACTATGCAGACGACTATTTTCTCCCTGTGCATAAGATTTCACAATCTGTGGCTGAAATGATGTTTGAAAACTTGCTGCAAACGTCACCAAAGCCGTCATTACCTGGTTGGCGATACCCATCGCGGCATTAGCGACTACACCACAAAACATATTCAACATGAAGAGGAATCCATTTTGCGTTGCGACATTTGAAAAGCCGCCAAACAATGTCCAGCCAGAAAACAGGAACATCTTTCTGAAAATGTTTCTATCTAAAATAGCATCATATTTACAAGTATCGAATGTACGTAAGCAAAAAATCACATAAACCAATAACATGACAGTACTCTCAAATGCTAGCATAAACGAATAAGTCACAAGTCTGTCGAACCCAGTGACACCAATCATAAATGCAATACCTAGTTTTAACAATACATCCACAATACTTGCATACGCAAAAAAATCCAATCTTTCGTAAGCAACTACACTTGCTGAATACGGCACACGAATAAAATTCATGGCAAACGTAACAATTGAAAATTGGAAAGCGTAATTTGCAGCGTCTACTCTTCCATCTGGAATATTAAGTCGGTTGTTCAAAAACCACGTTCCTCCAAGTTCAAGAAGGAGAATAGACACAACCACCAATATAATCTGAATAGAAACGGAGGTATTGAATACTTTACACATTTTAGGTTTATCACTTTCTCCGAGCGCGACTGTCAAAAAACGCTGTGAAGATGCAGTGAGTGCAGTGTTCAAAAAAGAAAATAATATTACAATGCTACCAACAACATTGTAAATACCATAATCATCAACTCCTAATTTATCAAGCAACACGCGCGACACATATAACGACACTAACATCACAATAATAGTGCGAGCATATAATGCCAACGTATTCCTAGCAATTCTTTTATTTTCAGATGTATAGCTACTCATTATTATACCTTTTCAAATATCTTCTGCGAAGTTATTTCTGTCTTACTTCTTATCAACTAACATAATTCTCAAACTGGTCTAAAGATATTGTCATATTATACTATCAACATAGTCATAAAAGATTCCTTTTTTGAAAATAGTAAACAGAAGATTTGAATCCAAATCGACCTTACTATTCGCTTATTGGTTCTTATCAACCACAAAAACATATCTTTCTTCATTGTTTCAACACACACCTACCCCTAAACCAGAAGACTAAATTATATCTACTTAATTGTTCTAAATTCCATGACACCTATGAAACCAACAAATAATAGTGCAAAAGTACAAAAAAATATATTGTTCAACATTTTTTAAGTTTTTTTAACATTATAATATTATTGCTAGGGAGATCAAAATAAAAGGAGACGCAATTACTTGCGTCTCCATAATTTATCCTAACAAAAAACATCATTTCCTGTTATCAAGTCTTCCAAAGACATTTTGAAGGACATCAGAAACACGTGCACTTGCATTGTGACGTATATCATATTCTTTCTCAGAAACCTTTGTAAACAATCCATTCAATGCTTCACCAGTAATGTAGCCTGACAAATCCGGATTAACTTGATTGATTGTCCTCAACTTTTCAAAATACTCGTCTGGAACAACTCCAAGTTTACGTGCCATCTCCAAAGCCATCTTAGCTGTGTTGCTGTCAAGCAATTCTACAAGTTTGTTGTTATATGTAGCATAAGTGTTCCATGCCGAAGTCGGAGTGACATTCGCCACCTTAATAGTATTCAAAGAATCTGTGATAGATGGCACAAAAGCATCTGTCAACTGATTAAACGTATTTTTTTGAAGGTATTGTGTTGCAGCATTATCAGCTCCAAACAACAATTGCTCTGCATCAGAGAAAGAGATATTTGTGATTGCATTTGCAAAAATATCTATGGATTTTGGAGCTGCGTTTTCAGCAGCACGATTGAACAACTTAATAATTGTATCTGAATCAGGAATAGAAATTCCCGAAGCATTAAGCATAGAATTAAAAGTTGGATTATTTGATACCTGTTGCACGACATTGAACGTGGTGATTGCCTCCTTAGGCAAACCAATACGAACTGCCGCATCTGCAAGATAACCATCTTCAGCACCAAGATTTTTTGCCGCTGTCTCAATTCCAACTTTTAGTGCAGCCTTCAATCCAGAACCGACATCAAACCCTCCATTACCATTAGCTCCTCCTGCCATCGATTTAATAATTTCCTCGGCCTTACCACTTTTTACCGCATCTACAGCCACTTTACCGACTGTAGACAAAATATCACCAAATAGTCCCATAGTTCGCTCAATTAATGTTTGTATTTCAAAAATCAAAAATAATGTATTTTTGTCATATTCATTTCCGATATGCGAAAAATGTTAGGCATTTACGTTTTTCACTCATTCTCCTCTTAACAATCAAAGGCATATCCTAGATATTTGATCTTCCGGATAAAGTTCCATTATTTGATATCTTTTTCGCCGGAATCCCTGCAACAACTATATTTTCCTCATCAAAACTTTTTGTAACCACAGCATTAGCTCCTACTATAGTACCAGTCTTGATATTAACGCCTACCATAAGTTTGCTTCCAGTACCTAAATATATATTATCTCCGCCTACTACCGATTCAGAGACATTAACACCACATTGTACTACGCAGTTATCTCCAAATCTAGCACTTGAATTAACCACAATGTAACCATAATGGGGTAAATAAAGTCCTTTTCCAAAGCTGTTTGGACCAATCGTAATACCTGTCTTGACGGAATAATGAGTCAACAACAATTGCCAAAATTTAATTCTTAATTTGCTTTTTTTTGTATTACATAAATAAGCAACCTTTCTCAAACAATACAAATACTTATATATGACATTCAAATGTTTGAAAAGATTGTCAGAAATTCCATTGACTTTCATATCTTCCGATATATAGTCCAAAAAATCTTTTTTACTAGTTATCATATTTATCTTAGTTTGTTTGTACAAGTTTAATAATCTATTAATATAATGTCACGCTTACATTCAGCTATTTCCAAGGTTCTACATGTATACTGATTATTGTCTGATGTCCGAATCTTTCCTTCAAATCTTTTTCTATTTGATCTACCTTTTCATGTGATTCATAAAGGGAAATGTTTCCATCCATCCTCACATGCATCGTTATAGCATAATTGACTCCAATCTGGCGAGTACGTAAATTATGCATTTCCGTCACCCCTGGATAAGAATTTACAATATCCTCAATCTCTTTTTCAACTTCCAAAGGCAAACTGCTCTCAAGCAACTGATTCACGCTACTTTTAATAAGTTGAACAGCCACCTTAAATATAAAGAAACTCACTATCACCGCTGCCAATGGGTCAAGGATAGTCCAATTAGATCCAAGCAGACATGCAGCACCAATACCTATTGCTGTTCCTATAGAAGAGAGTGCATCACTACGATGATGCCATGCGTTTGCCACAAGAGCCTCACTGTTTAGAAGCTTACTTTTCGCTATAGTATATTGGTAGATACCTTCCTTCATAAGAATACTCGCAACAGCAGCTCCAAATGCGAACCATCCCGGTGATACAAGTTCCTCGCCATTAATCAAAAAACCATATATTTTTGTCGTTCCGCTCCATAAAATACCACCACCTACCAGGATCAATAATAAACCAATAATGGTTGTTGCGAGAGTTTCGTATTTGCCATGTCCAAAATCATGGTCCTCATCCGATGGTTTACTGCTAATTTTTAGCATCACAATAACAACAAAGTCCGTAAGGAAATCACTAAGAGAATGTACTCCATCTGCAACCATTGCTGCAGAATTAGCAAATATTCCTGCGGCAAACTTCAACACGATAAGAATAGCATTTATCACTGTTCCTATCAATGTCACTTTCACAATCTCTTTTTGACGAAATTCAATCTGAAGTTCTGCCATTTGACCGTCTATTTTTATGTTTTCTTTCAGAAGATTCTTTATGTTTTGTATGACGTATATTATCATTATTCATCGAATCTTCATCTTCGTTTTCTTCTACTTCATCTTCATCTCGTTCTCCACGATAGTTTCTATCAGTGCTTTTTAACGATTGCCTATTTCTTAATTTATTGTTCTGATTGTCTAAATCATATTCATCGTCAAACTCATCATCAAGATTTTTCTTCTTCTTTTTTGTCGAAGGCTTATTTGTTTTTTGTCTATGCAACTTTTGATCCTTCACCTTTTCAATTCCTTGTCCAGCTCTAATCCTGTCAAAATCCTTCAATTGATCGTTTTTTTCCTTCTTTACATCTTTGTTACGCTTTACTGCATCAAGATATTCCTCTAGTTTACGTTTCTCCAACTCATCATCATAAGTCTTATAATCCGCATCCGCCGTGAATGACGTTCTATAACGGTACGATTCCACACTAAAGTATTTGAATCCGGTAATGAACATGATACCAATAACACATAACATATAAATCTGTTTATGCAACCGGTATTTCAGATCAGCATAATATTGAACAAACAACATCACTAGTCCTATACAAAACAACGATGAAGTTCTGTCTTGTAACACTCTAATCTCACAAAGTGAGAAAACAAGAATGAAATATATTACAAAAACATTCTTCGTGACATTGTCGATATTTTTACCTACCTTAAAATAATTAGGGAAGAAAAAGAACATTATGTATGCGAAACATACTATAATTTTTCTCATTCCAATGTTGTAATACGAATCAGCATAGACAATATTGACATAATATTTCTGTATTTTCGACGCAATATGCTGTCCTCCGTAGGTATATAATCCAGTCAATACAATATTGATAAACTTGATTCTAAATATGAAAATAACCATAACCACCGTAAAAATCCACAACAACTGATTTTTTGTCAATGTGATTCTCAAAAGTGGATATACTATTATATAGAATAATGAAGTTGTATGAAATGTCATTCCGAGAAGATTCAGCAAGACATAAGAGAAAACCTGTTTACTTCTGACATACTTCAATGACATCATAAACAACAAAACAGAATTGGCATTACGCAACTGCTCCGCATGGAATACCCAGCCCCACCAAATGAAATATATAAGCAAGGCTAACACACAATAGTTAGTCTCCCGTCTGAAAAAATAAAAAAGTACGATTGAGTCTATCAAAACATAGACAAATTGGAATTGCCAATAGCTCATACCAAGCGTCTTAGCAACAACTTCAAATAAATTGAATCCTATTTCAAAATCAGTATACCAATCCTTAGAATAACGGCCTAAAAAAAAATCCCCCAAAGTTGGAGCCTCAAGATAGTTTTCATAATACATCATAACATCCATTCCTGTCCAACCCTTCAAGCCAACAAAGAGTGTGAATAGG
Organism: uncultured Bacteroidales bacterium; assembly: GCA_902782665.1. GTDB lineage: Bacteria > Bacteroidota > Bacteroidia > Bacteroidales > Paludibacteraceae > UBA1723. The sequence continues at coordinate 30,436 of CACZOA010000050.1, forward strand.
AAAAGAGAAAATATGAAAACATATTTAGTCCTGTGATTATGGTTTTGTAGATTAAACTCTACAAAAACCAACATCACCAAGATCGCCATAAAGCAGAAATATGGTATTGATACACTTAAATCCATTCTATGGCATTATTTTTTATTTTCTTTTTACTATCGTAACAGCACGCGGTCTTACTTTACTATAGTTGTTAAGTTGCTGGCCTAAATTATATTCCGAACCATTTATCCACAATTTTGGAATATATGATCCAGTTGTTGATACTTCATATCCACAACAAACAACTATACCATTCAAAACATCAATATCATCAACAATTGCTTGAGTAGCACCTGATGACAAAGTATACTCTTTATATTCACTGATTCTGTTCTCTTTCCTGCTCTTCTGACATGCCGTCCAATACATTGCACGAAAGCCGTCGTTTCCTCCAATATAAAATGTACCATTCTCATGCTTGATACAAGTGAGCGAAGATCCTGATCCATCACGTTTCAAATTATTGTTGGAACGATTGATCCAAACTTTCGGCAAATAAGTAGCTGCTTGATTTTTTTCTTTTCCCACACACCACCAATTTTCTCCATCAGAAGCAATGTCATTAGCAATAGCAGGATGAAATCCACCTTCATCATTTTCATTATCTTGAGGCAATCTACTATATGACTGCCCATCAATCCAAATACGGGCCTCCTCAGCATTTACTCTTTCAGGATTTATTCCATAGCCAGCCACATAACACTTATCATTACAAAAGCTCAACTTATTGGCTCTCGCACCATTTTTCAGAATAATTGGAGTTGTACCTCGCCACAACTTTGCTATTTCGTCATAGCCATCTTTTTGAAATCCACAAGTATAAACGACACCTTTTGAATCCACAGATATTCCAGTCGCGCCTCGACCTTCCGGCAAAATAACTTCCTTGTCATTTTCCCAGTAAATAGCAGCATAATCGATACATCCTGCTACATAAACAGTCTTATCTCCAGTCACACAAATATCAAATACCTCAACACCCTCATCTCGTCCAGATGACAGTTTACGAACAGATGGTGTTCCTCCACTATACTCTGAATTTGTCCATACTCCAGAACACAAAATACTCTTTCCCGATGCTGAAGGTATACTGTCATAAACATATGCCATATACACAGCATACTCTTCATCACTGAAAACACCACTTGGTTGTGGTGAATCTGGTTCATCCTTACAACACGCAGTCATTACAATCGTACCTAACGCGATATATGAAATTTTTGATTTCCAGAGCATATCCAATAATTGTATTGATGTATTTTATTTAAATGATGTTTTTAATTAAATAATGGCATGATGTATGAATCCTGAATAATGAACATCAATGCACCTGCCAAATAGCCTAGCAATGCTATCAATGAAACTTCCTTCAAATACCATCCGAAACTTACTTTCTCAAGACCCATAACCACAACTCCTGCAGCTGATCCTACAATCAAGATACTTCCACCCACTCCAGCACAATATGCAAGGAACAACCAGAAAGCACCGTCGACTGCGAAATAAGCAGTTGTTGGATCAATCTCATACATCTTCATTGCTCCTGCAACAAGAGGTACATTATCAACAATTGAAGAAAGTATACCAATAATGATATTGATTGCATAAATGTTTCCTACACTCTCATCAAGCCATTCGCTCAACTCTCGAAGAATACCTGCAAATGATAGAGCGTTTACAGCCATCAAAATACCCAAGAAGAATAGAATTGTTGTCATATCTATTCTCTTGACCACTTTCTGAATACGTGCTTTCTTCTCTTCCTTTATAGAATCTCCCTTTTCATGATACATAAGTTCTGTGTATACCCACAAAACACCAAGTCCAAGAGCGACTCCTAGATATGGAGGCAAATGAGTGATTGCCTTGAAGATAGGCACAAATACCAACGCTCCAATGCCTAGATAGAATATAATATTACGTTCTTTATTTGTAACCATCTCAGCAGCAGTAGGTTCATGAGATTCTGAATCAATGACTTCAACATCCTCCAAATTACCTTTTAGCTTTCTCGACATTATAAGCATAGGTAATGCAGCGGCAACTATAGAAGGCAAAATAAGCTCAGGTATCAAATGTTGAGTTGTAACATTACCCTTAACCCAAAGCATAATAGTTGTAACGTCGCCAATTGGAGAGAATGCTCCACCAGCATTAGCGGCCAAGATCACTACAGCTGCAAAATACCAACGCTCTTTCTGGTCCTGAACCAACTTTCTAAGCAACATTACAATAACGATTGTTGTAGTAAGATTATCAAGCACTGCCGACATTATGAAAGTGATTCCAGTAAGGATACATAGCAGTGTCTTTTTATTTTTTGTAGTAATTCGTCTTGTGATGATATTAAATCCTCCGTGAACATCAATCAGCTCCACAATTGTCATTGCTCCCATCAAGAAGAACAAGATTTCAGCTACCTCACCTACTCCTTCAATAAGTTCAACTTTTGTCACATACTCTGTTGTCTTCTGAACACCGAGCGGTGTGTTAAGTGCCGGTGCATAAAAAATGTAGATTGTCCAAAGTAATGCGCACAAAATCAAAGCAGTAGCTGCCTTGTTGACGTGAATCTGATGTTCTGTCGCGATAGCCACATAGCCAAGGACAAACAGACAAATCATTAATAAGACCATAAGACCTCCTTGAAATTTTTATTGTTTTTTTTCTGTTATTTTCAAATCTCTTTTGCAAACATACAATTTTTTATTCATAAAGTTATAATTTCCTAAAATAAATTATATCTTTGAGAATTGAATGGTCAAGTCATTTATGTAAGTTTTTTTTGTATGAAAAGAAAAGCGACAGGGATTTTATTAGGACTTTGTGTGGCAGCAGGAGCCAACGCACAATACGCACGCAACCAAATTGAACTTCAAGTCAATGGAGGTGTGCATGCTTTGACGTATGATGCATACTCAGCAGCATTGAAAAATCAAGCAAACCTTGGTGGTGGAACATCTTTTAACTACCGTCATTTCTTCAACGACTATTTAGGACTCGGCACAGGTATAGGTGTCGCCTTCTTTAATAGCTATGGAAAAATCAGTTCATACGATGAAAAGACTACAGATGCGAATGGAGACATTCTTGCCACTCACTTCCAGAACTGGGAGGAAAAGCAAAAATACGCTCAACTTGAAATCCCTATCGGTTTTTACTACCGCAATAATATCACATACAGTGTAGACTTCTTGACCGGATTTGGTGTAAAGGTCGGATTCCCTGTCCGTCACTCTTACGAAGTCAGAGAAGGAAACATGTCTCGTTCGTTGTACCTACAGGAATCAAACACAACAAAAGAGCTTGAGACCAACTATTCACTTCTCGATTTTGAGGGAGACATGAATACAAAAAAAACAACCTGCTCTTTCTTCCTTGACTTTGGCTTGACAAAATGGTTCACTTCAAAACTTGGTTTATACGCTGGTCTGTATGTTAACTATGGCTTCACAGACATCCTTGATACCAGATCTGACAAAAAACTTTTTTCTCCAGAAGGAGTATACACAACTATGCTTGAGAGCGACCAGATCACTAAGGTCGGAACAATCGCAGCCGGATTCAAAATGGCAGTCACTCTTCCTACAGACCGTGTAAAGAAGAAGTATGAAATGCCTGAAAACAAGGAGATTCCAGCTCAAGAGCCTATGATCGCTCCTGAAGTGAAGAGAGCTCTGCTTTCACGAGACAGCATACATCACTTGCCAGACTCTTTGATCTATATCCGTTATTCTCGTGAAGAGGTGGCAAAGGTAAAGAATATGATTTCTCAACTTGGTGAGATTGAAAATGTCACAGAAGAAAAGAAGGTTAAGTATAGAAACACTATCACAGCTTACGATACTTTGACTTCATTTGAGAAACTTGACATCACTTGGAATGAGCGTCGTCATCTTAAATTCGCTGAATACGCTCTTAACGCTGAAGACGCTATCAAGATGTTGAGCGAGGAGATGAGCACAATGTTCACTTTCCCATTCAACGAGAGCGGATTCACATCTACAGAAGACATGGAGGTGGCATTTGAGGACATGAAGGTGCTTCTTCGTCTGCAGCCTAACAAGGGTCTTTTGATCAAGGGTCACGCAGATAAGGTGGAGATGGACCACAACGATGCGATTGGTATCGAACGTGCTTTCTTCATCCGTGATATCCTTAAAGATAAAGGCACAGCGGCCGACCAACTTGACGTCAAAGACATGAAAGATAAAGAGCCTGTCGACGTGAGTGGAACAGATGAAGGCAAGGCTAAAAACAGACGTGTGACATTCTCTATTTACGAGCAATAATCAATTGAATTTGAACATGTGTCAGGAGATTTCTCCTGACACATATATTTATAAAAATGGGATTTGTAATAGAAAAATACTCTTACATATCCTTTATAATCAATCAACTAAAAAACTTGTGTAGCATTTATTAATGATGAAAGAGAAATTGCAGGATATAAAAAACAAACTTTCATACTACTTATTGCGTGGAGCCATAGAATTTTTCAGCATACTCCCGTTCTGCGTACTTTACTTTATTTCAGACATGCTCTATTACCTCATAAGATATGTCGTGAGATACCGTAGAAAAGTGGTTGAGGAAAATCTTGCAAATTCTTTCCCTGAGAAGAGCGTAGACGAGAGAAAAACCATCGAGAAGCAATTCTACCATCATTTCTGTGATATGCTTGTAGAGTGGGTTAAAACCTACAGAATGAGCTACGATGACATCCTGAGCCATGTGGAATTTGAGAACCGTGACATGATGGCAAACCTTATCAAAGAGGGAAGAAACATGATGTTCGCCTCTTCTCATAAGGGCAACTGGGAGTGGATGCCTGCATTATACTGGCAGCTTGGCTGTCCTAACCTTGTGGGCGTAGAGGTCAACCGTCCTGCCAAAAACCCATATATAAATGCTTTCTTCAAAGGTATGCGCAACCGCCTAGGTATGGAATTGGTGGATAAAAACGACATAATACGTCCTCTTTTGAAATACAGAAAAGGCGATAAAACATTTGGTCTTGGACTTCTTGCAGATCAAACTCCAAGCATTAAAAACATTGATTATTGGACAGAATTCCTTCATCAGGACACTCCATTCCTATCCGGCCCTGAAAGAATGGCAAGAATGTTCAAATCAGCCTATGTGTATGCCGACGTGATTCGCATATCACGTGGATATTATAAATACCGTCTGAAACTGATCTCTGTAAATGTGGCAGAAGAGGAAGAATATGCCGCTACAGAGAAATACGCCCGTCTACTTGAAGAAAGTATCCAGGAATACCCATCAGACTGGCTTTGGACGCACCGCAGATGGAAACATAAGAGAGAAAATAAAGCATAATTAAATTGCATAATACATATTTAATATAGTAACAGTCAAAACGATCCTGATTATGGCGATTGAGATTAACAAAGAGATGCAATTGGCTAAAAAGCTGATTGAAACGACCAACGAGAATATTTTCTTGACCGGTAACGCAGGTACTGGCAAAACAACTTTCTTGAATCTGCTAAGGACTCAGTGTGCCAAACGAATGGTAGTGCTTGCTCCTACTGGTGTGGCTGCAATTAACGCTAAAGGCCAGACCATACACTCTTTCTTCCAACTTCCTTTCACGCCTTTCCTACCTGAATATGGAAAAGAGAAAGGTCAGATCAAAAAAGACAAAATAAACATTTTCCGTACCATCGACCTTCTTGTGATCGACGAGATAAGTATGGTTCGTGCCGATCTGTTGGACGCCATCGACGACAGACTAAGAGAATATCGTAAACAGAAATACACTCCTTTTGGTGGCGTTCAATGCCTTTTCATCGGAGATTTACAACAATTACCACCTGTAGTGAAGGATGAGGAATGGGCTATAATGCAGAAGCACTACTCCACTCCGTTCTTTTTCAGCAGCAAAGCATTGCAGGAATCTTCATACGTCACTATTGAGCTAAAAAAAATTTACCGTCAGGCAGACGAAAAGTTCATAAGCATACTGAATGAAGTACGCAACAACCATCTCTCTATGGAGTCACTCAACGAGCTGAACAAACATTACCTGCCAGAATATGAGCCTAAAGAGGGTGAAATATTCCTGACTACACACAATAAAATAGCAGACGCATTCAATGAGAAAAAGCTGAACGAGATAGAAGAAGAGCCAACAATCTACAATGCTATAATCAAAGACAGATTCCCTGAATCCATGTATCCTGTGGATGAGTCGCTTGAACTCAAAATCGGGGCTCAGGTGATGTTCACACGCAACAACCGGGAAGCGAACTACTACAATGGCAAGATAGGCACAATCATCGACCTTTCTGAGCATAAAATCACGGTGAAATGCAAGGAAGACAACTATCCGATTGTGGCTGAAAGAGAAATCTGGGAAAATACTGAAACCAAAATAGACAAAGAGACAAAAGAGCAGTATGAGGATGTGGTAGGTACATTTTCACAGTTCCCATTACGTCTTGCTTGGGCAATCACTATCCATAAAAGCCAAGGTCTCACTTTCGACAGAGCCATCATCGACGCTATGGCTTCATTCTCACACGGACAAGTGTATGTGGCATTAAGCAGATGCAAAAGTCTCGATGGAATGGTACTAAAATCGCCTATCAAACTAGAATCCATCATCACCGACCAGAACGTCACACGCTATATGCAGTATGAAGGAGAACGAGCCGCCAACATCGAAGATGTTTTGCCTCAACTCCAGAAACGATACATGATCGTGCTTCTAAACGAGATGTTCGACTTCAGCGACATACACCAGATATTCGGCCGTGTGTTCAACATGGCTCAGACTGGCAACCAGCTAAACACACTGATGCCAAAACTATGTGAACTAGTGAGTGCAGAATACTACTCTATGACCACTGACATAGTGGATGTAGCAACCAAATTCAGGAACCAATACACCTCTTTAGTCGACGCTGCAACCGACATTTATACAGATGAGCATATACAGCAACGCATCAAAGCTGCCGTCGATTATTTCCTGAAAAAAATCGAAGACATCGACATTGACATATACAACGAAGATATCGAGCTTGACAACCGTTCTGTGGAAGACGCTTATAACGCCCAAACAACCGAGTTTGTCAAACTTATTCGTATCAAAACCGCAATACTCTCAACATTCAAGGATATCCCGTTCTCAACAACCTCTTTCCTTGAAGCACGAGCAAAAGCCACTCTGGATATTGAAATGGGCAAACTTGAACGTGCTAAAGCAGACATGACGGTTGTCGGCGTCGACCCTGTGCTTCAGCACCGTCTTATTGAATGGAGAATGGAAAAAGCCGACGGTGGTCCTCTCGCTTACGTGATGAGCATGAAGACTCTGCAAGAAATTGCCGCACGTCTGCCAAAGAGCACCGACGACATGAAGAAAATTCCAGGACTCGGCACAAAGAGAATAACAAAATATGGCGATGAAATCGTGAATATTGTCCGTAAATTCATCGCAGACAAAAGAGATGACAAGCTGACTGATGAAGAAAAAGAGATGATGAGCAAAGCATCGTCGAAAAAATCGAAATCTTCAAAAGCCTCATCGAAACCATCAGAGCCTGACACGTATCAAAAAACTCTGATCCTCTTCAAAGAAGGTAAGTCAGTTCAGGAAATCGCAGAAGAGAGAAATCTCTCACTCAGCACCATCGACAACCATCTTTCCAAACTGGTTTACAACGGTGAATTGAAAGCGGACGATGTGATAGAAGAATCACTTCTGAACATGATAGACAAAGTTTTATCGAAAAAGACAGACATCTCTGTCAAAGATTTGCGTAAGGAGATCAAAGAAAGAGTCTCTATGCCCATCGTCGACATCTATTATTTCTGGAAAAGCAAGGAGAAAAACAAAGCAGTTGGAGGAAGAATGTCTGCCAACGACCGCAAAAATACGGTCAAAACATTCTATGCCGACAATATGCCGCTCACAGATATCGCCATCAGAGTGAAAGAGCCGCCCACATTAGTTGCCGACGACATCAATAGCTTTGTTGAGAAAGAGATGATCAGAGAAGAAGATGTATTGAAAGATAGTGATTACAAAAAAATGAAAAAGATATTTGAATCACTGCCTGAGGAGAACCAATTTGTACACATGTGGGAATCCATTCCCCTATCTTTTTCTCGTGAGAAGGTCAAAATTGCGTGGAGAAGATTCCAAAAGGAAAACATGTAGAGACGCACGGACGTGCGTCTCTTTTCTTTTTACCATGCGTCTCTTTTTATCATTTTGAATTCAGCATTTTGAATTTAGCATTTCCCTAAGCATCTCCATTGTCTCATCAGTATTGGCAATGACGATGCTGTCCCAACCATACTTGACCGCCATGTTCACATTATCCTGGCTATCGTCGAAAAAGATGATATCCTTGCCGCTGAATCCGAATTTATCGTGGATGCTCTGCCCCACCGTCTCAAAAATTTCCGGTTCAGGCTTTTTTAGATGAAGTTCATGTGAAAGATAAAGAGCATCGAAATAATCATAAATGTCACGACCTTCCACCTGACGGAAATGATTCTGCATCACATTGTCGATATGCGGCTGGTTGACGTTGCTGAGCATACACACCGTCTTCCCATATTCATGGCGAAGTCGATAAATCATATTGAGAAGGTCGACGGGAGTCTCGCCAATCATGGAATTCCACGCGTCTACAATATCACTTCCAGATATCTTTTTATTAGACAAAACAGCCAATTCATCGCAGAATTTCTCAACGGAGATCAATCCATACTCCAATGCCCCAAAAGGACCATTTTGCGAACTATTACCAATCATAGCCGCCGCATCCTCAATTCCAAGCAGACGGAATTTCTCTATACACTCTTTGCGATAAAGGCTCACAAGCACCATGCCGAGGTCGAAAACGAAGACCTTATGATCTGATATATTCATATATTCTAAATTTCGTAGAGACGAGAATTCACGCATCCCTGCAATCATATATTCGGAGTCATTCAAAATCCGCTGCAAATTTATAATTATCGCCACATTTTCACAAATCGACAATTTTGATTACTTTTGTGAAAAATTATGTAGAAAACTATAAAAGATATATAAAAATGGCACTTCAATGCGGTATTGTCGGCTTACCAAACGTAGGCAAATCGACTCTTTTCAACTGCTTGTCGAACGCAAAAGCGCAGGCAGCAAACTTTCCATTCTGTACTATCGAACCTAACGTCGGCGTCATTACCGTGCCAGACGATCGTTTGGTGACTTTGGAAAACCTTGTTCACCCGCAGCGTGTTGTCCCTACTACAGTTGAGATCGTAGACATCGCAGGATTGGTGAAGGGAGCAAGCAAGGGAGAAGGTCTTGGAAATAAGTTTTTGGCAAACATCCGTGAGACAGACGCTATCCTACATGTATTGCGTTGCTTCGACAACGAGAATGTCACACATGTAGACGGAAGTGTGGATCCAGTGCGTGACAAAGAGATCATCGACACAGAGCTTCAGCTAAAAGACCTTGAAACAGTTGAAAGCCGTCTGACAAAGCTTAAGAAGCAGGCACAGACAGGAGGTGACAAGGTAGCGAAAGCAACATGTGAGGTGCTTGAGAAATACAGAGCCAAACTACTTGAAGGAAGATCTGCAAGAGAGGTTGAGCTTACAAAAGAAGAGAAAGAGTTGGTAAAAGATCTATATCTTCTTACTACCAAGCCAGTCATGTATGTTTGCAACGTCGACGAAGCAAGTGCAGTGACAGGAAACAAATATACTGAGGCTGTGAAAGAGGCTATCAAAGACGAGAACGCAGAGATGCTTATCGTGGCAGCTGCAACAGAAGCAGACATCAACGAGCTTGAGACATTCGAAGAGCGTCAGGAGTTCCTTGAGGCAGCAGGACTTAAAGAATCTGGTGTTGTCCGCTTGATCAAGTCAGCCTACAAGCTATTGGATCTTCAGACATACTTCACAGCCGGAGTACAGGAGGTGAGAGCATGGACATTCATCCGTGGTTCGAAAGCACCTCAATGTGCAGGAATCATCCACTCAGATTTTGAGAAAGGATTTATTCGTGCCGAGGTAATCAAATACGACGATTTCGTAGCACTTGGAAGTGAAGCTGCATGTCGTGAAGCCGGCAAGATTTCCATTGAAGGAAAAGAATATGTTTGCCAGGACGGAGATTTGATGCATTTCAGATTCAATGTATAATAAAAAAAGCAAGGAATAATTTGTTTTGAAACAAAAATTTCTTACTTTTGCACTCGATTTCAAAAAATCAACTTTTTACAGTTGGTTTCGGGCCTATAGCTCAGTTGGTTAGAGCAACGGACTCATAACCCGTGGGTCACTGGTTCAAGCCCAGTTGGGCCCACCCACGAATCAGAGAGACGCTATTAATAGCGTCTCTTTTTTGTTTTGTGACAGATGATGTTTCGCAACATAAATGGGCAAATAGCACTGTTTCAACACAAATCAAAACATAAAAAATGTTATAAAATAGCTTATTTTCTATATTGATCACTTGCGACAAGAGCAAAAGTCTATTATATTTGCAATAGGAACTCACAAGTATAACTTTTTTAATATATATAGTATGAAAAGACTAATTATTACTTTATGCACAGCTTTGATGGCAGTTGTCTCTTTTGCAGCTGGCGCTGGTATAAAGTTCGACGAGATAGTACATAATTTTGGCACTTTTGAAGAGTCAAAAGGAAAGGTGACATGTGAATTTAAATTCACAAATACAGGTTCTGCGCCTTTGGTATTACAGGAAGTTAAAGCCAGCTGTGGCTGCACTACTCCAGAGTGGACAAAGACTCCAGTTGCTCCAGGCAAGACAGGTGTTGTTAAGGCAACTTACAATGCTACAGGTCGTCCAGGTGCATTCAACAAAACAATAACAGTAAAGTCTAACGCTGGTGAAACTAAACTTACTATCAAGGGTGAAGTTTCTAACGGAAAGAAAGCTCCAGAAGGAGAAGACTTATAAGAGTATGTAATATAACGAATTAAACAGAGGGGGTTCATGATTGTTCACGAACCCCCTTTTTTGTTTTGCATATCGAATGTAATTAGATACCAAGCAAAACTAATAGCAAAATGAAATTAAACATTAACATCTATGATTATGGAAAAACTGAAAGATCTGTTATCAAAACTTAATGCTACTTCTTCCGAGGATGATATTAAAAAAGTATTTGAAGATATTGCTGAGATTCTTTTATTCAATAGTCATATTAAAACAACGACTTGCAATTATAGAATATTGGAAATAGAATTCTATTTTTGGAATAAGAACCATAAAGATGATGTGACTATCAAGCGAAATGAAAATGGCGAACCTGGTATGTGGTGGTTACACGATTATGGTGTAGACATATCACTTAAATGCAATGTAGATAATGGAAAGGAAGAAGACTCTTTTTATGGTGGAATCCTTATTAGAAGCATAGGTAAACTGAATCAAGAAAACAAAATTTGCGATTCTATAATCTTTGGTCCCAGAAAATGCTGTTGGGAATTATTTTATTCGTCGGCTCTAGAAGGCAATATTTCCCCACAAATCATTCAAAATAAGGAAGGTCAAGAATTTTATGGTGACAAAGGAACGACAACACGCTATATCACAGGAAAACACAAAGGTATTGAAGGCAACTACCGATTTTATGTAAAAGAAATACAACAAAAAGTAGAATCAAGTTATAGAAAAGCATCTCCATGGGAATAAATAACGACACTATGACCACCAATATACAAACCCATACAGTATTCTTCTCGGATTTATTGCCAAAATATCCATTTCATGAATCAAGCATATTCTTCCAGAAAGCAAGGGGAGGTATTTCCGCCACCATCCTGAGGGAACGTTTTATGGAACAGGAGTTTAGGAATAATAGTACCAAAAAACTTGTGGGGAAAAATGTCATAGAAAATCAAGATACTACCCAGAAAACGTCACAGAAAACGTCACAGAAAATTGTCGAACTCATTCAGAACAATAATGAAATTTCTACTCAAGAAATGGCAAATATCATAGGTATAGATAGAAGAAACATTGCAAGGCAAATCAAAAATCTTCAAGCTAAAGGCATTATCCGTCGTGTTGGTCCAGACAAGGGAGGACATTGGGAAGTGATAGATAATAGGGAGAAATAATCCCTTTCTGACTTGTCGACGAAGGGGGAAAATATAAAAACCTTGATATTATGCTTGAAGAAAAAGATCTATACACCAAACTGGGTGTTATGACAAAAAATAAAGATGCTTGGCAGGAGAACATTCCTTACATCGCTTCTCTGCTTGAAAACCAATCGCTAAAGATCACAGCAAAAGCGTTGTGGAAGCTTGGCGAGATGGGATTGCAATATCCAGAAGAAATATGCCCCCACGTCGCCAAAATAGCTTCATTCCTAAACTCTCATGATGATCTGCTACGTGAAAGAGCCATGAATGCGATGGGAAGGATAGGACGAGCACGATTTGATCTTGTCGAGCCTTATTGGAAAAAGATGTTTGAGTTGGCGACGGATGATAATCCACGCGTCAGATTAAGTTTCATCTGGGCATCAGAGAATATCGCCACCAATACTCCTGACCCCTACAAAGATTACATATCGCTGTTTGCTGATCTCCTACACGATAAGGATGAAAAGGTAAGGATGGAGGCACCTGAGATGTTCCGTGTGATGGGTAAACGTCGGTCAGAAATTGTAAAACCTTATATTGACACTCTGCAAAAGCTCGCAGAAAACGACGTCAATCCTATTGTCAGAATACATAGCTCTGGAGCAATACGGGTAATAAAACAATAATAAATGCGACCATTTCTTTTATCTATAACACTATATTTAGAGTTATAAGTTTGCAACCCTACAAAAAGGTAATTCTTTCCGAATTTTAGATACCTTCGTCTACCTGCATAAAGTGTATTTTTGTCTCAGTTAAAATTAAAACGTATTAGAAATGAAGAAATTAATAATAACAGCCGCTTGTATTGCCACTCTTGTTGGCTGCTCTCAACAAAAAAACGACAAGACAATGAATACACAAGAATTGCAACTCACACAGGAATGGGACAAAGTTTTCCCTCAAAGCGACAAGGTGAACCATAGCAAAATCACTTTCCACAACCGATACGGCATTACGCTGGCAGCCGATTTGTATGTGCCGAAAAACGCCACAAAACCAATGCCCGCCATTGCCGTGAGCGGTCCGTTCGGTGCAGTAAAAGAGCAAACTTCAGGTCTATATGCACAAACAATGGCCGAACAAGGATTTCTGACAATTGCCTTCGACCCATCATTCACTGGCGAGAGCGGCGGCGAACCTCGCCGTATGGCTTCACCCGATATTAACACCGAAGATTTTCTGGCAGCTGTTGATTATCTATCAAATCGTGAAGATGTTGATGCAGAAAAGATTGGCATCATCGGCATTTGCGGTTGGGGTGGAATGGCAATCAATGCCACCGCTATCGATCCACGTATCAAAGCAACTGTGGCAAGTACTATGTACGATATGAGCAAAGTAACTGTTGAGGGATATTTCGGCAGCGAAAATACCCCTGAACAACGTATGGAAAAACGTCGTGCAATTAGTGCCCAACGCACCGAAGACTACCGAACAGGTAGTTACAAGCGTGCAGGAGGCGTGGTTGACCCCCTACCCAACGATGCACCGTGGTTTGTGAAAGATTATTATGACTATTATAAAACACCTCGTGGCTACCATAAACGTAGTGGCAACTCGAACGATGGTTGGAATATTATTGGTTGTCAGTCGTTTCTCAACCAAAATCTGCTTTGTTTCGCCAACGAGATTGAAACGCCCGTTTTGCTCGTCCACGGCGAGAAGGCTCACAGCCGTTATTTCAGCGAATATGCTTTTGAAAAGATGACAGGCGTGAAACCAGAAGATGGTAAAAGTGCAAAGGTGGGCAACAAAGAATTGATGATTATCCATGGTGCTGTCCACTGCGACCTTTATGATAACCGTGCTGGTGTGATTCCTTGGAAGCGAATCGAGAATTTCTTCAGCGAAAACTTGAAATAATCTTTATTTTCTAACGAAATGAAACAGATAGTATTAACACTTTTCAGTTTCCTGATTATGAGTACAATATCAGCACAAAACAAGACACTTGTAGCTTATTTTTCAGCTACAGGCACAACCAAGAAAGTGGCTACCGAACTTGCTGCGGTTGTCAACGCAGACCTTCACGAGATTAAGCCAGCACAAGCCTACACCAATGCAGACCTCAACTGGCATGATAAGAAATCACGTTCGTCTGTAGAGATGGCAGACAAAAAATCTCGCCCAGCCATCACCGATAAACTTACTAACATGTCCGACTATCAGACAATTTATGTTGGGTTCCCTATTTGGTGGTATACTGCTCCGACCATTATCAACACATTCTTCGAGAGCTATGATTTCAAGGGCAAAACCGTATATCTGTACGCTACCAGTGGAGGTAGCACTATTGACAAGTCTGTCAGCGACTTGAAAGCGGCCTATCCCGAAATCAATATCAAAAGCGGACGTCTGCTCAACTACGCAGGTAAAAATGAATTACAGGATTTTGTTGGAAACCGATAATAGTCTGTATTACACAAAATAAAAATGTATCTAATGCATTATGAAAGAAAAAGTATTACAGGCTATGCGTGAGTTCGGTGCACCCGTCAACGCTGGCAAGATTGCAGAAATCACAGGTATCGACCGCAAAGAAGTGGACAAGGCTTTCACCGAACTGAAAAAAGAGGGTGCGATAGTATCGCCCGTCCGCTGCAAATGGGAACCTGCAAAGTAATATCTCAGCATCAACGATTTTGCCATTGGCTTTATTATGATAATGATGCTCTACGTAGTGATGAATTAAGTTCTTATATAATTATAAAAATCCTCCATATCGTTGGTGACATGGAGGATTTTTCGTCTCTTCGAAGCAGAACCCAAAATAATGGTAATTCTTCCTCAATTTGTCTACCACAACTTCATTGTGGTATCAACCACAAACGGTACATACATAAAAAACAATGCCGCTTGTTCCCAAAGACCTTCATTGTTGATAAATGTGTTGCGGAATCGTTCTTTGTCGCTCATTACAAAGAAGATAAATGAAGTGAGTGCTAGCAGGAACGCTCCCATTTTAACAAAACCAACGGTTGTGTTTCCGCATTTCAGTTCCAAGATACTGTTAGTCAGCGGGAAAAACAAGAGCAACATAAATCCAATAGCAGCACCAACACCATGGATTTTTGCCGAAAGTGTCAAACTATCTTTCTGCTCGTTTACACTGAATAGTCCAGAGAGTACACCCGCACCAATAGCAAATGCCAGTATTTCTACAAATTCTATCGATGCAAGCGTTGGCGAGATTGGCTTTGCCGCCTCATAATAGACAAACGCCGTGTATGTCAGTACAACACCAAGCCACAAAAGCCACAACCTATATATATGTCGCACTGGACTTTCGGGGCATCCGAGCACACTCATTGCCGTTTTTCGCCAATCATAATTTTTATAGAAGAATTTCAGTATAAACGGCACCAAAAACTCGCCAACCACAGTGGCAAGCAGAAGAATGTAAAACGTATTTATTGTCATAATACCATAAATCAGCGATTTACTAAAAATTGACAGTCAAGCGTTCTCTGTCGCTCGTACTTTTCTGTTTCGCACAAAATTACACTCTTTTGAATAAATTGCCCAAAATTCAGGTATTTTTTCCCGAAACATGTTTATCTATTTGCTGTCGGAAAATCAATATATTTGCAAAAAGCAAAAGAAAATGAAAGAGATACATTTCGATACAGTTCAGCAATTCAACGACTTTTACGGTTTTGAGACACTTCACCCATTGGTAAGCGTAGTGCGATTCAACAAAGAACAAACGCTCGACGAATGTATGGTTCACTATGGCGTGTACGCACTGTTCTTGAAGGAAAACAAGGGTTGCAAACTCTCTTACGGCCGCACCAAATACGACTTCGACGAAATGACCGTCACTTCGTTCGCACCCGGACAGACTATCCACGTGGAGCCAAACCCTGACGTTACAATGCCCAAATGGACGGCACTGGTCTTTCACCCCGACTTTCTTGCCCGTACGCAGTTGGGACGACAGATGTCACGCTACGAATTTTTCTCCTATTCGAGCAACGAGGCTCTGCATCTATCTACCGCCGAAATCGAGATTTTTCGAAGTGTTTTGGATATGATAAGTCAGGAACTCCACCATGCCATCGACAAGCACAGTCGTGAATTGATCGTGTCGAACATCGAACTACTACTCAACTACTGTCTACGATTCTACGACCGTCAGTTCATCACTCGTGAGGAAATCAACCATGCGACGGTGCAGCGTTTCGAGTCGCTTTTGGACGATTATCTGACCGAAAAGGCAGAAACTAACGGTATTCCAACAGTGGCTTATTTCGCTGAACAATGCAACCTTTCAGCTGGTTACTTTGGTGAGCTGGTAAAAGTGGAAACAGGCAAAACGGCACAAGATTTTATCGCAGACAAGATAATACAAAAAGCTAAAGAACTACTTAACAACCAAACGTTAAGCATCGCACAGGTGTCCGATCATCTTGGCTTTGGCTATCCTCAACATTTCGTACGCTTCTTCAAACGTAAAACAGGAAAGACTCCGACAGAATACAGAGCCGCATAGGATTCGTTATATAACCTTGAATTGTGAGAATGGACTCACTTGAACAAATAAAAAAGAGACGTCGCGATGCGGCGTCTCTACCTTTTACATTTTCAGCATTTATTTAATGCCGTTCCTCTTCAACAAAGCATCAATAGTTGGCTCCTGACCACGGAATCTCTTATACAGAGTCATCGGATGCTCGCTGCCGCCCTTCTCCAACACTTCACGACGGAATCTCTCTGCTGTCTGCTGATTGAAGATTCCCTCTTCCTTGAACACTGCAAACGCGTCTGCGTCAAGCACTTCTGCCCATTTGTAGCCATAGTAACCTGCAGAATAACCACCTGAGAAAATATGCGTGAAATTAGCGCTCATCAATGATGACGGTACTGAGTTCAACAACTGTGTTTTTGCCCATGCGGTCTCCTCAAACTGCTTCACATCTCCTGTGTATGGAGTTTCAAGTGTGTGCCATGCCATGTCTAGATATCCGAACGACAACTGTCGCAATGTGAAGTAACCGGTGTTGAAATTGGCAGCACGACGAATCTTCTCAATCAACTCAGCAGGAATCTTCTCACCTGTCTTATAATGTTTCGCGAACGAATCAAGATACTCTTTTTCCAAAGCCCAGTTTTCCATCAACTGTGATGGCAACTCCACAAAATCCCTGTAGACGTTTGTGCCAGACAATGAGGCGAAACGAGAGTTTGCCACCATTCCGTGAATTGAATGTCCAAACTCATGAAGGAATGTTGTAAGCTCATCAAATGTCAATAAAGATGGCTCATTTTCAGTAGGACGAGTGAAATTCATCACAATTGATATATGAGGACGGGAATTTGTACCGTCTTTCTCAATCCATTGAGGCTTGAACTCTGTCATCCATGCTCCTCCACTCTTTCCTTCACGTGGATGGAAATCAGTATATAACACAGCAAGATACTTGCCATCCTTGTCGATCACGTCATAAGCCTCAACTTCTGGATGATAAACCTCTATCTTGTCGTTCTTCACAAACTGCAATCCATACAATCGCGTCGCCAAACCAAACACTCCTTTCTTCACATTCTCAAGTTCAAGATATGGTTTGATCTGCTCATCGTTGATGGCATACTCCTTCTCACGCAATTTTTCCGAATAATAGCTCCAATCCCAAGGCAGGAAATCCGACTGTGCCACTGGAATAGAATAAGAAGCGGCAAATTTCTTCACAGCCTCAACCTCCTTCAACGCCGTCGGCTTATACGCAGCAAGAAGCTCATCCAACAGATTATAGACGTTTTCCTTCTTCTCCGCCATACGATGACGCAATATCTTGTCGGCATGACACTTATAACCCAGCAGATTCGCTATTTTAAGGCGTGTCTCAGTGATTTTTCTAAGAACTTCAATATTGTTGTTGTCTCCTGATGTGGAACGTGAATTATAGGCCAAATAAATGGTTTTTCTTAATTCACGGTTGTCTGCATATTTCATGAATGGCACATACGACGGTGCTTTCAATGTAAAGACGTAGCCGTCGAATTTTTCATTCTTCGCCTCTTCTTTCGCAGCATCTAGAATTGCCTGAGGCAAGCCACTCAATTGTGACGCATCAGCAACCTTCAGTTTATACTCATTTGTGGATTTCAACACATTCTGCTGAAACTGTAATGTAAGTGCAGAAAGCTGTTTGCTAAGTTCAGAAAACTCCTTCTGCTTGTCTGCAGGAAGAGTGGCTCCCATGTTTTCAAATGACTCGTATGTATCCTCAAGCAGTTTTTTCTCCTCTATGGAAAGATTAAGAGACTCTTTCTTATCATATACAGCTTTAACACGCGCGAAAAGGATAGTATCCTGATAGATGACGTTGTTGTGTTCAGTCTCCTCAGGAGAGATTTCACCTGCAATATTGTCCATTTCATCGTTGGTTTCTGCACTCAACAAGTTATAGAAACAATATTGGATATTCGACAACATTTCGCCAGAGTTCTCCAAAGCCACAATCGTATTGTCAAATGTAGGAGGTTCCGGATTATTCTTTATCTTATCGATCTCCTTGTTATGTTCCTTCATAGCAAGACGCATAGCCTGAAGATATTCAGATGTAGGATATTGGGAAAATTTCAATGTCTGGTGAGGAGTGTCAAACACTGTCCACTTCTTGATCAATTCATTCTCATTCACTTGTGCCGTCATAACAAACCAATTAAATAACAATATAATACTAAGTAAATTTTTCATAGAGCTTGTCTGATGAAATGTCTGATTTTATATATTATTGCAATGGGCAGACACGAGGTCTGCACCTACAATGTAATCGTTAATTTTTTTCAATGATGACAAGAGATGTGGAACGGACCGCATTGTCACCAACAGAATAATTCACTGACTTCACAATCCCACTTACAGGAGAAAAGATTCTGTTGTACATCTTCATCGCCTCAATGGTAGCCACCACGTCGCCCTTCTTTATCTTTTTGCCGACGGGGATGAGATCGACAATCTTTCCTGCAATGGGAGGGAAGATTTCTGATCTGCGCATGGGCGATCTTTTTTTATTTTTCTTGCGAGCGATTTCGACCGGACTGTCACATGTGATTGTCTCCACGTCCAATGTGATTTCCACATTGTCGCGAACAAATGTCTTGTAATTAATTCCGTCGATCTCTATTTCTATCTGTTTCATACACTTCAAGTGAATTTATGCTGGTATTAATCCGTGCTTTTTATGTGGACGATCCACCTTTTTGCCCCTCAATGACGCAAAAGCATCAATCACACGTCCACGTACATCCTTTGGATTCACAACATCGTCGATATAACCTTTAGCTCCCGCCTCATATGGATTAGCATATTCACGACGGTACTCCTCAGCCTTCTCTTTTTTGAACGACTCTACGTCACCGCCATTCTCAACAATAGATTTAATCTCTTTGTGATATAGCACAGAGACCGCGCTCTCTGGTCCCATCACAGCAATCTCAGCGGTAGGAAGACAGAAAACATAATCGGCTCCGATATGTCGGCTTCCCAACGACACATAACCGCCTCCGTATGCTTTTCTAAGCACCACTGTAACCATAGGAATTGTAGCCTCAGCATAAGCATAGAAAAGTTTTGCACCATGACGCACAGCTCCGGAATGTTCACCTTCCACACCAGGAAGACATCCAGGCACATCCATCAACGTCAACAATGGAATATTAAAAGAGTCGCAGAAACGGATGAATCTTGATGCCTTGTCGGCAGCATCAGCATCCAATGCTCCAGCAAGATAATTTGGCTGGTTTGCCACAATGCCCACCGTCGCTCCGTCCATCCTCACAAATCCACATACAATATTAGGAGCAAACAACTCATGCACCTCAAAGAATGAATCTTCGTCAGCCAAACATTTCACTATTCCACGCACATCATACGGTTCTTTACCATCAGATGGAAGAATCGACTCAATGGACATATTTTTTGGCGATTCCACCGACTTTTTCGACTCTAGCATCACATCCGCACTTTGTGGGAGATAGTCAAGTAGTCGTCTTACCTGAGCAAGACATTCTTTCTCGTTTTCAGCGAAGAAATGGGCTGTACCGGCCTTTTCAGCATGGACTTTCGCACCTCCTAAATCTTCTTGTGATATAGTCTCCCCCATCACCGTCTCAACAACAGTTGGACCAGTAAGGAACATCTTTGAAATGCCATCTACCATGAAAACGAAATCAGTCAAAGCAGGAGAATAGGCAGCACCACCTGCACACGGCCCCATAACAACTGATATCTGAGGCACAAGACCAGACAACAAAGTGTTACGATAGAATATCTCCCCATATCCACATAATGAATCCACACCATCCTGAATACGAGCACCACCAGAATCATTGATGCCGATTATAGGGCAACGCATTTTTGCCGCCAAATCCTGTATTTTAGTGATTTTTCTCGCATGACGTAATCCAAGGCTTCCTCCGAGCACCGTGAAATCCTGTGCAAACACACATACGTTTTTGCCGCCTATTTTAGCGACTCCACAGATCACCCCGTCTCCCGGTGCATCATCACCGTCTTTATGTACAAACATATCAGTCTCGCGAAATGAACCCTCGTCAACCAATAACGCGATTCTCTCACGAGCCGTCAGCAATCCCTTGGCATGACGTTTATCGACCGCAGCCTCACCGCCACACAATAGTGCCTTCTCTCGTCTGTTTTCAAGCTCTGTTATCTTCTCTTTCATACGCAAATACATCTACATTTATAGATTGTGCATCACTTAGGAGCCCGCCTATACAAGAAAATTGCAATAAGCAAGAATAAGAAATTCGGAATCCACACTGCTATTCGTGGGCTCAATCCTCCACTTATCGCAAATGTGGCTGAAATAGTATCAAACAAAATATATGAAAAGCTCAATGCCAAACCTATACCAAGGTTCATACCCATACCTCCTTTTACCTTCTTGCTTGCCAATGCAAATCCTATAGTGGTAAGGATAAAAGCGGCGAACGGCTGTGAATGTCGTTTCTCATATTCAATCTCAAACTCCTGGATACTTCCCACTCCACGACTACGCTGCTTCTCTATATAGCGTTCAAGCTGAGCATTGGTCATCTGTTGCTGCATCTCTCGATAGACGAAGAAATCCTCGGTGTCCACATTCAATGTGGTATCTTTTCGTTCTCCAGAAGTCATAGTCTCCTGCATACCTACGAAATCACGAGTCACCCATTTACGAAGTTCAAAATGTCCAAGAGTATCGTAGTCGGCAAACTGAGCAGTAGTGCGGGAAACAAGCGTCTTGCCATCAAACTTCTCCAACGTCATCCTATAGGCACGCTTCAAACTCTTTTCATACGTTCCGATATAAAGGATCACACCTTTTTCCACCTCAAGCTGCACGTTAGTGGCATTTGTCTCTCGTTTATACGCATTCTTATATTTCGCCAAAAAATCAAGTCGCACCTCATTAGCCGGGGGAATGACGAAACTTGACAAGATATAGGTCATTACCGCAATCACAGCCGCAGAGATCCAGTATGGCACCATCACTCTATGGAAACTGATTCCAGACGCAAACGTAGCGATAATCTCCGAATTATTAGCAAGTTGGGAAGTTATAAAAATAACGGCGATAAAAGTGATCAATGGAGAAAGCAAATTTGAGAAATACCATGCAAAATTAAGGTAGTAATCAAAAATTATCTCTTTCATAGTAGCGTCGGCAAGAGTGTCTATCTTCTCAGAAATATCAAACACAATAGCCACACTGACAAGTAGGACAATCATCAAAAAATATGCGCCAAGAACTTTCTTGATGATATAGAGGTCAAGCTTTTTTAGCCATGGTGACGAGACAAAAGGTAAATTACTCATAATCTTCTCTTTTTATAGTCTGACACTCAATTTCTTCACCATTTCCGCTTTCCACGTAGAGAAATCACCAGCTATAATATGTTGGCGTGCCATTTTCACAAGACGTAGATAAAAAGCAAGATTATGGATAGACGCGATTTGCATAGCCAAAAGTTCATCACTCACAAACAGGTGACGGAGATATGCCTTCGTGTAGACCTGATCAACGAAGCAATCGCTTTCTGGATCAAGTGGGGTAAAGTCATCCTTCCACTTTTGGTTTTTCATATTCATAGTGCCGTTAGCAGTAAACAGCCATCCATTACGGCCATTTCTTGTAGGCATCACACAATCGAACATATCCACTCCACGCTCTATCGCTTCAAGCAGATTGGTAGGAGTTCCCACACCCATCAAGTAGCGAGGCTTGTCTGTTGGCAGAATCTTGTTGACCACCTCAATCATCTCATACATGACCTCAGCCGGCTCACCTACAGCAAGACCACCTATCGCATAACCTTCACGGTTTTTAGATGCCACCGTTTCAGCCGCTTTTTCACGCAAGTCTTTATAGGTACAACCCTGCACAATCGGAAAGAATGTCTGGCTATAGCCATATAGAGGCTCCGTCTCATCAAAATGTTTAAGTCCACGGTCGAGCCAACGCAATGTCATGTCAAGACTCTTCTTTGCATAGTTGTAGTCGGCTGTGCCCGGCGTACATTCGTCGAGAGCCATAATAATATCCGCACCTATCACACGCTGCGTGTCGACCACATTTTCTGGAGTGAAAATATGTTTAGAGCCATCTATATGTGAACGGAAAATACAACCTTCCTCCGTCAACTTTCTTTGTCCAGAAAGAGAAAACACTTGAAATCCGCCACTGTCTGTAAGGATCGGACGATCCCATCCATTAAACTTATGCAAACCACCTGCTTTACGAAGCACATCAAGTCCGGGACGGAGGTAAAGATGATAAGTGTTGCCCAAAATAATCTGTGCCTTGATATCATCACGCAGTTCACGAGTATGTACACCCTTTACAGAGCCAAGCGTACCTACCGGCATAAAGATTGGAGTCTCGATAGTGCCGTGGTCAGTAGTGATCACACCAGCACGTGCTTTGCTATTCGGATCAGTATATTGAAGATCAAACTTCATGTTTTCTAAATTTCATTCTATATTTGTGCAAAGTAACGATTTTTTTGCGAGTTGTGCAACTGAATGGAGGAGCAACCAAATACACAATTATCAAACTCCTATTTTATAAAGAATAGTTATATTTATAATATCGTTTGAAACCTCATCATTCATTACATTCCTTTAATCCTTCTAAAATTACGATGAAGACATACGAACATTCATAATAAAATCTGCATTCTTTTCTTATCCTACCGAATTATCATGCGATTACAAAATATCAAGTTTCATGTTATTTATCTGGGATTAGATTTACAACATCTTCCTCTTCTATAGATGATATAACCAGATATCAAGATAAGAGAAAGGAGAAGTCCGCTGACAAATACAAATAAAACAGAAAATACAGAACCTAAAGCAGCGACAATATGATGTTCATACCCGAACATCGGTATCGATTTAGAAATCAGTAAAAAGAGCTGTAAATCACCTGTTTTAGGTATTGGGTATTCTGTTATCCTCCTCTAATTTTGCATTGTCAAACAATAACAAACAATATTTTCTATGTCAACAGAACAACTTAACAATGTACGCCAGGCTCTTGATATGAAGGTGCTTTTGAACCATATCTACGAATATCAAAAAGGTGTGAGACAAATGGTTCTCTTCACATGTAATGCCAAATATGAGGAATTTGCCAAAACTCGTTTGCAGCATCAGAATATAGAATACATCATACAGAAAGCAGGTAATGCGACTATCAATATATACTTCGGAAGAAAACAATGTCTTGACGTTATCCGTATGATAGTAGACAAGCCATTATCTCAACTTACTCCTGAGGAAGACTTTATCATTGGAGCTCTACTCGGATATGATATATGCTGCCAATGTGAGCGTTTCTGTGAAAAGAAACAGCGTCAATTGAAAGAGTATGCATAATTGAGTATTTATTAAATTTAGATAAAATGAAAAAGACTATTGTAGTTTACGGCAGTTCAACAGGAACATGCGAAGGAATTGCTAATGAAATAGCATCAAAATTGGGTACTGAGGCAATCTCAGCGTCTAAACTTTCAGCGGATATAGTTGCTGAGAATGAAAATCTTATCCTCGGCACAAGCACATGGGGAAGCGGAGAAATTCAGGACGACTGGTATGATGGTCTTAAGGCTCTTAAAGGCAGCAATCTAAACGGCAAAACCGTTGCGATTTTCGGATGCGGTGATTCATCAAGCTATTCCGACACTTTTTGTGGAGGCATGGCAGAAATCTATAACACAGCCAAGGCAGGTGGTGCGAATATTGTAGGTGCGGTAGATGCTTCGGATTATACATTCGATGATTCAGAAGCTGTAATTGAAGGTCAATTTGTCGGTCTTGCTCTCGACAACGACAATGAAGAGTATAAGACTGCTGAGCGTATTGACAAGTGGATCGCAGCGATCTCACCTGCATTATAAACATTTAACAACAAGCCTTGGAATGCGAAAAATTTATGTAGAATGAATTGATCAAGCCATAATAATGTACGTTTTTTGAATCCTGATGTCATTAGAGTCCCGTAGAGGGACACTAATGATATTTGGTTTATATTCAAAAATTTCACAATCTTCAAGTCAAACTAATTCACTTTTACAAGTTCAATCTCAAAAATCAAAGTTGAATTTCCAGGAATATCTGGCGGACATCCTCGTTTTCCATAGCCCAGTTCCGACGGAATATAAATCTCCCACTTGTCTCCTTCATGCATCTTAGGAATGGCAATCTGCCAGCCAGTGATCAGTTCACGCAAACGGAAAGCATCCGCATAACCCTGTTTTGTATTATCATCGAACACTTTACCGTTAATCAATGACCCACGATAGTAGACCGATACCACAGCAGCTGTTTGAGCTGTCTTCCCGTCTCCCGTCACAAGCACTTTATAAAAGACTCCTTTAGGAAGAGCTTTCACTTCTGGATTCTTCGCAATCTCCGCAAGGAATGCCTCATTTTCAATTTTATAACTATCTTTTGCCATAACACCTTTTATTTTCCGCAAAGATAGTGGAATAAAAGACAACAAAAAACATCGTGATTACCAACACGGTAACCACGACGCAAGAAATAGCAATGAAATGTCATCAATGAACTATTTATATGTGCTTATTTACCAGCACACAACTGGAAATTAAGGGGTATCTTTTACTTCAATTATTCTAAATATTATAGTGTCCTCCAACACCAACGGACGGTAGTGAGCAAAGAACACAATACCTTTGCATGGGGATAAAATCTCATCAAGCGTATCTCCGTTGTATGGATCTATTATTCTCGCCAACAAATCTCCTTTTTCCACAGCATGGTTCGCAGAAACAAGTTTTGTATATATTCCAGCCTTCTTGCTCCGCACCACAACATGGTTGTCATCTGTGACAATTTCTGAAACATACCCATGTCGTTGCAAATCATTAACGATCCTTTTACTGTTCATGAATCTGAAAATAGCATGAATAGTTTCCTCCGCCAAATCAGTATTAAGCTGATTAGTAAGGCCCGAATAGATCGAAAAAGCAAAAGTGTTCCAGATCTGCCAGTTATAGTTGAGCATTGTGCTATCATAAGGACGCGGTTTTCTCACATAAATGTAAGGTAGTTCAAAAAACCTGGCATCCGCTGTGTCCTGATAACCTGTATCCAACATCCTCACATGAGGTACAAACTCTCCAGGCATGTAAAAACTTGCCAACTGTATTCCGTATGTATAGTTTTTCAATGTATCAAACAATGCAGCCGCAATTCTTTGTGTGGTCTCACCCTTGTCGTAGCCAGGAAACATACGGTTGATATCCGTGTTGTCCATCGACCAGAATCTCTTTTCAAGGTTCATTGAAAACGGGTTGGCATTTGGAATCACAAGAATTTTACACCCTTTGTCAATCCTACCATCCTTCTCAATCTTGATCAACCTTTTTACAATCTGAGCACAGACATATTGCTGTTGTATCTCGTCGCCACGCATTGCTCCTATAATGGCAACTGTCTTTTCTCCATCTCCAAACTCATATCCTGTTATTCGAAATTCGTCTCTATAAGGAGAACTCATTCTGTATATTATCTTCTTTTCCATATGTCAGTTCTTTTTGAATATTCGCGCCATCAACGAACCTTCGTAAACGATCGGATATGCACGTAAAGTAAACACAAGTCCATCAGATGGGCTGACCACCGTCTCCAACACCTTTCCTTCAAGAGCACTCACTATTTTTCCTATCTCTTCTCCTTTTTTCATCCATTGATTATTATCAATCGACGGAATGAATATTCCGGAACATCCGGCATTAAGGAACTCTACCTCTCCCTGTGTGCTAACAAATTGTTCTTTGGACTCGACATCAACGTCGCCTTTATAAAATCCAAGAGATTTGAGAAGCTGAAGAATTCCGTTCATAAGTTCCACTCCATAATGTCTTGTTATCCTCATACCGACACCCATTTCCACTACCAGACAAGGAGTGCCAGCAGAGTTGAGAGAATGAGCAAGCGTGCTTTCAAGCACAGTGGCAGCCTCATGAATCCATATAAAATCAACATTGAGTTCCTTCCCGTATGGCACAAGTAAATCGGCATTTTTCACATTTATTCTTACCTGCGGAATCTCTCTTAGAAAAATGTTCGACGCATGGATATCTATCACCATTTCCGCGCCAAGCAGATCATTGTAGATTGCATTAGCTGCAGTCTCAGCCATCGCTCCACGTGGATCTCCCGGGAAGATTCTGTTCATGTCAAGATCAAAATTTGGGATGCCACGTGTAATACTGTCAATTCCAAGTGGGTTTAACGCAGGATAAATATCAATCTCACCATCCACCTCGTCTATATGTTCCTGCAAAAACTGAGACAGGAGAAAACATACATACTGTCCCTCCAATTCATCTCCATGTGTTCCTGTGACAATGCAGAATCGTTTTTCACTTTTGCCACCCTTGATTATGTTCTTCTTTATTGTCAGACGTTCGTCTATGGGCAATTCAGAAGAGAAAACCTCCTTAATCATTTTTTATACCTCCTCTATATTTCAGCCATTGTGATATGTACAAGTTTATGTTGTGCGCCAGATCCGACAAACACACCTCTTTCCATTGTGCAGTCGTTGAAATCCCGACCCTGAGCTATTTTTAGGTAATCACTTTCTATAAGCAGTTTACGAGTCGGATCGATTGCGTACCATATTCCGTTATCGTTAACCTCAATCCACGCATGACTCTCTCCCTCACCAGGTATGAATCCAGAGATGTACCTGCAAGCGATCCCCTTGCTTCTAAGAATAGCTAAGATGACGTTGGAAAAATCCTGGCATACCCCTTTCCCCTGCGTGAATGCCTCTATGGCAGATGTCTTTATAGTGGTGGAGCAAGATTCATACTTCATTCTCTCATGAAGAGCGTCAATAAGAGAAAGAGTATCTTTGACTATGTTGTTTTCAAACGAACAGACTTCATCGGCAAATCTGACCATTTCATCATTGGCTTCAGTCAATAATGTAGGAAGACGGAAAATATAGTTAGACTCTTCTACGATAAGATGTTGTGACAACAAAACTATACCTCTTGATGCAAAAGTGAACGACTTGTGTGGCTCACAAGTGTTTCCATAAATAAGTTCATTTCCAAAGACATCCGTCGACCTCATTATATTCTTGCACGGAGACACAGAGAAATCCTCTTCTTCTATTTCTTGGAATCCGCACTTGTATGGCAAACATCGAAGCTTAAAATGGTGATCCGAAACCTTACTGTCGAAGGTAATGCTTGTCTGGTATGTAAATTGATAACGTTTCATCGCCGATTTCTTTTAAAAACACAGAGAGGAAACTGTTTTGCCCGAAAACAACACCTGTCTGTGCATTAGGATATGATATGAATAGGATATTTAGCAATCAATTCGTGCTTACTATCGAGTTGAGCAGAGAAAGCAACCTGTTCTTATAAAAAGACTCGTGACTATATTCTTTTGCTGTAAGCATCTTGTCGATCTGCTCGACTGCCTCAACATCATAAATATAAGGCACATATCTCAAATGAGTCTTTAATCTTTCATAAAGCAACTCAACCCTGTCGAATGGATAATCAAACCTCACACGGATATCAATTTGCTCAATCATCTTTCCTGCCATCAGGATAGCCAAAGCATAATCGTTGAGAACTCTCTCCTCGATCGACCCCCACATTGAAAGCAGTTTATCCGTAATAGGCTGAAGCTCAGTGATATGAGTCTCATTGCTTTTAGCTAAAGAATTGATGTGAGCTAAAGACATCTGAATGTATCCAAGCGTCTCTGACGTGATCTCCTCACGCAACACCATCGCATTATCGTTGGCAAATTCAAGTTCGGCAGAGATGCTGAACGGATTCTGTTTGTCATAAAGAAAACTCTTCACAAAATTTGAAGACGAGTTGAAATCCGCATCCAGACTGAGATTGTCGCAATACTCATTGTATGCGTCACTGTCACCATCTATCATCTTGTCGTAGCAAGCACGAAGAAAGTGAAGGTTGAGATAAGTTCGTTCTGCGTATCGACCAAGCCAAAATAGTTTGTTAGCCTTTGCTGCAGATATAGTTTTTGCGTTCATGATTATATATTTAGTTCGTAGATGTGATTAATAATAACTAGGAGCATACCAAGCACTCAGACCCAGATCAACTCCCATTTTATTCTTCCATTACCCAAGTGTCCTTGAATCCACCACCCTGAGAAGAGTTTACGACAAATGAGTTCGGATTTCGTGAGAAACGAGTAAGGCCACTTTTCCATACCTTCGTCTCCTTACCAGTAAGAACAAAAGCTCTCAAATCAGCCTTTCTTTCGACATATTTCCCGTCTTCGATGATTTCAAGATCCTTAAAGTCTATCACCTCCTGAGCAATCCATCTTCGTGGTTCATTGTCTACAAGATCATACATTTCTTTCAAGTGCGACTCGTCCAAATCCCTGCCAAACACCACTCCATATCCACCAGCCTCGCTCACATCCTTGATCACAAGACTGCTGAGGTTTTCTAGCACATACTTCTTATCTTCCTCAAAATAAGGCAAATAAGTCGGCGCATTTTTAAGGATTGGTTCTTCACCAAGATAATACTTGATCATTTTAGGTACGAAATAATAGATGCCCTTGTCATCAGCGACGCCATTGCCGATTCCATTTACGATTGCCACATTCCCCTTCGCATAGATCTGCATTATGTTTGGCACACCCAGCATAGAAGATTCCTCAAAAGTAAGTGGATCCATATATTCGTCAGAAACTCTACGATATACAGCACCAACTCTTTCTTTGTTGCCAGATATATCCTTGTAGAAAACCATATCATCCTCAACAATCAGATCACCAGGATATGCGAGCACCGCACCAGACTTTTCTGCCAGATAAGAATGTTCAAAGAAAGCAGAGTTATATCTTCCTGGTGTAAGGATGACATTGATTCCACGACCATCATTGACATAATCCATCGTCTCCTTGAGCAATTCCGAATAATTACGGTTGTCTGCCACATGATTGTTGGCAAATGTCTCCGGGCTCACTTTCCTTGTGATGTTTCTTGCAATCATAGGATAAGAAGCTCCCGACGGGATTCTTAAGTTGTCTTCCAAGATGTACCACGTGCCATCTTTTGCCTGAACCAAATCAATACCAGCAATATGTGCAAAGATTCCTTTTGCTGGGGTAATACCTTCACACTCAACAAAATAACCTTTTGAAGAATAAACAAACTCAGCAGGAATGATTCCGTCTTTCACAATCTTCTTCTCTTTGTAAATATCTCGAAGAAAAGCGTTAAGTGCATCAGATCTCTGAATAAGTCCTTTTTCCAAAACAGTCCATTCGTCATGAGAGATTACGCGTGGCACTGAGTCAAATGGGAACAACTGTTCGTTGAATACCCCGTGTTTGTAGATCCCAAACTTGACACCAAATCTCTCCATCCATAAGTTGACGGCATCCTTGTGTTTGATAAGTGTCTCCATAATACCTCCTTTCGTTTTATGTTCTTTATTCGTTCGTAATTAATCTCACTGCAAAGGTAAAAAAGGATTTGTATTTCACAAACAAAATGTTACATTTTTTAAAAAATTTCTTTCATTGTGCTAACAAAAACAAAATTTAAATTATCATTATGTTTTAAATATCGTCTTTTTGCTCACTTTATGCACATTTGTGCATAATATGGAATTTATAGTTGACAAGAAGATAAATACTATATCCAGTTTTCTCCTTATTTTTTATTTTTTTTATTTGCAGACGATTGAAATAATTTACATCTTAACAATATTTAGTGTGAAAAAGATTATTGTATTCCTTACGCTGCTTTTTTGTGCGACGTCGCTTCTAGCAAAAGGATATAGTGGAGCGAAAAAATTCAGAGAGTTCTACAACCCTGAGACAAAGCATGAAATCGGTGTCGGCATTGGTTGGATGACCTTCACAAATTTATTGAACTATCCAGGCTGGGGTTGTGATGATGATTATACTCCCATTGATAAAAAATATTCTTATACTCCTGCCTACAATGTTCATTACTACTATAAACTACATAGAAGGGTGAAATTAGGTATGGACATCACATGGCAGAAGAATAAAACTAACTCTGTTTTTTCGACAGATATATTCAACGCGAATGTTGATCATTTTACCCAGAAGCATGATGAAGAAATGCTTGAAGGATATATGAAGAAATATGATTCATGGCAAAAAGAGTGTGGCACAACCACTTACAACCATCTGATATTCGCACCACAAGTGAAACTCACATGGTTAAGCAGAGAACATTTCGCTATTTACCAGCGTTATGGCATAGGTTTAGACTTAGAATTTTCTAAAAATCCGATCGAGGGAAAAGACACAAGGGCTTGTCCTACACCATGTGCAGCACTTCTTGGATTAGAATTCGGAGGCGGAAAATTTAGAGGGTACTTTGAAACATTGGAGCTTAGTGCACAAGGTTTGTTCCACGGTGGAATAAAATTTGATTTTTAAACCGTTGCATTTTTGTAATACACCACCGTCTGATACAAACCTCGCGTCGCGGCATAAGACAGGAATGCTATCCACAAGACATCCGAACCAAATGTTTCTGACATCGTGTTGTAGATGGTGAAGAAGACTGTGGCAGCCAACAACAAAGAGATGCTCATGTGCTTCGACATCAGTTTGCCGACGTAGATTCCATCCCATAAAAACGCAGCAAACGACATTATAGGTATCAACATCGCATATAATCTCAATTCTTTTGACGTCTCTCTCACCGCGACGTCATCAGTGAGCAATGATACAATCGGTGTCAACCCCACTCCATATATGACAGCGAATGTTATAGCCATCGCAATACCAATATTGAATAATCTCTGTATGGTGCGACGTTGCTCTTCCATCTGACGCGCTCCCTCCGTCTTTCCTACTATCGCCTCTCCAGCAAACGCGAATCCGTCCATAAAATAGGAGAAGAAAGTGAAAAACTGCATTATACAGGCGTTGACTGCCAACACTAACTCTCCGTAACTGCTTCCAAACAGCGTGAAGCAGACTGTCACCGCAATCATACAGAGGTTGCGGACAAAAATAAGAGAATTGACTTTGAAGAAACTGAATATTCCGTCGAAAGGATGACTAAAATCGGCGTATTGACCGATTTTTTTATATGATGACATATAAATATATGCACAAAAAGCAGCACCTAAATATTGAGCCACAACCGTACCGAAAGCTATACCCTCAATACCCATTCCGAAGGCAAAGACAAAAAACGCGCTCAACACTACGTTAAGCATATTCTCACCTACTGCAATATACATCGTCGATTTCGTGTTCTGCATTCCCACCAACCAGCCTTTGAATGTGTAGGTGGCGAGCGACGCTGGAGCTCCCAAAAGACAAATGTTAATATAGCGGGACGTGAGTTCCTCCGTCTCCACGGATGCCTCCGAATATCTCAACACCAACTCAATGATCAGATTCTTAATCAGCAGAATCGCTACCGCACCTATCATAGCTATAACGAGAGCACGTACCAACACCTGACAACACACTCCAAGTTTTCGGGCACCTAAAGCCTGAGCCGTAAGTGCTGTGGTGCTCATACGAAGGAAGCCGAAATTCCAATAAAGAAGACTGATCATCGCAGCGCCAAGACTGACGGCTGCGATGTATGGAGCGGCACCAATATGGCCAGCTATAGCCATATCAGCAAACCCCAACAATGGGACACTGATGTTGGTGGCGATGCTTGGGAAAGCTATTTTGAAGATTTTCTTGTAATTAGACATAATCCGAACATTGTGAAAAGAGCACCTAATATCAAAATTTCATAACCGAATGTATACCCTTTTTCCGCAGATAATTTATCAATCATCCACATTACTACAGGTGTAAGCATACAGATTATCGGCGTCAGCTTATCTGATATTTCTCGTTTTGTGAATATTCCGAATGCGAACATTCCCAATATAGGTGCCATAAAATACGACACGATAACATATATAATATTCAGTGCAGAACTCTGAGCCTGAATATGGAATTGCCAAATCACCGTAACAAGCAACAGAGAAAGTAAACCATGAATCATGTAACGTTGCTTACGTGATACCTTGGATAAATCCTTTCGCAACACATCCGTAAGCAGACATGTAGTCATGCCTACAAGTGCTGAATCAGCAGAAGAAAATGATGCTGCTATCATACCGAGTGTAAGGCAGCAAATAGCGACGTCGCCAAAGTTATCACAGAACAAAGGGACGATTTCATCACTTTTTTCAGGCAAAGTCAATCCTTGTGCATTAGCAAGGTAGACGAGAGCCACTCCCAAGATAAGAAGCATCAAATTGACGGGAGTGAACAAAAAACCCGTAACTATCATATTTTTCTGTGCATCCTTCAAGTTTCGACAAGTAAGGTTTTTCTGCATCACATCCTGATCCAATCCCGTCATCACAACGACAATGAATATGCCGGAAAGAAATTGTTTAATGAAATGAGTACGATTAGAAATGGATTCAAAGTCAAAAGTCTTAGATAGTCCCTGAGTCGACGCATATTCAAAAACATCGGTGAAATTGCCATTTACAGCAGAAAAAGCCTCAACAAGAAGGACAATCGTCACTATAATCAAGCAAGCAGTCTGTATACAATCGGTTAGGACAACACTTTTAACTCCATTACGGAATGTGTATGCGAAAATGACACCCACCACTATCAATGTCGCTATTTCAAAACTTATTCCATACTTTTCAAATATGAAGCGATGCAACACCAGCATCACAACATATAGTTTGACAGCCGACGACAACATCTTATTGATAAGGAACAATGCAGAAACCGTCTGTCTGCTTTTCACACCGAACCTATTTTCAAGATAACTGTAGATAGATATGGATCCCAACTTATAATATAACGGCAAGAGGAAAAAAGCCACCACCATGTATCCTAAAATGAATCCAAGCACCATCTGCATGTAGAAGAAGGAATTGCCTATAACCATTCCAGGTACACTTACCAATGAGATACCAGATATGGTAGCACCCACCATACCAAAAGCCACAGCCGGCCAAGAAGAGTTCTTGCCGGCTGTGAAAAAATCTACGTCGTT
This sequence comes from uncultured Bacteroidales bacterium, assembly GCA_902782665.1. Classification (GTDB taxonomy): domain Bacteria; phylum Bacteroidota; class Bacteroidia; order Bacteroidales; family Paludibacteraceae; genus UBA1723. The sequence goes on from CACZOA010000050.1 coordinate 64,218, forward strand.
TGAAGTCTTTTTTCTGTTGGAAACCACAAACAACAATATGACATAAAGGACAATGCAAATCTCTTGCATTTCTGATTAGTTTTTGGTTGTCCTTGTATTATTTCTGATTTTGCTGGTTTTTCTTTTTCTGAGCCTCCATCATCTCTTTCTGCTGACGTTGCATCTCCTGCATACGAGCCATCCAAGAGCTCTGGTTCTGAGGCTTTTTCTGGTTTTCCTTGATCTTCTCCAAAAGCTTCTTCTCATCAACAGTTGCCTTCACTACAAAGTTGATAATAATAGTGATAAGCAATGATACGAAGTAGTAATAAGTAAGACCTGAACCATAATCATTAAACATAAAGAAGAACATCAAAGGCATCACATACATCATCACCTTCATCATAGGCATCTGTTGTGTTGCACCTGTATCCTGCATCTTTGAGTTAAAGTACATGTAGGCGACGTTTGTGATTGTCATCAACAGACAGAACAAACTCAAGTGGTCGCCAAGCAACGGAATCTCAGTACCAAACTTGATAACATCATCGTATGAAGACAAATCCTCCGCCCATAAGAAACTCTCTCCACGAAGATCTATCACAGATGGGAAGAAGTAATACATTGCGACCAAGAATGGCATCTGCAACAACATCGGCAAACATCCTCCCATAGGGTTAACTCCAGCACGAGAGTAAAGCTGCATCACCTCCTGCTGACGTTCCATTCCCTTATCCTCAGGAATACGTGCATTGATCTCGTCAATCTGTGGCTTTAACACACGCATTTTAGCCATAGAAAGGTATGAACTTCTTGTGAATGGGAAGATAAGCATCTTTATAACCAAAGTCACAAGCAAAATAATCAAACCATAGTTGCTCAAGAACGACGAGAAGAAATTAAAAAGAGGAATTGTGATCAACTGATTTACCCAACGCAAAATTCCACCACCAATCGCCACGATACGGTTAAGCAACACATCATCATTTAGTTTCTCATCATAATCATAGAGGATATCGTAATCATTTGGTCCGAAATACAAATAGAAATCAGCTGTCGCACCTTTATTGGCATCAAACGGCAATTTCATCTCTGCCTTGAATTGTTTCATTGGCACCTCCTTGTTCTTTGTCTTCGAAACAGAAGATGTCAGATTAGTTGATGTAAACTTGTTATTCTTGCCATTGATAAAAATCGATGAGAAGAACTGATCCTTAAATCCGATCCATTTCACCGGCTCTTCCACCTTCTCTTCATCATCATCCACTTCAGACAAATAATCAACACCGCCATCCAACTCTTTATAGTAAAGCTGCACATAACGGTTCTCGAAAGTTCTACCCTTCTCTTTCTGCTCAATCTCCTGCTCCCAATTGATTGTGACCTCAGAAGCAGATTTCAACTGGTTGCCAATTCCGTCTGCCTTCATCTTGAAAGACATCATATACTCATCTTTTGGCAATGTATAGATGAAATCCAACGAACCTCCCTGTGCCGCACGAAGGGAAAGAGTGACAGATGTATCATTTTTTGCAGTCACCGCAAAACACATCTCCTCAGTAGAAATATTCTTAGCGGAAGCCGACTCCAATTCAACATTAAAACGTGAAAGTTCACTTTTGTTTAGCACAACAGGTTCTGTGCTGCCATATAGATTATATTTCTTCAAAGTAGCCTTCTCAACAAATCCGCCTACCGTTGAGAAATCGATCTTCACCAAATCATTCTCCAACGAAACAGTCTCATTTGCACCGTTTGCTGACGCTGCGAAAGCACCATAAAGTCTCTGCAATTCTACATTTTTAGCGGAATCCGACATAACTTCATTAGCCGCATAAGTAGGCAATTCTGTTTTTGCTATTGAATCCGCAACTCTAGCCAACGAATCCTCACGCATCTTCTTCGCTTCAGCTTGCTGCTGGAAGTAGGCTTCATTCTCGCTGGAAGTGTACATCATCCACATTAGAGAAAGACCTAACAGAAGCATGAAAATCAACGAATGGTTTTTATTCTCCATGATTATAATTAATTGTTATTTTCCTGTTTTTAACCTGCAAAAATAAAAATAAATTACGAATCTAAGAAGACAAACGCACACAAACTACCTACTAATAGACGTACTTGCGTCAATCCTCCGAAAAACGTTTAAACAGAATGATAACTGAGGCGACAAGAAAGAGAACGAAAATACTTATAAGCATTGCAAAATTGCAAAGATAATTGCCATCTTCATCATCACGAAATGTATAACAACTTATCCCATCAATTCTATATGCAATCGCAGAACTAAAAATCATAAATGCTGATAAAATCAAAATGGGATTGCTATTCTTTATTGGAATCATTAATACAAATGACAAAAAATGCATAATTTGAAAACAAATGCATTTCTTCGACAACCCTCCATCAGAAATGTTAAAAGATAATAACACCACCCCAACATTTATAACCACAAAAGCAATGATTGACAAAATTTGAATCTTGGATGTCGGACTAAACTTTACAAATATTATCAAACTCGATAGGACAGCAGCCAAAGTCAATAGAAGAAACTCCATAATACAAGTATCTCCATAAAGGTATTTTCTCCAAAAGTATTCTTCAGGGGAAACTGAAAAAATTTGGAAAGTGGCAACAGAAAAAGTCAAAAGGACTAATATACGAAGCAAATCATTCTTCATTCTCCTCATCTTGAAGAAGTTCCCTCATTTCATTGAAAGCCTTTTCAAGTTTTGTCATCTCCTTTGAAAGGAAGACGTAGAATTCACGCCAATCTTCACGACGGTGGATATCAAGATCTGGTTTGTGTTTATAGATACGGCTTACAGGCGTGCCACACTCCTTGACAAAATACTCCTGCCATACAGGTTCATCAAAATACTCCTCTATAACCACCTTGTACTGTTTCAACAACTCCCATTTCTCCGCACGTTTGTTTGGATTCTTATGGTTCAGCTCAAGTATAACGTATGCACCGTCTCTCCCAGCACCGAATTTCATCTCCACATGCTTGATTTTTGTATTATAGAGAATCCATTTCTTATGCTTGTATTTGAAACGTGGCAATTTGGCGCAAAATTCGTCAAACCCATTCCAAAAATCCCTTTTAAGCTCCTTTACCTCTTCTCTTGAATACATACGCTACTTATTATTGTCAAAAATATTAAGCAATAGATATCTCAACTCATCATTTGGCTCTGCCTTACGCAGAAGCACAAACTTACCCTCATTGTCCATCAAATAGTAAGACGGAATGGCACGAGCATTATATATCTTTCTCAACACATCAGATTCCGGAGCAAGCCACACCTGCATTTTTCCCGACAATCCCTTGGTGATCTTCTCCACATTTTCTTTCTCATCGTAGACGAAAATGTTCACCACCTGAAGCTGATTATCAAATGTCTGCTGGAAACGGTCAAGAATCTTCAAATCCTTCTCCGTCTTCATAAGGCGAGAATTGCAGATGTTCAAATAGATATATTTTCCCAAAAACTCGTTCAATTCGTGCTTTTTGCCATTCAAATCATGGCCGATAAGATTTGGTGCACCTTCTCCCACAAGCGTTGATCCTACTGTTGCGGCAACATTCAAAGCCAACTCTTTGTTTTCTGCCATCGTCATCACTGCAGAAAGATTCTGAAGCATCTTCACCACAAGTTTATTGTCAAATATCTCGGCAGCTGCCAAGTCTCCAACAATTTTTATGGATACAAGTTCCTTCAACTCAACATCCGTCATCTTGTATCTTTCCTGAATATGCATCAGAAGCATTTTTGCGTTCGATGTCTCAATTATCTTTTTGAAAACGTAGAAATCCTCGCTTCCAAGTGTATTGGGAATCAAATTGTAGAAGACATTGTTGAACAAATCCCAAAATGCAGGATTTGTTTTGTCAGCCCCAAGTTTTCCAAATTCAGAATAGACGGAATTCATTTGTACCGGATCCGAGAACTGAGCTTTAAGAAGCAGACAACGGTAATCCTTATAATTTTTCTGGAATTTGGTAGTCATGTCAGCAAAGATACGATTCAATTCATTGACTGAATACTGGACAGTGTCCACGTCGCCTTTACTTGCAAGACATTTCATAGTAAAGAAATCAAACGCATCCTCAAACTGAAGGAATTTCATATTCACACCCTTCTTATCGGGATTCTGAATGAAGAAAAGATATTCATTCGGTTCAAAGTATGGCTGAAGTTTTTCAGAAAGTGTTCTAACCCTTTTGTTTGGAATTTCCACCACATAGTTTTTTCCAGGTTCCACATAGATATATCCACGTTGAGCATCACCCGGAAGAAACACCTGACATTCACTTGTCAGATCAAACTCAAAACGGAAATCTCCCTCTTTACCGACCTTAGCTGTAGCCACAGACTCAGATCTGTTGAGGATTTTCTCTGTATAACGTCTCAATTCCAATGTTTCACCAGCATAAGATTCGTTTTTCCCAGACACAACAATCTTTGCAGCATGAGTAGGACAAACATACAGCAACATCAAAATAAGACCTAATGCACACTTATTCTTTATAAAACGTTCTTGCATCTTCATATACTTGGTTAGAGTCCAAAGATATGATTTTTTGCAAAAGTAATAAATCTTTTTGCTCTACAATTTTGCAAAAGAGATAAATTAAACTAATTTTGAATAACGAATGGGAATCTTACTCAAAACACAACGATAATGGCTATTATATACGAAAAAGAGCATTCGAAGATCAAAATGCCAAAGATTAAGAAAAGGAACGTCTCAGCATGGATCAAAAAAGTGGCGGAGCTTCATGGAAAAAAAGTGGGAGATTTATCGTACTTGTTTTGTTCTGACGACCATATCTTGGAAGTGAATAAAGAGTATCTTCAACACGATTATTACACAGATATTATTACATTCGACTATACTGAAGGAGATGTCATCTCTGGCGACATGGTAATTAGTGTCGACACAATCGCGACAAATGCCGAAAAATTCAAAACTTCATTCGAATCTGAGTTTTTCAGAGTCGTCATACACGGAGTTTTGCATTTATGCGGCATCAACGACAAAGGCCCAGGAGAGAGAGAGATTATGGAGCAGCATGAGGACGAGGCACTTGAAGTAGCAAAATCATTTGAATTAGTAGGATGAGATAATAAGTAGAGAGATAAAAGGGGCCACCTATGACACTTGAAACGATCTACATAGCTATACTATCCGGCACGGCATTTGTCTCCTTAGGGTTAGCTCTAACCCTATATAACAGAACAAATCTCGTGGCAGACACCTTGCCTTTTAAGATTCTTAGAAGGTCGAAACTGCTTGCCGGAAATATTTCTATGGCCACAACCATTCTCAGCCTGATACTTCTCTCTGTCGACGTCGCAAACGGAGATTCTGGAATAAAATGCATGATGCTCTCCTTTTTCTACTTGATGGGCATTCAGTGGGTGTGGATGGTTATTCCGTTGATTGCTCCCGACTTTCTGACGAAGAAAAAGGTCATAATTGATGCCTCGATATTCCTATCCAGTATGCTTTTGGTCAATTTTATCACAAATGTGCTAGGATATAACAATAAATTTGTCGGCATCACTTTTGCAGTGATATTTATCTCACACTGCGGTTATTGGGTAGTGAAGTTCGGACAGCTATATAGACGAGCGATGATTCATCTTGAAGAGGAGTATTCCGACTATATTTTCCTTTATATCGATTGGACATACGATGCATCTATGGCAATTATCGTATTCTGTTTGAGCGGAGTACTTCTATGCTACTCCGAGAAAATGACAATCGCCATATTCTTCTTTTTCGCCGCATTGGCATATTTCTACGTTGTGCACTCATTAAACAAATATCAAATTCATGCCGAACGTCTTTATTTCAGTTTGAAAAGGACAGAAGAAGAGAAATCAATAGAGTCTATAAGAAGACCCCGTTTTGCATGTGTACCATCGATTAATGCAGAAAAACCGACAACAAAAGAAGATAACACAAATGACATTGCCTCGACTAAAGTAGAGAAATGTGTATTTAGCGAAGAATCTCCCATTGCTCAAAGAATAAAGAAATGGATAGACGAGGAGGGATTCCTTCAGCCTGGACTTACACTTAATGACATCGCTAATAAAATCGGAACTAACCGCACATACGTTTCGGGATTCATCAATACTACCTACCATAGCACATTCTTTGAATTCATTGCCAATTTGAGGGTTGAAAAAATTAAGAAAATGCTCATGGAAAACCCTGACAGAGAACTCGAATACTTGTCTAACACTTGCGGTTTTTCAAGTAGCAGCCACATGAGCAGCACATTCAAGAAAATCACCGGTGAGACACTGAATGAGTTTAGAAAAAAGATCAAAAAATCGATGGAGGAATAAGAAAGATTTTTCTAAGCCATTTATTCCCCAAAATCAATCGGTTGCTGGCATGGAAGTAAAGTGAAGGATTTTCTGTGATATGGCGACGGACCAAACTGAGCTATCGCTTCACGATGTGCTTTAGTCGGATAACCTTTGTTTTTTGCCCATCCATACATAGGATATTCCTCCGCAATTTTCATCATATAATCGTCACGATAGGTTTTTGCCAGGATCGAAGCTGCCGCAATCGACAAATACTTACCATCCCCACCTACAACTGTATGATACGGGATATTCTTGTAGGGACGGAATTTATTACCGTCGACAATAATATGCTGTGGTTCTATTCCAAGAGCTTCAATAGCACGATGCATCGACATTATTGAGCATTGAAGGATATTATACTTGTCTATCTCCTCTGGTGTGCAGATACCTAATGCCCACGCAACCGCCTTTTCCTCAATTATCGGACGTAGTTTATACCGTTGCTTCTCCGTAAGCTGTTTTGAATCATTCAGTTCCTCCAAATAGAAATCATCTGGAAGAATTACGGCTGCAGCATACACTGGTCCAGCCAACGGACCACGACCCGCTTCATCTGTCCCAACTTCAACAATTCCGTCGAGCATATGGTGTAATAGAGGCAAATGTTCTTTCATGTTACTTAAAATCAATAGATGTAAGCGTACTCTGTATCAAATTCTGTATTCTATCCTTCTCACCAACAATCCACACTATATCACCAACACAGAATTTTGTATGTATTCCTGGCGACATTGTAGTTTCGCCTTCATGCTCTATTCCAACAACCAAGCACTTGGAATTATCTCTGATTCCAGATTCCAATATGCTCTTTCCCTCCAGTATAGAACCTTTCTTGATTATCAATTGTTCCACACTGACCTCTTTCTTCTGCATTGTGGTAATGTCAAACGCAGGTTTACCAAATATTTTACCAACCGCTGTCAACTGCTCATCGGTACCTAACACAAGAACCTTGTCGAACGGTAAAATTTTCTCCTTTCCACCGGGGATATTTATTCTACGTTCTCCACGAATGATAGATACGACATGTACACCGCAAACCTGTCGGAGATTAAGTTCGATCAAAGTCTTGTCGCAACATTCCGCATTCGCATCCACAACGAAATCAGCCAAATGGAGATCATGCGTGGACAAACTCTTTGAAAGTACCGCACTCTCAAAAACAGAACTTTTTTCTTCCATATTCCTTCGCATCTCGATTTCTCGGATATTGAGATTATAGAAAAATTTACGTTCAATCTTAATAGACCAATATTTTACCGCTCTTGATCGATAAATCATAAACAACAACCCCATTGCCATAACTGTAGAAATAAAAGGATGTCCTGGCAATAGGCCATAGCCAATCAACAATGCAATAATCCCAACACCGACAGCAGCCCTTAACAATGTCAACCCTACCAACGGAGCCCAGTTGCTTCGGTTGACAGAAAACAAGTATTTATATTCGGCCGAATGATTCTTTTTCGCGACTATCGCACGTACAAAAGGGGAAACGAGCAAAATGCTCACCACCGTCATAACAATATTAATCCAATATCCTCCATCCATCTGAGAGATCTTAGGGAAAATATAAGTTATGAATACAAGCACAACAGCTATGCTCACAGATCCATATATTCCGACAATCTCAAGGATTTGGGTAAGGAAATTTTTCCAGACAGCCATCACCCCTTCAACTTCCTTCTTTGTCTGGGTACGCTCAATCATCGTCCTGAATTTCTCAGGCAATTTCACATTCAGCCATTCCACTACAGGAATCGCTGATTTCATCATAAACGGAGTTATGAAAATTGTCACGACTGACACTGCAACAATAATAGGATAAAGGAACTCATCACAAAGTTTCAATTGAGTACCGAGAAGAGCAACGATAAACGCAAACTCTCCGACCTGTGTAAGGCTGAATCCACATTGTATGGCCGTTCTAAGCGTCGCTCCAGAGAAAAGGACTCCCGTCGTGCCCAAACAAACCTGACCTATTATCACAGCCATAGATATCGCAAGAATCTCCTTCCAATACTCCACAAGAATCGAAGGATCTATCATCATACCAACCGACACAAAGAACACAGCTCCAAAAAAGTCCTTAATCGGAGTCATCACTTTTGTGATTCTTTCCGCCTCAATCGTCTCCGCCAGTATAGAGCCCATAACAAATGCTCCGAACTCTTCGCTGAATCCGACAGCAGATGCAAAATAGACCATGCCCAAACATAATCCCGTCGATACGATAAGAAGAGTTTCATCGTTAATGTATTTCTTGGTCCGCTTCAATATAGACGGAATAAAAAAGATACCTATTACCAACCAAATGATAAGGAAGAAGACTAAACGAAGAATAGCGAAAAAGAATTCAGTACCTTCAAATGCCTGTCCAGCGGCGATTGTTGGAAGCAACACCATTATCAAGATAGCAGCCAAATCCTCAAAAATCAACACGCCAAGTACCACACTTGCAAAGCGATGGCTGCGAAGATCAAGGTCATCGAGAGCTTTAAGAATAATAGTGGTGGAACTCATGCAAATCATACATCCAAGCATCACACTATTAGAAGTGCTCCACCCCAACATTTTTCCAACAGACAACCCCACCAATATCATGCCAGGGATAATAATGGCAGATGCCGACAATGCACTTTTGCCTACTTTGGCTACCTTACGGAAACTGAATTCCAATCCAAGAGCAAACAACAGGAATACGACACCGATTTTAGCCCATACTTCCACATCCGCGTCTCCAATGATATCGGGAGCGAAAACAAACTGTTTACTAACTAAAAAACCAGCAACAATATAGCCAAGGATTATAGGCTGCTTCAACCATTTAAAAATAACAGTTGATATACTAGCCACAATCATTATAAGCGCCAAATCTGTTATAATAGTAGGAATACCCATTTTGTCCCTAAAATCTCAATTTATCACACAAAAATAAGCTTTTTTCCCTTCTAAATGCTATTAAAGTTTGTTAAATATGTCGAAATGTTAAATTTAAAACGTTACTTTTGATTAAAACTTTTTAGATAGATGAGGAAGAGTCTCGGAATAGTGTGTTTGACAGGCATCATGGTAATCGCGTTTGTCGGTCTGCTTGTGCTACAGTCGTCGTACATCAAAATGACGGCAAACATGAGAGAAGACCAATTCAACGAGAATGTGCACCTATGTCTATTCAATATCACTCAAATTCTTGAGGAAGAGGAGACGATGCGATTTTTGGCTGAAAATATTGAATCAGAATTGCAAGTACAAGACTCCAGCCAGTTGAACTTTTTTTCTGACAATCATAAAAAGTTACAAGCGATCTTTAAATTTACAGAGTTTAACGCGAACAATGACAAAAGTTGCGTGCGCATAAAGCCCAAAGTGTACCTTCAGACGACAAGTGGAAAAAATACGTTACAGGGGACATCACACCTTCTTCAAAAAAAGTTGCGAGACAGATTCAACCACGAACGTCAATTCCTTGATAACGTTTTGCTTCGTTTGCTTGGAGAAAACTATTCCCGTCATATATCTGAGCGTATCGACTTCAACCACCTGACGGAGCTGTTGGATAAAGAGATGCAACAACGAGGCCTTGATCTGCCACATTTTATAGCAGTCTATTCAAGTGACGGTGTAGAAGTGTATAGTTCCAAAGGATTCAATGGAGACAATGCAGAAAACACATATAGCCAGGCACTATTTGTGAATGACCCGTATCCTACTGGCAACTATATGAAGGTGTATTTCCCGACAAAAAATAAATACGTCTACAATACCGTCAGACTTGTGTTGCCAACAACTATCATATTCTTTCTCCTCTTGCTTATATTCATCACATCCCTTATGATGATTTCAAGAGAAAAGAGATTGACACAAATGCGTACCGATTTCATGAACAACATGACTCATGAGCTGAAAACACCTGTTTCGTCAATTTCTCTGGCGTCACAAATGTTGAATGATGAGAGTATACCGAAAACTCCACGCATGCTTGCACATCTTGGTAAAACAATTAACGATGAGACACAGCGTCTTACTCAGCAGATTGAAAAAGTGTTGCAAATGTCTATCTTAGAAAAAGAAAGTTCAGCGCTTAAACTTAAAGAAATAGATGTCAATGAACTGATTGTAAAAGCAACCTCCAACTTTATGATTAAAGTCAAAAATAAAGGCGGAGACATTGACACCTCATTAGAGGCTAATTATCCGTTTATCTTAGCTGATGAAGTGCATTTCACTAACATCATCTACAATCTGATGGACAACGCTCTTAAATACACAGAAGAAGTCCCTCACCTTGAGGTAAATACAGCAGAAGATGAGACACATGTCATCATCACAGTGAAAGATAACGGTATAGGTATAAAACCGGAAGACAAAGAAAAGATATTCGATAAATTCTTCCGTGTATCAACAGGAAATATACATAATGTAAAAGGATTCGGTCTTGGTTTGGCATATGTAAAAAAAGTTGTTACCGATCATAAAGGAACCATTACCTGCGACAGCATTTTTGGAAAAGGGACAACATTCACAATACGCATACCAAAGACTGGAGAAAAACAAAAATAGAGTATTAACGTAATATATTACGATCATGAGCGACAAGAAAAACAGCACAAGAATTCTTCTTTGTGAAGATGACGAAAATCTTGGTTTGCTTCTTTGCGAATACTTGGAAGCAAAAGGTTATGAGGTAGTTTTGAAGAAAGACGGTGCAGCTGGCTACCAAACATTCTCAGAACAATATTTCGACATTTGCGTCCTTGATGTGATGATGCCAATCAAGGATGGATTCACAATGGCCAAAGAAATCAGAGCTACCAATACAACTGTGCCTATCATCTTTCTTACAGCCAAAACACTGAAAGAAGATATCTTGGAAGGATTTCATATCGGTGCAGACGACTACATTACAAAGCCATTCAGCATGGAAGAACTTCTTCTACGTATTGAGGCTGTATTGCGTCGTGCTGGAGCAAAACGCCCTACAGAAGACGCCACATACAAATTTGGAAAATTCATTTTTGATACCAATAAACAGACTCTTACAATAAATGGAGTTGAAGACAAGTTGACTACAAAAGAAAGTGACCTGCTTGCCCTTCTATGTGCAAACTCAAATGAGATTCTCGAGCGTAACATGGCATTGAAAACTATATGGGAAGAAGATAGCTATTTCAACGCAAGAAGTATGGACGTCTACATCACAAAATTAAGAAAACGATTGAAAGATGATCCTGAAGTTGAGATTATCAATGTTCATGGAAAAGGATATAAGCTTGTATTTCCTCAAAACAGTTAATAATTAAAAGTCAAACAACTTGAAAAAGACGGTGAAATCACCGTCTTTTCAGGTTTTATAATCAACACCAACACACAAGGTGGAATACATTCTTTTGATAATATGTGCTTGCGGAGCAGGATTTGTGCAGCGCACAGTAGGATTTGGATTCGGGATTTTTCTGATACCGTTACTTTTTTTACTGGGGATCATGGACGGAGACTACAAAAGTATTGTATCACTGTCCTCGATGATGGCGGCTACATTAAGCTTGATAACTGTCTGGGATCTTCGCAAATCACTCGATTGGCACTATATTTGGCCTCTTTTGATTGTATTTATTCCAACAAGCACATTTTTCTCATACGTGATGTTTGGCACAGACGCATCGTGGCTAAAGATAATTTTAGGCATCACACTAATCCTGTTGTCAATCTATTTCACTTTCTTCAAGAAAGAGGGCATTAAAATCAAACCGAACTGGTTTAATACTATCAGTCTGGGCAGTTTGAGTGGATTGATGGGCGGATTGTTTTCAATGCAAGGTCCTCCCGTCGTCTACTATTACCTCTCAACACAAAAGACAAAAGAAGAATATATGGCACAGACGCAATGCTTTTTTCTTCTCGGCAATCTATGGATGACCTTACTTCGTGCAGGGGAAGGAATAATCACAATGGAAGTCGGCAAAAATTACTTTATAGCCATAGCAGGTTGCCTTACAGGTATGTGGATAGGAGCCCACATTTACAATAAATTGAACAATGGATTGCTACTCAAGATGATTTATATCTTTTTGGCATACAGCGGTGTGAGTATGATTATAGGTCAATAGTTGGATAATCGAAATTGAAAAACTATTTTTGCAAAATAAAATTTGCAGTATAGTATAATAGGGAATACTGACAAACAAGTAGAAATGCAAAAGGAGTTGTCCATAATATATGTTAACTATAACACTGCCGATCAAGTAATGACATCGGTAGAAAGCGTGCGTCGTCACACAAAAGGCATCGACTACGAAATTATAGTTGCTGACAACAACTCCAAAGATGACGAAAATCTCCAGAAACTTATTGATGATGAAACTATCAAAGTTGTAAAACTAGATGACAACTATGGATTTGGCAAAGCTAACAATGCTGGTGTGAAGGAGTGTACTGGAGAATATATTTTTCTTTTGAACCCAGATACAATATGCCACGACAATTCCATCAAAAAGTTGCTTGATTGCCTCAAGGCCGATCAAACAATAGGTGTGATAAGTCCAAATCTCATTAACGCAGAATCAAAACCTACCCACTCTTTCAGACGTGCAGGAGACGGAATTTTAACTGAACTCAATTTTGCATTGTTTGGATTACCGTACAAAATATTGTATGGCAGTGATTTTGAATTCAACCATAGTGACAAACAGCTAGAAGTGACTTATTCATGCGGTGCTGCAATGATGATGAAGAAAAATATCTTCGAAAAAGTTGATGGGTTTGACGATACTTTTTTCATGTACTATGAAGATCAAGATCTCTGTAATAGAATCAAGAAAACGGGATTAAGAATCGTCAACGAACCCAAAGCTATAATACAGCACTTAGAAGGCACAAGCATCCATCTCAATTCAAAAAGAGAGACCTTCATTATCCAAAGCAGAAAAAAATACTTTATAAAAACAATGCCATTATGGCATTTCAAAGTGGCAAATATTTTGACAAAAGCTCTCCTTTTAATCGGAGAATTTATATACATACTATGTGGCAAAAAAGAGTTGGCTGAAAAATACTCATACCGAAGAAAACTAATTTCAGAATATGAATAATAAAACTCTATATATAAACGGGCTTTTCTTAGCACAGAAAGCAACTGGCGTACAAGTCGTATCTTATGAAATGTGCCAAGCATTACATAAGTTAGGATGGCATGTCGTATGCTTTATGCCAGACGTAAATATAGAAGAAGGATATAATCCAAACTTTGAAGTTGTAAAATTAGCTGGACATAAAGGACACGTTTGGGAACAAACAACATTACGCCGACATCTAAAAAAAATCGGTAGTCCACTATTCATAAATTTATTTGGACTTGGAGTAGTAGGCTACAAAAATCAAATCGTAACTGTACATGATATTGCATATAGTGTAAACAAAGAATGGTTCAGTTTCAGTTACCGTACATGTTATAGCTTATTGCTTCCAATCCTTACTCGCCAAGCGAAACTCGTACTTACAGTAAGTGAGTTCTCAAAACGAGAAATAATCAAAGAATTCTCCATTTCATCGGACAAAATATTCATTTTTTCACCTGCCCCAAAATCACGACCGCATACAGATACAGAAGCAGATGTTGATGGCAAATACGTAATCGCTGTATCCAGCATGGATCCACGCAAGAACTTCAAGACGTTAGTGGAAGCCTACAAAAAACGTCCAGACGACGGGGTTAAACTGATTGTAGTTGGAGGGGCTGCAAAAATCTATGGAGAAACAAACATTCACAATACAGATGACAGAATAAAATTTCTTGGCAGAGTTTCTGACGAACGTCTAGAAGCTCTATATAGAAATGCATCTCTTTATGTCTGCACATCACTTTATGAAGGATTCGGCATCCCTGCCCTTGAAGCCATGCAGTATGGTTGCCCAGTAGCAGTGAGCGACATTGAAATATTCCACGAAGTATTAGGAGAACATGCCGTCTACTTTAATCCTACAGACACAACAGACATTGCAGAAAAAATCACCATCGCTTTATCAAAAAAATACGATGAAATCGATAGAAATACATTGATCGAGCATTCAAAGAAATATAATATGGACTTTTCAGCAGAGAAGTTGTCTAAGAAATTGGAGACCCTTTTATAGAGAAAAGTTCTAAAAATCACCATTTTTTGGGATAAAAGTACTACTTTTGTCAAGTTTTTAAAAATGGAGGGGGTTTTAAGCGAAAATGATAACTGAGAAAACAGATTTCTACAGAAAGATAGACACGATTATAGGCGATGTTCACGCTCTGTTATCGTCGTCTTTTCGCATTTGCAAGAAAATGTTGATTCAAAATGTTATCTTTATACCATTTTTCCCCTTATTGGTTTCAATAAATTCTTGTACAAATATCAATTCGAACATTAACAATACAGATAATTCATCCTCCATTGATACCGTTAAAAACACCAAACATGTTCACCAAATTATCTATGGCATCAATGTAGATTCTTTATATCACGAAAAATATTCTGTCAGACATGGCGAAAATCTTTCGGACATTTTATCTAGATACAATGTTGACAACAGGCACATTGCAAAATGTGATTCTGCAATAAGCAAGGTATTTGACATAAAAAAATTACGGGCAGGCAACAAGTATTGTGTCATCACTGAACAAGATTCTCTACACACGCTACGTCATTTGATTTATGAGATAAGTCCAGTTGAATATTTTGTTTTGTCCATCGATGGAAACAAAATCACTTCTGAAAAAAACAAGCACAAAGTAATTGAGAAAGAAAAAATAGCAGAAGGCGTAATTGAGACATCACTTTGGAATGCAGTAGTAGGCCAAGGATTACAATGGGAATTAGCAATGAAATTATCCGACATATACGCATGGAATATCGATTTCTTCGGTCTTCAAAAAGGAGATATGTTCAAAGCGAAATATACAGAACGATGGGTAGACACCACATTTGTTGGCATTGACACTATCAAATGTGCCATGTTCTATCACGACAATCGTGAATATCATGCTATTCCATTTGACATTAATGGAAAGACTGAATATTTTGACAACAATGGCAACAGCCTGCGTAAAGCTTTCTTAAAAGCACCATTAAAATATTCACGTATCAGTTCAAAATTTACACACTCACGATTCCATCCTGTATTGAAAATTCGCCGACCACACCATGGTGTCGACTATGCTGCTCCCAAAGGAACTCATGTGATGAGTATAGGAGACGGGAAAGTCGTAGCAAAGGGATGGGATAAAAAAGGCGGAGGTAATTACATCAAAATCCAACACAACTCGATATACAGCACTGTCTACATGCATCTAAACGGGTTCGCCAAAGGCATTTCACAAGGCAGTAATGTAAAGCAGAGCGATTTAATCGGTTATGTCGGTAGTACAGGCACCGCAACTGGACCACATCTTGACTTCAGAGTCTACAAGAATGGTCGACCTATAGACCCATTAAAATTGGAAAGTCCATCCGTCGAACCTGTTCCTGTCGATAGCATGGCAAAATTCATGATCAAAAAAGACTCTTTATTAAGAGATTTAAGAGTAGATTAACAAAAATGAATATTAATATAGACATACTGAAAAACGACGAAAGATACAGAAAAGTTGATCAAATAATTGATATCCTTTTTTGTATCTCTTCTGCCATTTTTGCCTTTGCAATACCATTTCAATTCACATTCACACCATGGATTGCACATTGGTTTTTTGCTGTCATAATATTTAAATTTTATAATGTGCTGCGAAACAAAGAAAACTTAATTTCCTTAAATTTTAAGGATTCTATCGCTATTATTTCGCTTGGTGGTTTCGGGTTATGGGCTCTACTTAGTACATTTTGGAGTCTAAATCCTGAACATACCCACAAACTGGCAATAAATTGGCTGTCCTCATTGTTAATTATACCTGGCATATATATTTTTTCCAGCAAAAGACTTCCTATCACCCTAATGATGAAGGCGTATGTTTGTGGATGTACTGCCCTAATCATTTATATACTAACAGATTTGACAGAAACAGCACTAAATGGAAATATAAGATTTTACATTTGTGCTCGTTTAGAAATCATGAGACACATAGAGTCTGTATCGTATCATCATATTTACCTAGGATTTATTATTGCTGTTTCTCTTTTCATATCAGCTAAATTTCTTTTTAACTCCAAAACATCTCTATGGGGGAAAATATACTATACGACACATTCTATTCTTGCTTTATACCTATTGGCAATTGACAATTCTCGTATAGTCACATTAGCTCTTTTCATATCAGCACTTTTATTTTTTGTTTGTCAAATAAATAAAAATAAGAAACTAGGTCTTTTAGTATTGGCCGTATTTATCATTCTTATCATAACCTTCATTGTATTTCCTACTAGATTAGGAGAAACCGTAATTAAAATTGCAGAAAACGGAGATGCAGATGATCCAAGATTTCACATATGGAAAGCTGTTCTGTCTGGACTTAAAGACGTGCCATTTTTAGGCTATGGATATTCCGCTGTAGATGATATTTATGCCAAATTGTTCCAAAAATCAGAATGCTGGTTTGCATTAAACAGTCACTATTCCACACATAATCAATTTATGGAAGCATTCTTTACACTTGGATACATCGGCCTTGCATTTATAGTGATGTTCCTCGCTGGAATAGTTATACTACTCAAAAAAAACAGATCCATATTATTGGCATCTATGCTCATTCTGCTTTTGGTGTCTATGATATTTGAAATACCATTCTGTCATTGTTTTGCCATTCCTTTGCTAATTGCATGGTTTATATTCTGTTACTCAGACAAAACAGATATGGAAATAGAAATGCCAAAACATTCTTTTGCTATTCCTGCTATTGTCACAATTGTGTTCTCTGGAATAATAGCTGTTAATTCATATAAATCCGTAAATAAATACTCTTCTAAAGGTCAAATTGAAACTACAGACTATAGTCAAAGAAAATTCACAAAAAAAGCTCTAAAGAAGAATAAGATTACGGATGAAAATATCGATATGATTATATATAAAGGAGAAAGTGGATCTGTTTATACACTTAAAGACCTTGCTTTAGACATGAGAGATTACGCTTTTACAAATACAACTGACACCCTTGTTTTCAGTACAGATTATTTTATCTCTGAAGATTTTAGTGCAGAAAAAATTCTAATGATTGCTCAACATAATTACTCTTATAAAAAAGTATCAGAAAAAGCATTAGATTTAACGAAAAGGAACTCATGGGCATCTGACACTTTAATAATAAATCCCACATATACAAAAATAGTCAATTGTAAAACAAACCAAATAGAAATAAGACATACCAAAGCCACAACTAACAGAGTGCTTATACAGACGGAATTGCACAATGCTAAAACATTCAGTGATTTACGTGGATATGCGTTATTTAAGAACATGAAGATTGAACCTCTTCACAAACATCATAATAAACAATGATAAAGAAGAGTGAAATAGCTATTGTTGTACCAATATACAAATTGCCTCTTTCATCAGATGACAAGATTTGTTTGAATCAACTTTTTAAAGTTATGATTGGTTATGACATCTTTGCTATATATCCAGAATCACTTGACATGACGGAGGTTTGTAGAGAATATCCTCTTATGATCAAACATCAAATGGAAAATTTCCATTTCAGTAGTTTAAGATCATACAATAAGCTTGTGCTATCTAGTCGTTTTTATGACGCATTCTCAAGCTATAAATATATCTTAATAAACCAATTGGACACATATATTTTCAGCGATGAACTCTGCAAATGGACTAACTTTGGATTCGATTATGTGGGAGCTCCATTTGTTCCAGACAAAGACAAATATTGGAGCTGTTTAAGACGTCTATGGTGCAAACTTAATTTTGCTCTTCATCGTTATAGAGGTACTGATCCTCACCACAGCCAATGGTATCAGGTTGGAAATGGTGGTCTTTGTTTAAGAAAAGTAAGTAAATTTCAAGAGATAACCCAAAAATATAGGCAACAAATTGAAATTGATTTGTCCGATGAAAAGGACTTTTATCCTGAAGATCTTTGGTTGTCTTTTGAACTTAAAGGAAACGATAAATTGAAAAAGCCTGATTGGAAAACTGCTTTACAATTCAGTATCGAATGCTCTCCGCAAAAATGTATAGACATGATCGGAGGCAAACTTCCTTTTGGAACCCACGCATGGACATTAGATAGACATAGACCATTTTGGCAAAATTTCATAAAATAGGATAGGATATGAAAAAGGAAATACTTATTGATCTTATGGACCTTGATGATCATTCAGGATTTGGGGAAATTGAAAGAATGTATGCCAACATTTTTTCAAAATTAGATATACCTGATATGCACTTCAATTTTCTTGTCAGAGACAGACAAATGAACGCATATGGAGACAAAGTAGGTTATCTAAAGCACAGATCTATTTACAAAGTTTTTCCTTTCCTTATATTTCGTCATTTCGACCTTTGGCATTCCGTACACCAACTATATCGTGATTGTCCGCACAATAAATCCACAAAGCGTATTCTGACAATACATGATCTCAACTTCCTTTACGAGAAGAATGAGAAAAAAGCAAAAAAATATTTGAATGCAGTTTGTGAAAGAATCAATAATGCACATCATCTTGTTGCCATTTCCAACTTTGCTAAAAAGGAAGTGCTCAACAATTGTGTAATAAAGGGAGAAAAACCTTTCGATGTTATACTTAATGGTGTACGCGATACCAGCAACGACAAAAGGACAAAACCCTCATTCATCAAACCCGACAAAAAATTTCTTTGTGCAGTCGGAGCTGTAAGAGAGAAAAAAAACATCCACGTTCTTCTGGATATGATGAAATTCCTTCCAGAATACGAACTTTATGTATGTGGAAGCACAAGCGGAGAATATGCACAAAAACTTAAAGATAGAGTCATAAATGAAAAAATTGACAACGTCACAATCACTGGCATAATAACAGACGAAGAGAAGAATTGGCTTTATGCAAACATGGAGGCTTTAATGTTTCCAAGCCGCCTTGAAGGATTCGGGTTACCTATAATTGAAGCCATGCATTTCGAAAAAGCGGTCTTTTCATCGCCTTATTCTTCTCTACCAGAAATTTGCTCCACTCATGCCTATGTATGGAACAAACTTGACCCTGAATATATGGCGACGTTGGTCCGTGAAAAAATAGTTGAATTTTACGCTGATTCAAGCCGTGCTGAAGCAGAAAAAGAATATGCCAACTCATACTCTTACGAGCGTCATATAAAGGCGTATATCACCCTTTATAGGAAAATGTTGGGATTACCTGAAATTGAAATAACTTTATAACTATAACAAAAAGGGCAGGATTTTATCCTGCCCTACTCTATTCAATATTTGTTTCTTCTCTACTGTTCTCTTTTACGTCTCTGAATAATCGCAAGTTCATTGAGTGCGAATTCCTTAGAATCTTCCACATCTAAAAGCTTCTTCAATATTGCTTCCGCTTTTCCATACTCTCCCATATCTATCAAAACATACGAAAGTCGACGCTGTAAAAAATGATAATGAGCTATCATACGTTCATTTCCTTCAAACTGACTCCTACTCTCTTCAAACTTCTGTATAACATTATCAAGAAGAGACAATGTGCGGAAATCTCCACGACTGACAAGACAATTGATGTATTCCTCATGATCTATTATTCTATCCAATCCTACGCGAGACACATCAAGATAGAAATATGCCATTTCTGGATTATTCAGATCAAGGTAGCAATATCCTATTAAGAAAGCAACATGATAAAAAAGCCATCTTTCATTCTCACCTTTATCCATGTGACGAGACTTCTCCATCAACTCATAAGAATGTTTGAAATATGACAGAGCGTCAAGCGTACGTCTTGCATCACAATACTTATTTGCCCAATAGAGTTCGTAGCCTATCACACTATTCTCACTGAAGAAGATCGCACGTTGAGCATCAGTTAATTCATCTTCTTTACCAGACATTACTTTATCTTCCGCATCTGCCTGCATAAATACGAATTCATCGATTTTTTCTTTGCTTGTACGAGTATCCACACCTAACAAAAGTGTATGAGCCTGCATCTCTGATTCGACAGAATGTTTCGCAGTTTCTCCCTGAGGAGGTAGTACAGAAGATGCACGAACAAGCACAACATCCTTTGTCTCCGATTCCACCCTAAGATGAATTGTGAGAATATTTCCAAAAGAATTATCGTCCTCGTCGCTTTTCAAGTAGACGAGAATTGTTGCCGCCATACGTGATACCTCTACATTGCCTTCCTCTGAATAATCCACGACAGGTGATAGTATCAATTTTTTCTTGATTTCATCGATGTTTTCTATCCTCTGAACATCATCACCAATGATCTCAAGCATTGCCACAGAGTCTATATAGATATCAAATATCTCTTTCAAATATGACTCCAAAGTTACATACGGTTCAACAGTATATCGTCCTCGCTTAAACGGATTTTGTGTGTCATGTGACAACTCCTTTTCTCTAAGCAATTGTGTCTTCCTATAATTGCATAGTTTAGCATACTCGTCCTCATTCTGTTCATCAATCTCCGCCTCATTCATATACTCCTTCAATTTGTCGACAGCATGACGGCTAGAACGGAAAATCTCCGCAAAAATCGACTGAAGAAAATCCTTATAATCAGGTAATGTGGTGAAAAGAGGGACTGTTGATATTATATCCAGATGAACAGAATCCTCCGTCGTTCCAGCTATAAACTTTACTGGATGAAGAAATCCATTTAATTTGTTGCATACCTCCGCATAAAGAGATGCATATTCCAAGTTGTCAGAAGCGATACCAGGGAAAATAATATGTGAGAAACGAGCACTATTATAAACATACGTCACAAAATGTCCACCTTGATATTCATATTCAAAAATAGAACCATCCTTTTCATCCATTTTTTCTATTTTGTACTCAATGGGAAAAGAACTCAACACATTTGAAAAAAGCTGAACAGATGTCAGTTTATCTTGTTCGTTGGAATTATCATTTGTCTTGTTACCTGAATCGTTGGAAAATACATTCTTTACTTTATCGAAGATACTCATAAACGTATTGGTTGGTATGAACATAAAAAGTCGGCACCAAAATAAGTGCCGACATATTTCATTTCTTCTTTTTTACTTGATTTGACTGTAAGGCAACTTTGCAATCGCATCTGCTACTTTGTCTATTCCTTGTTCCAACATTCCACCTATCATACTCTTTAACATAAAGTTCAGGTCGACCTTAAGAGTAAGTCTGATTGCAGACTGTGTAGGAGAAACCTCCTTAATCTGAGCCCACATCTTGAATGCCATCGGTGAATTCACAGATTCATATACAACTGTGTTGTTTGGTTCACGCGATGTGATCTTTACAGATGCAGATCCAAATGGTGAAACAGAAAAAGAACAAGTATCAGTAGTCGTCTGAAGATCCTGCACTTTGCTTTCAATCCTGCTCTTAATGCGTTGAATATTATTCATATCACTCAACACATTGAACACTTGTTCAGCAGAACCTTGAGCTGCCTTTACTCCACTAACGTATGACTCCATATATATTAAATCTTCCAGTTTGCTGGATCTTTTCTCCACTCCTGCAATGTGGCACGGTCAGACTCAGTGATGTAATCAGTATCAACCAAATGCGACAACACAGCCTCATAATTAGACAACGTTGTTAGCTGTACACCAGCCTCCTTGAATTTTTGCTCAGCAAGAGGGAATCCGTATGTGAAAATTGCAACCATACCTACAACTTCACATCCATCCTTACGCAATGCCTCAACAGCCTTCAAAGAACTGCCTCCAGTTGAAATCAAATCCTCAACAACTACTACTTTCTGACCTGGCTTAAGATCGCCCTCTATAAGGTTCTCCAATCCATGATCCTTCGGTGCCGAACGTACATATACGAATGGCAATCCTAATTCATCCGCAACCATTGCTCCCTGTGCTATAGCACCAGTTGCAACTCCTGCAACAACGTCTACATCATCATATGTCTCACGAATAATTCTTGCGATCTCTATCTTGATTAATGTACGTACGTCAGGATAAGACAATGTCTTTCTGTTGTCACAATATATTGGGGATTTCCAACCGCTTGCCCAAGTAAATGGATTAGAAGGTTGTACCTTGATTGCTTTTACCTTCAAAAGCTTTTCAGCTACCAAATTTTCAACGCTCTTCATAATTTCTCACTATTTTACAATTATGATACAAAGGTAGTAATTTGCTTTTTGTTATAATGAATATAACGCTCTATTTTTTTATTGCTATGCAACACAAAAAGAAATTACTACAAAAAGAGACGCCAATAAATTACGTCTCTTCATAATTCCATTATACTATTCTATTCTTATTCCTTCAATTTTTCCAAACTCTTTCCAATAGTCTGGATATGATTTCGAAACCACTTCAGGCTCATTCACCAAAAATGGTGCATGACATAACACAATAGGAGCAAATGCCATGGCCATTCTGTGATCTTTATATGTATCGACGGAAAGATTGGCGTCTTCATCGCATTTTTTTCCATTCCATTCCAAGCTTCCCTCTTCTGGCTCGGTAAGTATATAACCAAATTTTTTCAGTTCTTGTTGTAAAGCTAGAATTCTGTTTGTCTCCTTTATTTTCAAACTCTTCAAACCCGTGAACCTAAATTTACGGTTCAACACACAACAAGTGACAACCACTGTCTGTGCCAAATCAGGACAATCAATGAAATCCCATTCAAACACATCGGGCTCATCTTTTATTTCATCCTTACGAAGCTTTACACCTCCGTCAACAAACTCTGTGGAAACTCCTAAATGAGAAAAAATATCTCCCAACACTCCGTCTCCTTGCATTGTATTCTCAAAAAGAGCAGGAAGAAATATTTCATCAACATCAGCCAATGCTGCTATCTGAAACCAATATGAAGCTCCTGTCCAATCCGATTCGACGGTGTAATCAATCGGTTTATATTTTGTTGGTTTAATTTCTATTATATTTCCAGAAAATGAGGCATCCGCTCCAAACTGGTTCATAATCCACAAAGTAAGATTGATATATGGCACAGAAGCTACTCCATTCAACAGATGAATGCGTAATCCTTTCTTCAACATCGGTGCGATCATCATCAGAGCAGATATATATTGGCTGCTTACACTTCCATCTATCTCAACATCACCACCCTCAATCTCTTTTCCACGTATTTTTAACGGAGGGAATCCTTCATTCTCAGCATACTCTATATCCGCACCTATGGAACGCAACGCATCTACAAGAATCTGTATCGGACGCTCCTTCATGCGCTGTGAGCCCGTGATTGTCCACTCTCCCGGCTGAATACTCAAGTATGCGGTAAGAAAACGCATAGATGTGCCAGCAGCACCAATATCAACAAGATGTGAATCAGACGTCAAAGCCTTCACCATAACATCTGTATCATCACACTTGGCAAGATTAGCAACATTCTTGTTGCTTCCAGAAAGAGCATTGATGATAAGCACACGATTACTTATACTTTTTGACGCCGGCAATTCAAATCTGCCAGAAATACACCCTTTATGATTATATTCTATCTTATAACTCATTTGTCATAATACTTATGCAAGACCTACTGTCTCTCTATAGAAATCAAGTGAATCAAGAATATCTTTTTTGGAAACAGCAACATTTATCTCGATTTCACCGATGTTTTTAAGCAAAGAGAACAGTATTCTTCCGTCACCTTCATTCTTCTTGTCATGTGTCATCAGATCATAAAGATGATCATAGATATCACATTTTATAGGCAATGCCCCATAATTTTCCTTTATCATTCTTACAGCTGTAGACAATATCTCTTTAGGGAAACCAAGAAGTTTATACGACAAATAAAGTTCCGAAATCATACCCCATGCCACCGCATAACCGTGAAGCACTGGCTTGCCAGTTTCCATCGCATAACTCTCAAAAGCATGGCCAACAGTATGTCCGAAATTCAACACTTTACGCAAACCTTTCTCCGTAGGGTCGATTTCAACAACTTTTTCCTTAACTGAAATTGATTCAAGAAGCAATTCTGACAAACGATTGTAGTCAACATTTTCCAAATCAAAAGAAAGAATGTTTTTCCAAATCTCTTTATTAGAAATCAAACCATGTTTAATCATCTCAGCGTAACCAGAACGAAGATTTACTGCGTCAAGAGTACGGAAAAAATCCGCATTAATCACCACACTCTTACTTGAGTTGATAACACCGATCTCATTCTTCAATCCACCAAAATTAATGCCAGTCTTGCCGCCAACAGCTGCATCAACAGCGCCAAGCAAAGTAGTAGGGACATTCACGTATTCCATACCTCTTTTGAATGTTGAAGCAGCAAAACCTCCTAGGTCAGTGACCATTCCACCGCCTAAATTAATCATAAGCGACTTACGAGTAGCTCCATTCTTCTGCAAAGAAGTCCATACGCTTGCAAGGCTTTCCAATGTTTTATGGTCGTCGTTTGCCTTGATTTCTATCACCGTCACCTTGCTAAAAAATTCATCTTCCATGAATTTAGGCAGACATAACTTGCGAGTGTTCTCGTCTACCAAAAAGAAGACTCCATTAGCGGAACGTCCATCACATTCCTTACGTAAATCCTCAACAAGATTCTGAGTGATATATACCTTTTGATTCATCTCTTTAGTATTATCTGGATTTTAATCTTCATCTTCCGACTCAAGATATTCCTTGATTGATCTTCTCTTGTCTATAAAGCCTAAAATAATGAAAACGATAAAAAATACTATACCTCCATAAATCAATGACAATGTCAAAATCTTTGGTGATGTTGAAGTAATAGCAAAATCACGGTTGAAATATACACTTGCCACCTTTTTTTGTAATTCTATCTCACAGTCGAAACTCTTATTTTTCAACTTAAGAATATCATCATGGAACAACTGACGATTACTCTCCGACACAATCATAGGGCCATCAAT
Source organism: uncultured Bacteroidales bacterium (assembly GCA_902782665.1). GTDB lineage: Bacteria > Bacteroidota > Bacteroidia > Bacteroidales > Paludibacteraceae > UBA1723. The sequence goes on from CACZOA010000050.1 coordinate 89,569, forward strand.
CTGCATCGTTTTCTTTCTATATGCTTCCGAGAAATATTCCTGTCGACGCAATGAATCAAGCACTCCTGCCTCAGCATTATACTGTACAATCATCTTCTTTAGCATCTCCTGTCTAGAGTCGTAATTTCTCTTAACCTCCTCATTTGTTGAAAGATAATGTACCAAGCCATATTTAATAGTATCAACCACAGGTAGATCAGAAGTAACTATTTCAATCTGAAGTCGATCATAGATTCTTACTACTGATGTATCTTTTAGATATCTTCCTTTCTTATCTACCTCAGTAGGAGCCCCAGAATGACGGTCGTCAATCCAAAAGTATGTTGAAACCTTCTTAAGTTTTGATACAGTAGCTATTCCTTCAGGGGTTGCCTTTCCTGTCTCATCGACAAAACCCATCATTTCTGCCACCTTATTATAATTTTTCTTCTTACAGAACAAATTCAAAGATTCCAATAGGTCATCGCAGACATCAGCACTCGTTGATTTCAAAAAGGCTAACGACTCAAGTGTATATTTTGTATAGTAGTTCTCCATAACGCTTTGGCATATTCCTCCACCAACTCCTATTAAAAAAGCAATAGTCAAAGCCACTTTCTTCTTCCATGCGAAACGTAATGCATGTTTTACTTTACATTTGAACCACTCTTTGGCTTTTTTACATCTTTCATAGAAAGCTCTGAATAGCCATACTAGATCTAATTCTTCATTGTTGTTTTGCTGCTCCATATTTTTCTTTTTTTGTTATTTTCTTCTATTGTTTTCTTTTCCATCCTTTAATCCACTCCTCTGGATTCTGTAACTCCTTTTCTTTCCATATTTGGAAAAATAGTGTTGTCTTGTTATCATCATTTTCATCCTCATAAACACTACCTATTCTGTCGCCTGCCATTACCTTCTGACCTTTCCTTACAAAGATCTTCGTTAAATTTGAGTATACTGAAAGATAATTCCCATGACGCACTATTACAGCTGTATTACTACCTGGAACAGAGAACATTTGTGTCACTTCCCCTTCATAAATCGCCTTTGCTACTGCTCCCGCTTCAGATGTACAATAAACACCTTTATTGTTTGTCTTCACATGGCGCAAAACTGGATGGAACTGGACACCAAATCTTCCTGTTATATGTGAGCCAGGAAGAGGAGACGGAAGTGTACCTTTTGATCCTTCAAAAGCTTTATTCTCTGTTTTTATCTGATTTTTAGCTTTTTCATCATTTTTCTTGGCCATACGTTTAGCAGCCTCTTCCGCTTCCTTCTCAATCAACTCTTTAATCCTCTGATCAAGTTTTTCAGCCGTTGCCTGCTGTTTTGCAAGTTCAGCAGCAAATTCCTTCTCCTTGTTTTTCAAAGATGCAAGAAGACGGTTTTGCTCATCTTTTTCTTCAATCAGTTTCTGATTTTCAGCCTCACGTTCCTGCACAAGAAGTGTGGATTGCGATTTCTGTTCGGTAAGTTGAGAACGCTTAACAACTAACTCATCCCTGTTCCTGCCTATCTCATCAGCATGAGTCTTACGCATACTGGCAAAATCCTGTATATAACGGAATCTTCTGTATGCCTGGCTAAAAGATTCAGCAGAAAGCACAAACATCAGCTTGCTATACGATGAATTTTTCACGTATGCATGATAAATCAAGTCAACATATTTTTCCTTGTTGCTTGCATACTCAAGTTCCAATCTTAGAATATCTCTTTCAAGAGACGTGATATTTTCCTGAAGTGACTGTATCTCCACATTTTTATTTTGAATCAGTCTGCTTCTCTCTTCAATTCCCTGGTCAAGACGAGATACCTCACGCATGGCTTTTTTTGTGGAAAGCTGAGTGTTTTTCAAACTATCTTGAGCACGTTTAAGGTTCTTCTGCACCTTCTCCTGCTCATTTTTCAGAGAATTGATGCTTTTAGATGTTTTTGTTTTGGACGTTTGAGCTGATTTTTTCTGGCTCCAAACTGGAGTAGACGAAGATATGCCAACACCGACAATAAGTGTCAACATAAGTTTAACCAGCGTTTTTTTACTTCCACGAAACATCTTGTGTCTTCCTTACCTATAATTAGATTGATTAGTAAGTCTTCAAAAATTCATCCATTGAAATTCTCTGGTAAGATGTAGGTATCTTCACCTCAAAATTTCTATCCTTGTCAAGCTCAATATTCTCCACTGTCATAGTGATATCACGTCTAACCGTTCCTTTCTTTATCGATAAAAACGTAGTACGTGGAAAACGAATGTTCTTAACATTGAAGTAGTCAGAATAACGCCACTCTGTGAAATAATCGTAACCAATACTTATCGAACCTGAAGACAACTCTTTGCTTGAATTATACTCAAACTCCTGAAGTACATTTCCCTTGGTACGCGTCAACTTGACACGTCCGTTCATTTCCGTCGCTCCAAAATCAGAAGACTTAGGAAAATAATCCTCACCATAAAGGAACAAACGATTTGTAAGAATTGCCTCAAAAGCCGAATAATTCAAATCCATTCCTTTCTTTCGCATCTCATCATATGTGACAGAAACAAACTTCTTATCCACACGATTGATCATTATGACTCCCGTCTTATTGATAGCGATCCTGAAAAACTCCATACCTGGCAGTGGCATGATAGAACAGATAATCACACTATCACGGGCAATACGAATAGAACCGGATGAATTCAACTCTGTACCTGCAAGAGTCAATGAAAACGACATCTTATCAATACTTAAAGTCCGAAAGACATCGCTCTTTGTAGAAACACGGGCAGTTTCTGTTGTTGTGTCATTCTTTTTAGTTTTACACGATGAAATAGATAAACACACCGCTAAAGCCAAAAATATTTTTACAATTTTCTGCATATTAATCGAAGTTATATTATTCTACATATATTCCCGACGCCTTCTTTTTAAGGTTTTCCGACGGTTTTATATTCATCTTTGCACAAACGGTAAAAGCTTTATTCCATTGTTCACGAGCTTTATCGATATTTCCAATTTTATAAAGAATATCTCCATAATGCTCCAACAATTCAGCATTGTCCTCACGTACTTTGGATAATGCCTGCTCTATATAAAGAAGAGCCATCTGATAATCTCCCTTCTTAAAATATACCCATGCATATGTATCAAGAAAAACTGCGCTATTAGGATCAACGCTTACAGTCTTTCCACTCATTCTCTCCGCTTTATCCAAATCTATTCCCTTTACCGCAAGCATATAGGCATAATTATTAAGCACAGACACTGCATTTGGATTCAAAGCAAGAGCCTCCTCATATACGTTCATCGCTTTGGTGGTATCTCCCATTGCCATATTTATATCACCAATCTCACCAAGAATACCTGATGCAAGATAGATATCCGTAGGCTTTGCTATTTCGGCTGCCTTACGCAAATATGGTTCACCATTAACAGAATCACCTTTCAAATAGTAAAGTCTGCCCAAACGGTAAGCGAAATCACTATTGTTTGGGAAATAGCCCGCCGCTTTCTTTAGTTTCTCCTCTGCTAAAGGAAGATTATTGTCGACGGCATATTTAAGAATCAGAGTATTCCACATATCCTCCTGATACGGATCGGCCTCCAAACTTTTTTCGATTAAATTGTAAGCCTCTTCCGTACGACCATTGGCAGAAAGATAATCAACAAGCAAAGCATAAGTCGACGATTCATGAGGATACATATCTATCAATTTGCGAAGACGTGTCTCCGTCACAAGATAACGCGATGTGCTGTCAAGCCAAAGAGTGGCAGGGACTGCCATCTTCTGTTCATATTCAATGTCTCGGCTTTCCAACACAGGATCAAGATACTTGTCTGCCTTTTTTAAGTTACGCTTTTTTGCAATGTAAAACATACACATTTCATAACGCATAACACCACTGTCAGGCATTTTTTTCAATCCATTCTTCAACGTCTTCTCCACATTCCTGATATCACCAAGATATGAATAAGCGTCAGCTTTTGCTTTTATATACTCTGGCTCTGCAGGATATGCGGCAATTAGTTTGTCATACTCCGCAATCGCTTTTTTTGTATTGTGAAAACCAGAAATCCAATTTGCGAATTTATACTTTGTGATGTCAAGCGACATTCCAACCTGTTTTTCTAACTCATCCAATGCAGCAAGAGCCTCCTTTGCCTGACGATTTTCTCCGTACAAAGAAGCAAGGCTCATCAAATAATAATTCTTATCCGGACGCAAAGCATGAATTTTCTCTGCATAATGGATAGCTTTTGGCAAATCCTTCATCTCATAAGAAAGATTCATTGCCATATCAATATACGAAGATTCTGTAGAGTCGAGGCTGATTGCCAACTCTATCTCCTTCATTGCGTCAGGTAGACGGTTGTATGTGACATTGACACGGGCTTTTTCAAAATGGATCTGAGGATTCATCGGATAAATATCCTCACATTTCCCCAGACAATAAAGCACGCTATCATACTTTTGAATCTGCTTATATCGTAAAGCTTCATAAAAGTAATAATTAAAGGCAGCATCAGGATTTTTTTGACTAAACTCTAAAGTCGTCTCCGTCTGCTTTAGATCCTGCACAGAATGCTTGATCGCAGACGCAGAAAGCATCGAAAACAAAAAAGCGGATATGACAAATAAGTTCTTCTTCATCTCATTTACCTGAATTGTTAAATACCAGTATGGCCAAAACCACCTTCTCCACGCTCTGTTTCAGAAAGATCGTTCACTTCCTTCCAAGAAACGATTTCATATTTTGCAATAACCATCTGACATATCCTGTCTCCATCATTGACAGTGAAATCAACATTGGAATGATTAATCAATATTACTCCAATCTCACCTCGATAGTCAGAATCAATGGTGCCCGGACTGTTAAGCACCGTGATACCATGCTTAAGAGCCAAACCACTTCTTGGACGCACCTGAGCTTCATAACCAATTGGAAGAGCTATAGATATACCAGTAGGAATCAAACAACGTTCTCCAGGAGCAATCACAACAGGTGCTGAAATAGAGGCACACAAATCAAATCCTGCTGATCCCGCAGTAGCATACTTGGGTAATTCTCTGTTGGAACCGCCAACTCTCTTAATCTCAACTTCTACCATATTGCGTTTTTAAGCTGTTTAGAAAGCGAATATAACATTTTTTTCCGTTATATTATGTGAATAGAAACTAATTTTTGAATTGAGTCAAAAACAGGTATGATACAAAAATCATATATATTTTCGAAAATGGCGATTTCATCGGATTTTTTATACTAGTTAGTATTCAATATATGAAAATCGATTCTTTTAATAGAAGATATATGTAAAGTTCTTTTATCGATATGGATTCATAAAAGGAAGACGGTGCTCAATTGATTATGAGTACCGTCTTCTTCTTTAGTTGATAACAATAGTGGCAACTCATCAGATTGCCATCAAAAAACAATTAAATCCTTTTATACCCTAATCGACAACAACTTTCAAAACAAACTTCGAAGACTTAAGGATATATGTGCCATTGGCAAAACCTTTATCCTTTAACTTCTTAGAAATACCCATTTGATTTGACGTCATTTCTCCATATTTTCTTCCATTTGAATCATAGATCTCAAATGTTTGTGTTTCGCTGGCATCAATAAGATCAACAGATGTAGGATCATATTCTACAAATACAAACTTATCGATATTGATCCAATCTCCCACTATATTCATACGTAATGAATGTTCTCCTTGTGGCAGCTTAGTCAATGTGCGAGTCTTTGTTTCCAGATAACTCTCCCAATCATTATCGTTAGGAGCTGTTTGAAGCATATCCGTGATATTCTCTCCATCTAACAATAGTTGGACTCCCGACTGCTCACCACCAGAAGACAATATAGCAGTGATGTCATAGTATGCCTCCTTCTCAACATTTACTGTGTAGTCGAGCCACTCATCTTTCTGAGCATAACCAACAGCATATTCATTCTGTTTGTCTTTCAACGCATACACGTCTACTCCTGTCTCCAAACGATATCCTTCTCCACGATTCTGCTTATCTTTATCATAATAAGCCACGCCTGCGCTTCCGTTATCAAAATGCTCCGCCTCAATTGTTCCAGGAATAGAAAGGGCCTTATCCAAAAATGGAGTTCTTGGCACAACCTCACCAGGAACGATATATAGACGGTAGGCATAGAGTTTGCTTGTCACATTCACCGGCACGACAATTTTTCCATTATTGACCGTGTAAATGTCTGTCGCAAGAGTTTGCGGACCAGCCACAGCCTTATCCTTGTTCTCCCAAGTAACAACCTCCGTTGTGACCTCGACCTCACTACCCATCCACTCAGGAATACCATCGATAGTAACGTCGACTGAACCTGTATTATTTCCTCCCAAAATAATGCTTGCCTCACGCATCTTCTTGTTTACAGCGGCAAAGCCATCCAATCCTTCGCTTCTATCATTTGGTGGAGTGACAGAAGCCATGTACCCTTCCATGTCGCCATACCATTTATATAGATGCCATCCTCCACCCTTTTCATTGCTTGGTGTAAGAATACTTCCCAATCGACCGGGATATTGAGTAAACCACCATGAGATTGTAGCACTCTCTATTTTGTAACGTTCAAATTTTGCGATGAACGGAACAGAATAACCGGGACAACCCTCAAATTTTTGTGTATTGGCATCTGATCCAGCACAATACTCATTTATACAGATAGGCAGATCCGGCAAATTATATTTCTTTTCAAGCTTCTTTATATTCTCGACGGCACCAGGAATACCACCACTTCCCCACTGATGCCAACAAATAATATCAGGCACACAATTATTCTCCGTACAGAACTTCAAAAATTTATCCATTCTATCCTCATTATAGTAGGAAATAGCAGGGCCGACTAAAGGCATATCAGGATCAAGCTGACGAAGCTTTTCGTATGTTGGTTTCCACACCGTGGAATAGAAATCACCATTCGATGAGTTCCATGTGCCATCAGGCTCATTCCATATCACATAACTGTGATAATTGTTAAGTCCAGATGCCTTCTTTCTGCGGACACACTCCTCCACCTGAGAAAGCCAAGAGTCAAGGCCAGGCCATTTGTAAGGCCAGTTAGGAAGGATGTCAGGAAGCGTGATCTGCACTTGAGCATCCGTACCCTTCAATCTCTCCGCTACCTTGATAGCATCACCATAAGGATGCTGGTTGCCTTGTCCGCCTGCACCGGGCTGACAGAACATTCTGCACTTCAAAGGTCCGATCATAGCATTGATGTCGACGGGATACTGCTCCGTCACACCATAGAGAGCACCAGATGCACAATGAGTAACTTGGCGAATACTGTCTGAAAGATTCACCTTTAAATTGAAATCAGCCGCAAACGACGTAATTCCACATGTTAATGCAATAGTAGTTAAAAGTCTAGTTTTCATGTCATCATAATTAGATTCTGGCAGTAAAAATAGACAAAAGAACCATTAACCAGGGTAGGGAAAAATCTCAAACAGGAAAGACAAATGTTTTGTGTAGTGATAAAAGGGGTTTTGTTAAGAACAAATCTTATCAAAAGCCCCAAACAAACCGTGAAAAATCTCTTATTAGGTCAGACAAAGGAAAATATAGCAATATAGATGCCACATTAGCAAGAAAAGCGACTCCCCATGCCTTTAGTTTGTAATGTTCACATGTCTTTGATAATTTACGAGAATAAATTATACTTTCAAAAATCCAGACTAATGGTTCCAAAACTATTAAAAGAAAACCATATCCTATAACTTCGTATGTGCCTGGTCGTACATTAGCAATTCCTAAAATAAGGAAATTCATCAATAAATTAGTAAAGACATTGGTAATAGCAACGATACGGACATCTCGCTTGTTACGATAGAAAATCCAAAATACAAATGATTCTATCAAAACTGTGAGAATCATCACCAAAATAAATTGTGTAATGAGAATCTTATCATCGTATGATTCTTCTGTTATTTCTTGAGAAGGATCATCCGGAATAATGTATTTAGAATAACCACCATATGGAACAGGTTCAATATAAACCTTCTCTGATTTCGGATAATAAACAACCATTAATCTATTGACATCATTAGATATAAGGCCATTGGTACGTGTATTAAAACGACATATTTGAGAAGAAGAGTGTTTTAGCCTATTCAAATCAATACGATGAAACGCAGAAATAACACTATCCTCAAAACTCATTTTGACAGTCGGCTCAAAAACAACATCTTGCTCTGTTTGAACAACTCCTTTTAAAACATGCAGAATCTTACTGCCTTTCAACCAATCGAAATCATCCAGTGAAAATATGCCTGCAGACAAATGTCTTTCTTTATTGTCTTTTGTTTTTATATTAACATAGTTGACATACAGATCCTCATTAAGAACCACAGAACTGTTCTCCGAAACCAACAATTGTTCCGTTTTATTGTTCGCGTTGTTGACGAAGGTAGCACCTCTTCTCACTTCGACACCCTTCGGTCCTATAGCATTTTCAGTGTTTAATTTTAGAACTCCATTTGAAACGATGTATTTGCCAAGGAAAGAGTTAGCCGATATATTAATATCAAGATCACCTTGATGAGTCTTGATAATAGCTCCAAAAACAGAAAGAGACGCAATTTCTCACGTCTCTTTCTATAGGATATTATAAAAACTCATTACTGATCAAACTCAACCTTAAACTCAATTCTGTTGTTAAGTTTTCTTCCGCTCAACGTCTTATTATCACCTATTGGCTGAGTACCGCCATGACCGAAGCTCTTCAAACGAGATGGATAGATACCACGCTCAACCATATAGTCGACGATCGCCATCGCTCTACGTTTAGAAATCTTCAGGTTGACAGCCATACTTCCGCTTGAATCAGTGTGACCGTTTACAACCAATCGGTAGTTAGGATACTCTCTCATGATTGAAATGATCTTATCAATATAGTGACAAGTTGATCGTACCAAAACAGCTGTTCCTGACTCAAACTCAATTCCATGCTCAGCATTTTTGAATGCCTTACGTGCTTTTTCAGAAACCTCAGGACATCCCTGATTTGCCTCTACACCAGGAATAGTAGGACACTTATCAAGATAATCAGGAATACCATCACCATCAGCATCCAATGGACATCCATTTTGGTCAACCTTAACTCCTTCTGGAGTGTTAGGACACTTGTCAAGGTGATCTGCTACACCGTCGCCATCAGCATCAAATGGACAACCATGATTATCTACTGGCGTATTCTTTGGAGTATATGGACACTGGTCAATATGATCTGGCACTCCGTCGCCATCTGTATCTAGTGGACATCCACATGTATCGACAACTACACCCTTAGGAGTATCACCACATCTATCAAGATAGTCATAAACACCATCGCCATCAGTATCCAATGGACATCCACAAGAATCAACAGGCAAACCAGCAGGAGTATGAGGACAATTATCAAAGTTATCTATCACACCATCTCTATCCTGATCCTTTAGACGTGGACATGGTATCTTGACTCCCAATCTGACGCCGACAGAAAATGGGATAACTTTCTCAACAGCATCTGATGACAAAACACCATTATACTCTTTATTATTTGACAATACTTTCTCTTTCTTAGCAAGACTTGTCAAACCATAATCAGCATACAATCCATAGAACAAATGAATTCTTCCGACTTTATGTACCAAGTTTAAATCAAGATAACCGCTTGCAGTCATGAATCTGGTCTCAGATGATCCAGAAGGATGATCAGTAGATGTTGTTATTCCATATTTCGGTAAAGAGTCAAAAAGAACAGCTAATTTTTCATTATAAACTGATCTTGTAACCGTTCCATCAGTAACTTCATAAGAAGTTTTCAAAGGGAATGACAATTTTGCTCCTACACCAGCAAGAAAAGTTGTTTTGTTTCCCATTGGAAGACGGAATAAAACACCTACAGGAACTTCTATAGCAAATCCACTCTGCGATTCTGTCCAACCATTAAATGTATTCGTACAACTATTCTCATCATCAGATTGAGCCTCTGGGTACGCTCCTACTGGAACCTGAATGCTTGTCGTATATTTCGAATTGTCATCAAAAGTAACTGTCGAATTATACTTAGAACCACCAAGGCCAAAAGAGATACCACATACACGGGAAAAGAAAATATTGTAATCAATATTGAATCGACCTCCTTTTCCCATTTCAGAACTGCCATAAGGGAAATCGTACATTAAAGTACTTATTCCTCCACCAGCCGAAAGACTCAAAAATTTGTTCTGCTCCATCATAGGCGGGTATGTCACCTTAACCATTGCCTTAGGGGCAGTTTCGTTAGACTTCTCCTGTGCCGTCAAGCTAAATACAGAGAGCAATGCAACAATATAGAGAATATAGCGTTTCATTTACTTGAATTTTTCTAATTAATTATCGTTCTTACAAAATTGCGAGATAACCATTATCTTATCATTTTACAAGAACCTTCACCGACTGATTTGAAATATTCTTTGTCTGATCTGAGGCTTCCATTTTAACAATATATGTATTCGATTTCAACTCAATTGTCATAAACTGTGTTGCCTCTTGTTTATCTACTTGAACTCCAGTCATCGAATAAACAACAAGATTTGTTCCTGATGGAATATCTCCTACAATCTCAACATCGATTTTGCCCTTACCTCCATATGCCTTAATCCATAATGGTTTGTCAAGATGGAAGAATGCAGGACCAACAAACAATTCTCCATTAACCTGACACATATAATATCCATCAAGGCCTTTTTCCTCCTGATAATATTGTTTAGTAGCTCCAGGAATCAACTCACCATTCTTATACCACTGATAAGTCTTAAATAAACCAGAAGAATTGTCAACCGTCAACACATCGTCCCAAACAATATAGATATTTGAAGCTGGATAGTTAACCTTCAATTTAACCGCTTGTTTTTTCACAAGTGTACCAGACATAAAGTTGACAGTGATATTATAAATACCTGGCTTTATATCTTCAGGAATATTAACAACCAATGATGATGGATTATGATTGTCAAGTAAAATAGTATCTGTGTTAAGTGCAGGGAAAGAATCACAAGAAATCCAATACTTGAAAACTTCACCAGCTATTTTCACATCATATGTTACCAAATGTCCAGGTGTTGTCTCCTGTGCCAAACCAGGTGCCTGAACTATTGAAGAAACATCGAATACATTATTCTCAATCATAAACGAATACAATCTAGGTGCTGACGTTGTGTCTGCCCATTTATAGTTAACTGTATCCTTAAGTGTAACAACTACAGAATAAACACCTACTTCCGTCTGAACATTTCCTGTTACAGTATATATAGAATCTGTTGGTATATATATATTGTAAGTTTGTGGCTTTCCGTTATACAAGAATGAACGTTGGTCACGATTAGGAATATCTACCATTTTTGGCGAAACTTTCACTACATAAGTTTTTGCCAATGAAGAACTGTCAGACGCCCATGTATAACCTGCATTAGGAATAACTATCACTTCATAAGTGCCAGCTTCCAATGCTTTATTGTTTGAAACAGTATAAGCAGGGCTTAATGGAAGCAGCGTCAATGAATCTCCAGTGTACACTAAATAATTAGGAACCTGAATTGACGGGATTAAGTTCTTCAATATATGGAATGCAACAAACTTATCTTCTACTGTGCCATCAGACCACAAGAAGTTGACCGTATCTACAAGAGAAACCTTTCGATAATACTCTCCTATTTCAATTGCACCACCATTGATACGTTCTACAACGTAATTATCATTAGCTACAACATCAAATAGTTTTACATTTCCGTCATAAACAAATGAATCAATGACTGCTACCGGAAGGTCTACCATAGATTTTCCTATTATGAATTCATAATATTTAGCGCCTATTGTAGAATCAGACCATATGTAATGAAGTGTATCACTCAAAGTAACAGTAACGTAATGTAAACCTGCACTTGTACGGTGATGACCCGACACTACATAGTAATCAAGAGTATCGATAATTGGATAAGTAATTTCAGTACCTGTAAACTTGAATGTAGTATCATATTTAGCAGGTATATCCACAACTATTCTATTAATCTTATATACATAACTTAACGGAGTAGCCGAACTGTCAGCCCAAATGTAATTTTGAAGCAAAGAAACAGTTACCTCATAAATGCCAGGCTCCTTAGTCTGAGTAATACCAGCTACTGTATATCCATCTACATCAGGAATAACAACTCCGTGTATTGAATCATCATAAGTATAAACATTAGTAGAAGGGAACTTTGGTTTCTCTATTACAAGTGGCTTGATAACAACTGTATATGTCTTTGGCTCAACTGTATTATCCGACCATACATATCCTGCCTTCAACGTAACAACTACATCATAAGTTCCGGCGTTTGTCTGAACTCCATTATTTACAACATATGCTTTGTTCTCAGGGACAAATGTAATTTGCGTACCATTGTAAACATATTCAGTAGGAATAACAGGCACATCAATTGTACCATTTCCTATCATGAATGTAATGGTCTTATCAGCAACTGTACCATCACTCCAAGTGTAATTAAGAGTATCTTTCAAAGTAACCGTTCTTTCATAAACACCAACCTCAGACGCTGATGCATTTTTAGGAAGAACCTCATATCTGCTATTTTCAGTCACAGCAAAATATTTGATCGTTCCATCATATGAGAATGACGACTGAACTGCTTCTGGAAGTTCAACCTTTGCTTTTGCAATATCAAAGATATATGTCTTAACTTCAGTTGTTGAATCCTCCCATGTTGTATAACTGAAATCCGTTAGAAGGACAGACACCTCGTAAGATCCAGCATAAGCTTGTACATTACCAAGAATGTTATAATCAGGACTCTTAGCGATATTGTATGTCTGACGTTTTCCATTGTAGACGAATTTCGTTGTATCTTCTAATGGAATACTAATAAGTCTCTTGTTGATTGAAAAGACGTATCCGACTCTATCTAGAGTGCTATCCGACCACATGTAATTAGGAAGCAAATCAAGTGTCACCTTATACTTTCCTAATTCCATACCATAAGTTTGACCTGAAATTTCATAAGCATCATTTACAGGAACCTTAAAGTCGATCACTTTTCTATTGTAAGTATACTCAAGCTGAAGTTCTGGTTTATCTACCATGATTGGCTTGATAACAATTACAAAAGTTGTATCCGTTTGATTGTTTGGCAAACGATATCCGCTTTTTGGTGTCAAAACAACCTTATAAGTGCCGACATCTCTTTTTGCTCTATTAACCACTGTGTACGATCCATCTTCTGGAATGAAGATGATGGTGTCACCAGTATAAGTATACTCAAGTTTTACATCCGGTACTTCAATAGTACCATCACCAATTACAAAGACTATAGATTTGTATCCAACAGTCTCATCCGCCCAAACATAATTAGCAGTATCTACCAAAGTAGCTGTGCGAATATATTTTCCTGTCTGAGTTGCAACAGCATTCGTATCTGCCACAATATAGAAATCACTTGGATTAACATCGAAGCTCTTCTCTTTGCCATCATAGATGAAATTAGTAAGAGGAGAAGTAGGAAGGGCAACCTTAGCTTTGCTTATTACAAAAGTGAATATTTTATCAGCCGTTGTCGAATCTGTCCATTGATAATGTAGAGAATCCTTCAAAGCAACTTTAACATTATACTTACCTGCATCTGTCTTTACATTATTACTAACTGTAAATAATGAATCAGCAGGTATTACAACTGAATATGTTTGCTCTTTTCCATTATAAATAAACTTAGAAGTGTTGGCAACAGGAATTGAGACCTCAGACTTCGATATAGTGAAGATATATTTTATATCTTCTTTTGTATCGTCGTCCCAAATATAGTTTTCTTTCAATTTAACTACTACCTCATAAATTCCTGGTTCCTTAGCTACTGTATCACCTACAAATGAATATCCAGCATTCGGAGTGAATCCGAAACTATGTGTTTTTCCATTATATATATATGTCTCCTCTGTCACATCTGGCTTTGAAACATATAATGAAGTGATCTCCACAATAAATGTTTTATCTTCAGAAGAACCATCCTTCCAAACGTAACCTGGATTTAGAACGACTTTAACATCATAAATGCCAGCATTAGTCTTTACTCCATTAGTAACAGTATAAGCCGAATTTTCTTCTACAAACACAATAGGTGAACCAGTATATTTGTGTTCGCTTACTACAGTAGGAACATTAACTGAGATTGGCTCTATCTCAAACTTGACAATTTTATCAGTTGTTGTTCCATCATACCATACATGATTTAATGAATCAACAAGAGAAACTGTTCTGTCGTAAATTCCTACATTAATCGCAGAAGCGTTCTTTGGATTAATCACATATTTTTCATTCTTAGCAATCTCAAAGTTATGCTCTGTTCCATCATATGTAAAATGAGTCTTTGAAGCTACAGGAGCATTAACCTTGGCACGCGTGATAACAAACTTATATGTCTTGTCTGTCTCACTATTGTCTGACCATACATAATGTGGTGAATTCAAAGATACCTTTACAGTATATGTTCCTGCATTTGTCTGCTTATTACCAGTCATCTTGCAAATTGGATCCACAGTCATCTTATATGTCTGTTCTGCTCCATTGTAAACAAATTCTGTAGGATCAGCTTCTGGAATATCAATAGCTATCTTCTTAATCTCAATATTGATAGTATAATCAGCCTTTGTTGAATCCTCCCACATATAATTTTGTTTCAACGCCAATATTGCCTTATATTTTCCTGGCTCCGTAGCAAATGAGTCTCCAGATATTTCATAGAAATCACTTTCTGGTATTCTGAATTTCTCCTCACCATTGTATGTGAATGAAGATGCAATAACAGGCTTCTCTATTGCCTTCTCAACAATTTTCACCACATATGTCATGACTGTTTTAGATCCATCCAACCATGAATAATCATCATTTAATGTGACAACAACGTTATAAGAACCAGCATCCGTTCCAACTCCTCCTTCAACCGTATACGCTGAAGTTGAACGCAAGAACACGATTTCTTCACCTGTATACGTATATGACTGTTTTAGATTTGGTTTTTCTATTCTACCATCTCCAATTGTGAAGACAATATATTTTTCATCTATCGTATTGTCTGACCATATATAGTTCTTTGTGTCATTGAGTCTTACTGTGTCAGTGTAAATGCCTGGACCGACCTCAGATTCTACCTCTTTGAAAATAGTATATCGTGGTGTCGACGCAGTATCTTCAGGAACAACAAAATTAAACGGTTTTCCATTATAGATGAAATATCTCTTTGCTACTTCCGGAATAATTACAGGCTGTGGGTTGATGACAAACTTATACACCTTTGGTTCAATTGTATTGTCATCCCATTCATATCCACCTGTCTCATCCATATCCAATGAAACAGTTCTTACATATACACCTACATCTTCTCCTGTGGCATTTGAGTCAGCCAATACAGAACCCTGCACTACAGTAATATCGAAATTCTTTATTGTTCCATCATAAGTGTATACCAAAACGGAATCTACCTTCGGTGATTTTACAATGCCTTTTGAAATAATAAAATTATATGTCTTATCTTCAGTGCTCTTATTATCACTCCACTCATAATGTTTTTTATCCTTTAGAGATACTGTAACAACATGACTTCCAGCGGTTTTTTGCTTGTTTCCAGAAATCGTATATGCTGAATTTTCAGTCAAACTATAAGTTTGATCTGTTCCATTGTATACAAATTTTGTTGGATCTGCCTCTGGTTTTTCTACACTGATTTTGTTAATCTTGAATGTTACTTCAATTGTATCATTAGTGGCATCACTCCAGATATTACCATAACTTGGGGCAATCTTTACAATATATGTATTTGGCTCTTTTGCTTCTGATTCTCCTTTAACAGTATAGTTATTGTTCTTTTCCACAAAAGTAATTACAGAACCATTGTAAGTAAACTCTGTTTGAGTAAATACAGGTTTGTCAATTTTATTCGGTATAATTGAATATTCTGTCGACGCACTAGCAGTTGAAATCACATAGTTTTTTGAATCTCTACCTTTCAATGTTGCTGTCGCTGTATAACCACTTCCTACCTCTTTCTTCGCTCCTGCTATAGCAACCGTTACAGAATCACCCTCTACTACACTTTTCAATGTTGCTGTTGGTGTCTGTTCCTTGCCATTGTATACCAATTCTGTTTTTCCCCATTGGATACCTGGATCCTTCCTTGCAATTTTTACTGTAATATTGAATGTATCTGATGAAGAGTAACCTTTATCCTCTGGATCAAATACATATCTTACTATATACTCACCAAAATCTTTTGCTGTTGGTATTGATTCTGCAAAATCCTTGCCATCTCCAAGAGCATATTTGAATGATCCTTCTATATTTCCTACTTTTCCTGCGTTTACCAACTCCTGAGCCGATCCATTGTACACCAAATTCTCTTTTGCTGTTGGTGCTGTGTAATCACTGGCATTAGACTTGATAATAGAAAATTTGATAGAGTCTGAACCTGCAATTTTATAATTGACAGCATCTGCTCCTGCCAACGTTGCTTTAGCAGTATAGTTAGATCCTACTTCTATCTGTTTTCCTGTAACTGATACAGTCACAACATCTTCCTCTACCAAATCTTTCAACGAAGCTGTTGGTGCTTGTTCAGTACCATTATATACCAATTTCGTATTGTCCCATTTCAACGATCGCTGCAACTGAGCAATTTTTACTGAAATAAAGACTGGTTCAGATGAAGAATAACCATCATTATCAGGGACAAATTTATATCCGACTTTATATGAACCTGCATTCGTTACACTTGGAATACTCTCAGAGAATATACCATCCTCACCTAAAGCATATTCAAACTTGCCTTCAACTTTTCCAGCAACACCTGCATTTATCAACTCCTGAGCCGAACCATTGTACACCAAATTCTCTTTTGCTGTTGGTGCAGTATAATCAGCACTTGACTGAGCAATAGAAAATTCTGTTGACGCTGTAGACGCCAAGAGTTCATAATTATCTTTACTATCACCGGACAAAGTTACTGTTGCTGTATAACTTGCTCCTACTTCTGTCTGCTCACCAGAAATCACTGCTTTCACATCATCTCCAGATACTACACCCTTCAACGTTGCTGTTGGAGTCTGTGGTTTTCCTGTGTATGTCAACACTGTACTTCCCCACTCTACAGTGACTTCCTTCGTTGCTATTATCACTGAAATATAAACTGGTTCAGACGAAGAATAACCATTATCCTTAGGAATAAACTTGTATCCCACTTTATATGTGCCAGCGGCTATCGCTGTAGGAATAGTATCTGTAAATTCTCCTTCTTCTCCTAGTGCATATTCAAAACTTCCTTTAGTAGCTCCTTCTTTACCTTCATTCAACAATGGTAGAGCAACTCCAGTATAAATCAGATCATTTTTTGGTGTTGGGGCAATATAATCAGCACTAGATTGAGCAATAGAAAATTTCGTTGACGCAGATCCATCTGAAATCACATAGTTGTCTTTACTATCACCAGACAAAGTTGCTGTCGCTGTATAACCTTCTCCGACATCCGTCTTCGCTCCTGTAACCACTATTTTAACGTTATCAACCGCTCCCTTTAACGTAGCTGTTGGTGCCTGTGGTTCTCCATTGTAAACCAATGCCGTGCTTCCCCACTCTATTGTGACATCTTTCTTTTCAACTGTCACAGACATTGTTGGGAATGTAAGTGTTGTGTAGTTTTTAGTGTCTGTAGGGACAAATTTACTTTTTACAGTATATGTTCCAGCATCTTTTACTGTTGGTATAGTATCCACGAATGCTCCATCCTCACCAAGAGCATATTTGAATGTTCCTGGTACATCTCCAACTTTTCCAGCCTTTGCTAACGCATGAGACTTGCCATCATAAGTCCAATCATCTACTGCTGATGGTGTCGTTTTAACTGTTGATTCTGCCTGAGAAATAGAAAATGCTTTTGATCCATTTCCATCTGAAATAGTATAATTTCCTTTACCTGTACCTGCCAAAGTTGCAGTCGCAGTGTATTTTCCTTCTTCTATCTTCTCACCTGATACAGTAACAGACACCAAATCTTCCTCTCCCTTTACTACTCCACTCAATGATGCTGTAGGCTTGTGAGAATTTCCATCGTATGTAAATACCGAATCACCCCAAATCACAGTAAGTGGTTTTGGTAAAATTTTGAATCCAAGATTCGCATTTGAAATCACATATTTACTTGCGTTTTCCTCCGACAACGAAGCTTTAGCAAAGTAATTTTCACCTACATTTTTTTCTTGGCCTGTTACAATTATTTCTACATTATCCGCTTCGACTACAGTTGAAATTTCTTTATTTATCTCAGCTGTTGGACCTTGAAGAGCTCCATTATATGTATAAGGAGATTTATTTGTCCATTCCAAATTAATTTTACCTAGTCCAATTGTAACGGAGAATGTATCTTCCTTAGAATCTTCATAGTTTTTGCTATTGGAGATAAATTTATATTTTACTGTATATTTACCAGGATTTTTCCCTGTTGGTATTTCTGTTACTAAATCATTACTAGGGCTAATAGCATACACAAATGTTCCGTCTATATTATTTACTATCTCTCCTACATTAACCAACTCTTGCTCTTTTCCATTATATGATAAATTCTTTTTTGCTGTTGGTGCTATGAAATCTGTTCCAGCAATAGGAACAGCTCTACTAATATGATAGTAAATTTTGGCATTACAAAAAGTACTGTTATCCAAATAATATTTTTCTTTATCACTGCCACTCAATTCAGCAGTAATTATATACGTACCTGCATCTCTAAACTGCTCTACACCACCCACTTCTACATCATCATTTCCTATCTTTCCTTCCAATGTAACTGTTGGTTTATGATAGGATCCATCATAAACCACATCAGCAGTATCTGCCCACTCAACATGAAGTTGCTTAGGAGAAATCGTACATTTTATTTCCACAGAATCTGTTGCTGGCAACGATTCATCTGCTGGTACATACTTATAGAATACCGAATGTTTACCAATTAATGCCGTTGGTATAGTATCAACAAAAACCTTACTGCTGTCTAAGGAATATACGAATTTTCCTGGCACATCCTTGTCCTCTTTTGCTCCATACACCAATTTCTCTTCTTTACCTGTATATGTCAAAGGTGCTGCTGTTGGTGCAGTAATTTTATATTTTACAGTTTCCGCAAATGACGGAACAACATACATTACCGTCAATAATGTAAATAAGAACTTAACAATTTTATTATTTCTCATATTTGCAATTTTTCTGCATATTGAGTTTAGCATATATTTCATAATTCTAAATATTTCAAGTTTTCCTTGTGTCTTAAAATACTTTATTAACATCATTATTCCTATATATTGTATATTAACACGTTATATTGAATATTATTCATTTGTGATATTAATATTCGCTATTATACAATATAAAACGGCACAAAGGTAAAAACTTTCACAATTAGTTTTTACGTATTTTTGTGTTTTTTGGCATAATAATGTTAATAAATCTTTAAATAGGTGTAAACAACCCTAAATATTGAATAATTATGCATAAATATGTTAAAATTGTATTTTTTTTAGGAAATATAATCAAAATCTGTATCTCACAAAAAAAGGAGACCTAATGCCTCCTTTTTTGTTTCTAATAATTTTGCTGGGAAAGTTTTGAAACCTGCCCGCAATAAAATTTTACTTCTTGATAAACTTGATCATCCTTCCATCGACACTCAAAAGATACATACCTTTAGCCAAATCAGACACATTTATCTGCTGACTTACAACATGTTTGACTGTCTTTCCGTCTGTACCAATTACCTTGATATTGGCATCCTTATCCAAACCAGATACATAAATAGTGCTTTCTACTGGATTTGGGTACATCTGGATTGTCGGCGCTGCTGATTTGTTATCTGCACTCGACAAATCAACATTGAAAACGATAGTCTGGAATCCTTCAATTGATGTGCCATCGTTCTTGTTGACCGACAAAGAGGCGTCGTTTCCACTTTTAACCTTAATACTTACCACATCCGACAATGCGAATGTCTCCTGGGATCTGTCAGCCTTGATTCCTATCATTCCCTCGACCGCGAATGTCGAAAATGTAGATGCACATACCATCAAAGCCGAAAAAAGTAATTTTTTCATACACATATATACTCTAGAGTTTTTATACTACGGCAAAGATATAAAATAAATTCACTTCCATACAAGTATCTATCTCACAATAAATAATGGATATCCACAGATTTCTCTCCATTCCAAATCCTATGATATACCAAATATTAGTGAAATGATGTCATTTCACATTCCGCATTTTGAATTTTGCATTACAAAATGCCATATCCTTCTAAAAATCTTTTGTATCTTTGCAAATTGATAAAAAATATACATTCGTAAAACAATTACAATAAATATATGAAAGTGCTAAAATTTGGCGGTGCAATCGTAGGTTCCGCTGAACATTTGAAGAAGGTGAAAAGCATAGTTGAAGCAGAAAAGAACCCTATCGTTGTGGTTTCAGCTATGGACGGAGTAACTGACCTCCTTGAGGAGATTGTTGAAGAGGCGTCAACAGGCGACTCTAAGTCTATAATCAGCAGATATGAGGATTTGAAGACCCGTCACACCGAATTGGCACGTCAGGTGGTGCCTGCAGACAGTCAGTCGGCTGCTCTTAGCGAACTCAACCGTCTTTATGCTGAGATGGATAGTATGTTGCAGGCTCTAACCATTTTCCGCGACTGGACAGACAATATCCTTGCGACATTCCTATCTTACGGAGAGCGTCTTGTATCTGTGATCGTCGGTGAGATGATCGGAGCAAGAGTTCTTGACTCGACTCGTTTCATCATCGCTGAAGGCGACGCTGATTGCGGATACTCAATCGATGAAGAGAGCACAACAGAGAAAATCAAGGCAGCATTCTCAAAAATCAAAGGTGCTGTTGTTTGCCAGGGTTTCATCGCCGGAACAAATGACGACGAGATCGCCACTCTTGGCCGTGGTTCATCAGACCTTACTGCCGCTTACATCGCAAAAGTGATGGGTGCTCAGGAGGTGCAGGTGTGGAAGCCTACCGATGAGTTTATGAGCGCAGATCCTAAAAAAATCACGTCGGCATACCTTATCGAGCACATGAGCTACGAGGAGGCAAGAGAACTTTCTATAAATGGTGTCGGAACTTTGTTCTCAGACGCTCTTACTCCACTTGCAGAGGCTAAGATTCCTCTATCAATGAAGAATATCTGCAACGGTAACACAACTGTGATTTCAGCCACTCCAAATCCTGAAGATAAAGTTATCAAGGGTATCGCAAGCCAGGATGACTGTGTTATGTACACATTCTCTGGTCTTCCTTCTGATTATCTTCCTCGTTTGGTGTCGGAATCGGCTATGGTTCTTGAAAGCGACCACGTGCCTTACACTGTGTTCTCTCTTTCAGCAGCAGGCGGATCATTCTCTGTATGTATCCCTGTAGAATACGAAGGATACTTCAACAACTTGAGCCAGAACCTTGCTTCTATAGATTCTTGCAAAGTGCAGACAATGCGTGATCTTGCTTCTGTTGTCATCGTCGGCGAAAACATGAAGAACGCTACAGGCACAGCAGGCAAGTTGTTCAACGCCCTTGGACGCAACAACATCAACATCGTCGCAATGAACCAGGGTTCTTCTGAGACAAGCATAACAGTGGTACTTGAGAAGAAAAACATCAAGAAAGCACTGAACGCTATCCACGAGTCTTTCTTCTTGACTGAGTACCAGGAGTTGAACATATTCGTAGTTGGTACTGGTACTGTGGGAGGCAGCTTGCTTGAGCAGCTTCACTCTCAGAAAGAGCTTATCATGAACCAGAATGGCGTGAAACTTAATGTGATGGGTGTTGCAGACGTATCTAAGTTTATCTTGGATCGCAACGGCGTCGACTTGACTAAGTACAACGAGCTTTTGAAGACAGAGGGTAAGGAGTCGACTCCAGAGTCGTTGAAGAAGGCATTGTTCGAGCTTAATGCATTCAACTGTGTATTCGTAGACTGTACTGCAGCTCCAGCGATCGCAGCAATGTATTTAGATCTGCTTCAGCACAATATTTCAGTTGTCTGCGCCAACAAGATCGCAGCGTCTGGCGACTATGACAATTACATCAATTTGAAGAACACAGCTCGTAAGAGAGGTATCAAATATTTGTTCGAGACTAACGTTGGAGCCGGTCTTCCTATCATCAACACAATCGGTGATTTGATCTACTCTGGTGATAGAATCGTGAAACTTGAGGCTGTCCTTTCAGGAACATTGAACTTTATCTTCAACACTATCAGCGAAGAGATTCCTTTGAGCAAGGCTATCAAGATGGCTATGGAGGCAAGATTCGCTGAGCCAGATCCACGTATCGACCTTAGCGGTAAGGATGTGATCAGAAAATTGGTTATCCTTGCGCGTGAGAGCGGTTTGAAGGTTAGTCAGGAAGACGTTGAGAAGAACCTATTCATCCCTGATGATTTCTTCGAAGGCACTCTTGATGATTTCTGGAAAAAGGTTGAGAAATTCGACGCTGAGTTCGAGGAGAAGAGAAAGGTTATCGCAGCAGAAGGCAAACGTTGGAGATTCGTTGCCACTCTTGATGAAGGAAAGACTAAGGTTGGTCTGCAGGCTGTCGACTCACGCCACCCATTCTACGATCTTGAGGGAAGCAACAACTTGATCATCATCAACACTGCAAGATACAAGGATCCAATGATGATCCGTGGTTATGGTGCAGGTGCTGCTGTGACTGCTGCCGGTGTCTTCGCCGACATCATCAGCATCGCAAACATCAGATAATCAAATAAAGATTCTTTGGCATTATGAAACATTTGATTATCCTTGGCGACGGAATGGCTGACGAGCGTATTCCGTCGTTAGGAAATAAAACTATACTTGAGGCTGCAAACATACCGACTATCGATTTGCTTGCACAAAAAGGTCGTTGTGGCCTTTTGGAGACGGTGCCTGAAGGATTCCACCCAGGCAGCGAAATCGCCAACCTTGAAGTGTTGGGCTACGATGTTCGCAAAGTCTTTGAGGGTCGCGGCTCGTTGGAGGCAGCCAGCATGGGCGTAGACATAGAGCCAGGAGAGATGGCGATGCGTTGCAATATAATCTGTATTGAGAACGGCATCATCAAAAACCACTCTGCCGGACACATCTCAGATGAAGAGGCATACGTGCTTATCGACTATCTGAATGAAAAACTTGGAGACGAGATCACACGTTTCTTCCCAGGTATATCATACCGTCACCTATTGAAAATCAAAGGTGGCGACAAGAGAGTGAAATGCACTCCTCCTCACGACGTACCAGGCACTCCTTTCAAGGATGTGCTTGTAAAGGCGGAAGTGCCAGAAGCACAGAAGACAGCTGATCTGCTCAACGAGTTGATCATCAAGTCGCAGGAGATTCTTGCCGACCATCCTGTCAACAAAGCTCGCGTCGCAGCGGGAAAAGATCCTGCCAACAGTATCTGGCCTTGGTCTGCAGGATACAAGCCTCAGATGAAGACATTGAAAGAGGAGTACGGTGTGAAGAGCGGAGCTGTCATTTCTGCTGTCGATTTGATCCGTGGCATCGGCAAATACGCTGGTCTTGACATCATTGAAGTGGAAGGTGCGACGGGATTGTATGACACCAACTACGAAGGCAAGGCACAGGCAGCTATCGACGCTTTGAAGAAGTCCGACTTCGTTTATCTCCACATAGAGGCGAGCGATGAAGCAGGACATGAAGGCAATGTGGAATTGAAACTGAAGACGGTGGAGTATCTTGAGAACAGAATCGTCAAACCGATTTATGAAGAGGTGAAGAATTGGAATGAGCCAGTGGCAATAGCCATCCTTCCAGACCACCCTACTCCATGCCGCATCAAAACGCATATCTCGGCACCTATCCCATTCCTGATCTACAAACCAGGAGTAGACGGTGATGACGTGAAGAAATACGATGAGTTCTCATGTGCGGACGGTGCATACGGCACATTGGTAGGCGACGAGTTCATCAAAGCCCTGCTTGACGACTAAATTCTGTTGGCAAATAATTTAAGGATTGTTAAGGGAGGAACTCCCTAACCCATCCGCCAACGCGAGCCCGCAAGGGCGAGCGTAATAAACGAGAATATTTGAATAAGAGCATAATTCTCAACTTTTATCTCTTAATTCTTAATTAAATAAAAAGATGAAGTATTATAGCACAAATAAAAAGGCAGACAAAGCCACTTTGCAGCAAGCCGTTGTAAAAGGACTTGCGGCAGACAAAGGTTTGTTCATGCCAGAGGTAATCAAGCATCTTCCAGACTCATTCTTCGAGAACATGAAGGACATGAGCCTACAGGAGATCGCATACGTTGTTGCAGACGCATTCTTTGGTGAGGATGTAGACGCCGAATCATTGAAGAAGATTGTGTACGACACACTCTCTTTCGACATTCCACTTACACACGTCAACGACAACATCTACAGTTTGGAACTTTACCACGGACCAACACTTGCATTCAAAGATGTAGGTGCCAGATTCATGTCACGTCTTCTTGGCTATTTCATCGCCAAAGAGGGACAGAAAGAGGTCAACGTATTGGTTGCCACTTCCGGAGATACAGGATCAGCCGTAGCTAACGGATTCCTTGGAGTAGAGGGCATCCGCGTCTTCGTGCTTTATCCAAAGGGCAAAGTGAGTCCTATCCAGGAGTGCCAGTTCACAACACTTGGCAAGAACATCACTGCTCTTGAGGTAGACGGAGTGTTCGACGACTGCCAGGCATTGGTGAAATCAGCATTCATGGATGCCGATCTTAACGCACACATGAAGCTTACAAGTGCCAACTCCATCAACGTAGCACGCTTCTTGCCACAGGCATTCTACTATTTCTACGCAGTGGCACAGCTTCACAAGATGGGCAAGAAAGACAATATCGTCATCTGTGTGCCATCAGGAAACTTTGGAAACATCACAGCTGGTTTGTTTGGCAAGAGAATGGGACTACCTGTTTCTCGCTTCATCGCAGCCAACAACCGCAACGACATCTTCTTCAAATATTTGCAGACAGGCAAGTATGAGCCAAAACCATCTGTCCAGACTATCGCAAACGCAATGGACGTAGGTGATCCAAGCAATTTCGCCCGTATCTACGACCTATATGGAGAGAGCCACGCAGAGATCAGCAAAGAGATCAGCGGATGCACATACACAGACGAGCAGATTGCGGAGACATTGGCAGACTGCTACAAGAAGACAGGCTACTTGCTTGATCCACACGGAGCAGTGGGCTACAGAGCATTGACAGAGATGCTTAAGCCAAACGAAGTAGGTGTGTTCCTTGAGACAGCTCATCCAGCCAAGTTTAAGGATACAGTGGAGAAAATCATCAAAGACGAGGTCAAGATACCAGCAAAGCTACAGGAGTTCATGAAGGGACAGAAGCAGAGCGTTGCCATGACCAAAAATTTTGACGATTTCAAAAAATTCCTATTGTCAAAATAAAACGACACATATTCGCACGTAGAGACGCACGGACGTGCGTGTCACAATCACAAACGCGGACGTCGTGTCATGATAATACCAAAGGCGGTTACAGGAATGTGACCGCCTTTATTGGTTTTATCCAAAGGATTCATAAAATACATTCTATCTACCGGCATAAAACACCTAAAGGCGTTTTTATGTCACGTTTTAGCCATCTTTTCACATTTGCCTAGGGAATGTGTGCACAAACAGCATAAACGCTCTCATAGGCGGTTAAATCAACAAAAATAAGGCATTGATTTGTTACTATCTTTATTATTCAATCTCCCGTCTTAATAATACATTCCATCTACCGGCATAAACACCTAAAGGTGTATGTAGTTTTTTGAGTAAAATTCATGAAATCCTGTGTTTCTGCACAAATATATGTATTTTTTACACAATATATTTTTATTATTCAGAATTACATATTAACTTTGCGTCAAAACAACACAAACATTTAGCCTATGAAAAATTTATTATTATCAGCAGCAATTGGAGATATCTGTGGTGTACCATACGAATTCATCGCTTGGAAAGATTACGATAATATAAACTTGTTCCATCCAAAAAACGATTATTCAGACGACTCTGTTTGCACCTTCGCTTGTGCAGAAGCTTTCTTGGAAGGTAAAGATATCGCAGAACGCTTAAAAAAAAGATGCTTAGCCGATCCTAACCGTTGCTACGGATTAGGGTTCCGTAATTGGCTATCAAAACCTGGTATAGCACCAGCATACAATAGTTGGGGCAATGGATCTGCGATGAGAGCATCGTCGGCTGGATTCTTGGCAAAAAGCGAAGATGAGTGTGTTGATCTTGCGACTAAGACTGCTCTTCCAACTCATAATCATCCAGAGGGAATAAAAGGTGCTGTTGCCACTGCTCTTGCCATCTTCTACGCAATGCACGGACATGATAAAGAATATATCCGCACTAACGTGCTTAACAAGTTTTATCCAAAATGGGAAGGAGTAAAATACAAATCGTTTCAGCCATCTTATCAGTTTAATGAAACATGCATGGACACTGTGCCTGCCAGTATAATATGTTTCCTTGAAAGTACCGATTTTGAAGACTGTCTGAAAAAGACAATCGCAACTGGCGGAGACGCAGATACAATGGCTGCTATATCTTGTCCGATAGCATACGCATTCTATAAGGAAATGCCAGAAAAACTTATCGAACTGGCAAAGATTAAGCTTCCAAAATGGATGCTTGACGTAAACGATAAATTTGATGACGTTTGCAACATGTAATACTTTCTATACCAAAGGCTGTTACAGTCCTGTCTCCGCCTTTATGGGTTTTCATTTGGAAAAATCTCCGTGACGACGATGGCATTCTTAATCAGCTAATTTCATCGAATTGACATTAAATATACTATTTCTATAGCAGAGATTTTATAATAGTTATGTGTTCCAGTTAATGGGATTTATTCCATGTTTCTGTAAAAATTCGTTGGCCTTTTGGAAATGATCACAGCCAAGAAACGATTGTTGGGATAGTTTCGTTGATTTCTTAAATATGGCATATCTTCTAGTAGGATGTGAAGCTTTCTCTATTTGATGTAATGAATTTTTTATTTTTTCTCCAGCTAACGTTATAGCTGCATCACCCCACAACAAAAAGACTATTGGTTTAGAAACGTTGTTCAACTCTTCCAATACTTTTTCTATAACATCCTCCCATCCAAGATTATGATGAGATTTTGCTACCCCCTTTCTAACAGACAAACAAGTATTCATCAATAAAACTCCTTGTTGTGCCCAAGATTTTAAGTCAGGAGAATTTAAACAATATCCAGCTCTATCTACCTCTTTTTTTATGCTTTTTAGACTATCGTATATTTCATCGTTTGAAAATGCAAGACCATCCGCTTTTCCTCTTTTATTTTCTGGATATGGGTCTTGCCCAATTATCACAACCTTTACTTTATTCAAAGGACATAATTCAAAAGCTCTAAAAATTTGATTCGGAGGCGGACAACAAGAATGTTGCTGATATTCTTGTATTACTGCTGAAGGTATTTGCAAAGTCATACCTCCCCAATTACAGGTGATTTGGCTGTAATTTATGCTCTGTCCTTGGTTTTGATTTTTGTTTTGTTTTGCCATTTGTGTAATTACCAATTATTATTATCAACCCACTGCTCACATTGTCTCAACACATCGTTCATCGCATCCTCCGCTACTTCAGGTGGATACTTGTATTTCTTTAGCAGACGCTTTACTAGACGACAGAAGACCCGTGTTTGTACTTAGAGTCACTTAAAATTCAACCTTAAAAGTTGTTATTGAGTGATTTCTAACATTTACTATTCTTTCAAATTCTCCTGAAACTGAA
>CACZOA010000051.1 GCA_902782665.1 uncultured Bacteroidales bacterium
GAGAGGAGATGACTATCATGAAATGTGATAAATGCAAAGATGGATATCTCATTGTCAAGGATGGTAGTGGTAGTGGTCCGTTTCTGTGCTGTACCAACTATAAGGCAGATAAGACGGGATGTAATAACTACGTTACTAAGGATTTCTATTTGCGAAAATACAAAAGACAGAATTAAAAAGTACAGCATACGATTGATATATAAACTTGTCTCCACCAAGGTGTGGATTGAAAAACTTGCAAATGGCATCAATCCATTGAATGACGAACTAGTTAATGAGAGCGATATTATTAACAATGTTCACATATCTCGTTGTTTATTCAGAGTTACTAGACGAGATAAAGGCAGGAACTGCAGTCGAAAGAAGATGTGGAAAAACGTTTTTTCTTTCTTTTAAGGATGCTGCAAATATTCATATTTCGGCACCTAATGGTATAGCCAACTTTGGTAAATGGATATATTCCTTCAGATATGAAACCACTATCAGCAAGTCAGGTAACAAATGGCTTATTGCAACGTCTCAAAAGGTAGACGATATATACCTTTATGTACAAAAACTTGCAAAAAAAGTTGATCCAACATCTTGGGCAAAATAATTCATATAATATATCTTCTCCCCACTCATCACCACAAAAAAAAATCCCGTATGACTTTCGTCACACGGGACTTTTTATTGTCTATTATCTCAGATTATTTAACTTCCTCGAAGTCAACATCTGTGATGTCATCTTTGTTAGGACCAGACTGGCCACCAGCGTTACCACCGTTGAAGCCTCCGCCCTGTGCACCACCAGCCTGCTGCTGTGCGTTGTACATATCCTGGCTTGCTGCGTGAAGCGCGTTCTCTAGCTCCTTCATTGAAGCATCGATACCTGCTAGATCCTGTGACTTGTGTGCATCCTTTAGTTTTGACAATGCTGTCTCGATTGGAGTACGCTTGTTTGAAGGTATCTTGTCACCGATCTCCTTTAGCTGCTTCTCAACCTGGAAGATCATAGCGTCTGCGTTGTTCAACTTGTCAACACGCTCTCTCTCCTTCTGGTCTGCTGCAGCGTTTGCAGTAGCCTCGTTCTTCATTCTTTCGATCTCCTCCTTCGACAAACCTGATGAAGACTCGATACGGATCTTCTGCTCCTTGTTTGTTGCCTTATCAAGAGCTGTTACGTTAAGGATACCGTTAGCGTCGATATCGAATGACACAACGATCTGTGGCACACCACGTGGAGCTGCTGGAATTCCATCCAAGTGGAAACGTCCGATCGACTTGTTCTGTGCAGCCATTGGACGCTCTCCCTGAAGCACATTGATTTCTACAGATGTCTGGTTGTCGGCAGCAGTAGAGAAGATCTGCTCTTTCTTAGTTGGGATTGTTGTGTTGGCGTCGATAAGCTTAGTCATCACACCACCGTATGTCTCGATACCAAGTGAAAGTGGAGTGACATCAAGTAGCAATACACCACCACCTGCTGCGTCTGCCAAATCACCACCAAGGACACCACCCTGGATAGCTGCACCTAGAGCAACAACCTCATCTGGGTTAACTCCCTTAGATGGAGCCTTACCGAAGAATTTCTCAACAGCATCCTGGATTGCAGGGATACGTGTTGAACCTCCTACTAGGATAACCTCATCGATATCTGATGTTGAATAGCCAGCGCTCTGCAATGCTGTACGGCATGGCTCGATTGTACGCTGAATCAAATCGTCTACCAACTGCTCGAACTTAGCACGTGATAGTGTTCTTACCAAGTGCTTTGGAGCTCCGTCTACAACTGTGATATAAGGCAAGTTGATCTCTGATGTAGTTGTGTTTGAAAGCTCAATCTTTGCCTTCTCAGCAGCCTCTTTCAATCTCTGCAATGCCATAGGGTCCTTACGTAGATCGAAGCCTGAGTTCTCAGCCTTAAACTCATCTACCAACCACTGGATTACCTTCTCATCGAAGTCATCACCACCTAGGTGTGTATCACCTGCTGTTGCCTTTACCTCAAATACTCCGTCACCCAACTCTAGGACTGACACATCGTGTGTACCACCACCACAGTCGAACACAAGAATCTTCATGTCCTTGTCCTTCTTATCGATACCGTATGCCAAAGCTGATGCTGTTGGCTCGTTAACGATACGACGAACTTTCAAACCTGCAATCTCTCCAGCCTCCTTTGTTGCCTGACGCTGTGAATCGTTGAAATATGCTGGCACTGTGATAACGGCTTCTGTAACTTCCTCACCCAAGAAATCCTCAGCTGTCTTCTTCATCTTCTGAAGGATCATTGCTGAAATCTCCTGTGGAGTGTAAAGACGTCCGTCGATATCTACACGTGGAGTGTTATTGTCGCCTCTTACAACCTTGTATGGCACTCTCGCAATCTCAGCACCTACCTGGTCGTATGTCTCACCCATGAATCTCTTGATAGAGAAAATAGTCTTTTCTGGGTTTGTGATTGCCTGACGCTTTGCAGGGTCACCGATCTTTCTCTCTCCACCAGCCAAAAAACCTACTACGGAAGGAGTTGTTCTCTTACCCTCGCTGTTTGGAATAACTTTTGCTTCGCCACCTTCCATTACGGCTACGCACGAGTTTGTTGTACCAAGGTCAATTCCGATAATCTTTCCCATGACTTTATTCTTTTTTTATTATTATTCAAATTTCATAGTGAACGGTCATACCGCCGTTCGCATTAAATATTTCAAAAAGCATGCCAACGCTTTTTTCATGCCAAAATACTGGCATTGTGTGCCATTGTCTGCCAATGTGTCAGTCTGGGAAACTATAAGTACGACATTTATTCACAAAAAAACATTCATTCCTACCTGCGTATGCATCATCTCGATCTCTGGCATCATCGATTTTATTGTGGCATAGGCCTCAACTCCTGTGCAATGTCCGCAGATTATTTGTCGTGGAGACGCGGATTTTAGTTCAGACGAGAGTCTCTCCAACTTTTCTCGCGAATCATGAAGGGTGTGGAATCCTCCTATTATTGTGTCGACGGGAAGACGGAATAGATTCTGTGCATGACGCACGATATTCGACACTCCCCTATGCGCGCAACCTGTGATGATGCTCATCTTTCCGTCGTGCACACATATTATATATACTTCGTCTGTGAAATAATCGTTTGGTTTGGTTCCGTCTTCAGCCAATATGTAGAAATCGTCTGTATGCGACAATTCCGTCAACTCGCATCCTTTGGCAGAAACAGCAAAGACATCATCTGTCAACTTTACCATTCCGTCTACAATATTGAATCTTGACTTCTGCTCCGCTGTGAGTTTCAATCCTATATCCATGCCTCTTCTGCCTGTGCGTGCGACATCAAAACCCTCGCCTGCCCAAAACTTGCATTCATGGCTGCGATTCATCATCGCCACCACTCCTCCGCTATGGTCGTTATGCCCGTGGCTCAACACAACATCCGAGATCTCCTCCGTCGAGACCTTGAAACATTCAAGGTTATGAAGGAGTGCCAGAGATCCGGAAGCGGTATCAAAAAGGATATTCTTATTCCCATCACAGATCAACGCAGAGAATCCATGCTCTGCGAAGACGCTGCTCTGTGCCACATAGTTGTCTACTATTATCTTGATTTTCATTTATCCAACTTATCTTTGTCTGCCACTACCGAAACTCCGAAATCATCCTTGCCATAATATTTCTGAGCCATTTTCTTCACGTCGTCGGCCGAAACAGAACGGATATAGTCGATAAAGTCATTGATATACGTAAGAGAAATGTCTCCTCCGTTTGCAGAAGTGACGGCTCTGATCATCTCACTGTTCCAAGCGAGCGCGTTGCCATAGGTGCTGCACATTGTGCCAAGCAGATAATTCTTCACTCTCTCCAATTCGTTGTCTGGCACATTCTCATTGCAGAGGATCTCCATCTCCTTGAATGTTTCGTCGATCACCTTCTGCACATATTTATTGTCACACTGAGTGGAGATGGTCATTGTGCCGTGATGCTTATTGATAGATAGATCCGAATAGATGCCGTAGGTGTAGCCTTTCTCCTCACGTATGTTGGAAGAGAGTCGGCTGCCGAAATAGCCTCCGAACACGGTATTCAGGAATCGCATTCCCTTCTCATCCTTGTCTGATCTTCCAAACAACTGGCGTCCGATGCAGACTCCTGCCTGCACTCCCGTCTTATGAAAGAAATTATATTTCTTATCCATCTCAGGCAAAACCAATGGTTTATCAGTCTTGCGAGTGCGTCCCGACGGTGCGATGGCGGAAAATGTGTCGATCAAGACCTTCTTCACTTCATCCGTGATCATTCCACATGCCACAAACTCCACGTTTTCAATATTGAAATAGTCGGAATGGAGTTTTTGCAAATCACCCACCGTCAACTTGTCTATATCTTCCTGCTCAGGATGGATCAATCTTGCGTTTTTGCCGAAAAGCATATAGTCGAGATTCTTATCGCTCAGATAGTCAACACGTTTGGACAAATCCTTCATGTTCGTCTTCATTATCTTGGAAAGACGGTTGAAATCATCCACACGTAAAGCAGGAGAGAATACAGAATCTACAAACACATCTATGATTTTAGGAAGGTGTCTTGTCAATGAGATAAGGTCGTACGACGAGGCATACATTCCAGGCAAGATACTTTTTCTTGCCCCATAGAAGTCGAATTTCTCAGCCACCTCAGTTTGAGTCATGTCTTTAGTGCCTTCAAAAAGCAGACTCGACATCATACGTGTCGATAGCGGCACTTTCTGCACGTCAAGGCCGACGCCGACGATCACCGTCACACGCACAACCTCGTCGATGCCGACATTCATGCAGTGAAGACGTGAGCCGTTCTTCAGGCTGATCGTCTCTACCTCCGGCACAACGATGCTTTGGATATCACGAATAGGTGGACAAACAGAACGGTCTAACATGTTCATTTCTCGATTGACTTTAAAAATTCCTCAGCCTTAGCCATATCCTCAGGAGTGTCAATTCCGATAGTCTGTGTCTCAGTCTGGCCGACCTTGATTTTCAATCCGTTGTCGATCCAACGAAGCTGTTCCAAACTTTCGCATATCTCATTTGTCGACTGAGGCATCTTTGTCACCTGCTTCAACACCTCAGCTTTGTAGGCGTACAGACCGATATGTTTGAAGAAAGTGTGACGCTTGAGCCACTCCGATTTCTCCACACCACGCAAATATGGGATGACGCTGCGAGAGAAGTAGACGGCATTGTTTGCACCGTCGATCACAACCTTTGGAGAGTTCGGATTTTCCAAGTCAGCAATTGAATCGTTAGCAGAGAATGGTTTTACAAGAGTAGCGATCTGAGTGTCAGGAGAATCGAAAAGATCACATACAGTGCTTATCTGGCTTGGCATGATGAACGGCTCATCACCCTGAATATTGACAACAACCTCTCTGTTGCAGCCACTTTTCTCGTAAGCCTCACATATACGGTCTGTGCCGCTCTTATGTTTGTCGCTGGTCATGATAGCTTTGCCACCGAACCCAACCACAGCGTCATAGATACGCTGGTCGTCAGTTGCTACATAAACCAAATCAAGCACCTTTGATGCCTGCTCATACACTCTCTGGATCATCAGTTTACCACCGATGGAAGCCAACGGTTTTCCAGGGAAACGCGTTGACGCATATCTTGCAGGAATGATTCCTACGAATTTTTCCTTATTCATTGTTCATTATCGTTTTACGGACGGCAAAATTAGTGAAAAAAAATCAAAAAGAGACGGAGCGAACCCCGTCTCTACTATTAAAATCTAAAATTGAATCCTTTTTTAGAAATCAAATCCAAGAGTGAACAATGCAGTGCGGTTTTTGATTGGAGTGTAGCCTTTGTCGTTTTTCTGATCACGGGCAAATGCATTGATATCCTTCAAACCTAGATCGTAAGAAACACCTACATGGAAATTCTCAATCTGGTAGTCAATACCCAATGCCAAACCTACATCCAAACGGCTATATGGATCCTTGTAGTTGTTGTCTGCGTCTTCCCACTTTCTACTCTCTCCGTCAACTCTTGTGAAGCTTTTTCCTGTGAATGTATAAAATTTAGTGATGATATCATCCTGACCTTCAACATGCTGCTTCTCTTTAATATTTCCATGCAATGCCAAAGCTAGATATGGACCGACGTTCACATTCAAATGTGAGCTCTCGCTGAAATTAAGTCTGAACTGAGGCTGGATTGGCAATTCCAAATAACCAATACGCTCCAATGTCACGTTCTCATAATTGACTGACAACAATTCAGCCTTTTCTACCAATTTCTGACCCTTCATCGCATATTTCAACTCAATATTGAAATGGAAGCTCTCCAAAACAGGAAGGTTCATAGAGAATCCAACTGCAAATGCTGGCAACTGCTTTGATGTGACTGAAGCTCCTGCAATATTTCCAAAATTTGCAGAATGAGTTACCTCCTGATTCATATTGCTTAATGCAAACGAACCTCTTACACCAAATTTCACACCATCATTATCACGTGCGGCTGAAATCAACTGTGCGGATGCTGACAATGTAGCCAATAGCATCAACGCTGAAACTAAAAACTTTTTCATATTTTTATTTTTGATTAATCTTGTTGATTGTTAACGTTTTTTCTTCAACACCTTCTTTGAAGATGGCACGAAAATGTGAAGGATAGAAATAAACAAGTTATACCACCATTTCTTCTTCTTCTCATCCTCTTTCTTTTCCTTCTTCTCGAGGTCTGACAACTTTTTGAAGACAGCGTCATACTCTGTTTTTAACTTGTCGAGAGCCTTTTCTGCATCATCATACTTCTTCTCGCCCTTCTTTAACAAAGAAGTCAGACTCTTGTCTGTAGATGCGCCAACAGTTTTCACAACGTTCTTATACAAACCGTTAGCTTCATCCTTTAGTTTCTTTGCTTCCGACAAATAAGGTTTGATAGTATCTTTTGCTTCAGTTGCATCTTCTGTCACAGATCTCATTTCCGAGATCTTATTCTTCAACTCAGTGATTTCATCCACCTTCTTCTCCATCTCTTCGACAATGCTCTCAACCTCAGCCAAAATCTCAGCATTCTTATCCTCTACCTTTGGCTCTTCCTTCACCTTAGGTTCTGATTTTTCCTCAACCTCGCGCTGCTTCACCACTGGAGTTTCTTTCTCATAAAACGATGATTTTGTGATTATCTCACGTCTCTCCTCATCTGTGATAGGGCCAATCTGACCTGCAGGACTTAACATTTTTGCTCTTTCCACCATCGACGGTGCACCCTTCTCGTCCAAGAATGAGATCAGTGCCTCTCCCGTCTCCAACTCAAGAAGTGCCTCTTCACTCTTGAATTTAGGATTCTCACGGAAACCGTCCGCAACACTCTTGATTGTGCGCTGGTCCTTAGGTGTGAACGCACGTAGCGCGTGCTGCACCTTGTTACCCAACTGAGCCAACACATTCTCTGGGATATCAATAGGCGACTGTGTGATGAAATATACACCTACTCCCTTTGAACGAATCAGACGCACTATCTTTTCGATCTTGTCGAGCACCGCTTTCTGTGTGTCGTTGAAAAGAAGATGAGCCTCATCAAAGAAGAATACGAATTTTGGTTTTTCCGCGTCGCCTACCTCTGGAAGATTCTCATAAAGAGCTGTCAGCAACCAGAAAAGGAATGTGGAATATAAAAGTGGAGAATTTCCTAGTTTATCAGCAGCCAAAATATTGATTACGCCTTTTCCATCCCTAGTCTTGATGAAATCCATCACATTGAAACTCTTTCCGCATAGGAATTTGTCACCGCCCTCTTCCTCAAGACGAAGAAGAGCACGCTGGATGGCTCCGACACTGGCAGTAGACACAGCGCCAAGAGTAGCGGAAAGTTCTTGTGCATTCTCGCTTACGTATGTCAACATCTTACGAAGGTCGTCCAATGTCTCCATCGGCTTGTTCTGCTCACGGCTCACACGGAATGCGATTGTAAGCACACCTTCCTGAGTATCATTAAGTTCGAGGATTCGAGACAACAGCTGAGAACCAAGATCATTGACTGTCACACGTATAGGATTACCCTGCTCCTTAAATACATCAAAAAACTCAACTGGGAAAGCCTGGAATCCATATTCTATTCCAAACTCAGCCTGACGCTTCTCCATGAACTTGTTGAGTTTTCCCTCTTTTGCCACACCAGACAAGTCTCCCTTCATATCAGCCATGAAGACTGGCACTCCCATCTGTGAGAATCCCTCAGCCAACACCTGCAAAGAGACAGTCTTACCGGTTCCTGTCGCTCCAGCGATCAAGCCATGACGGTTACCCATCTTAGGCACAATTCCAATCAATCTGTCGGAAAAAGCAGCGTAAAGCAAATTTGCTTCAGCATCATTCGTATTTAAGTTTATCAGCATAATCAGATTTTTCTTTCATAATTTTGCACAAAAATAGTCAAATTTTGCCCACTTTGATTTATTTTTGTTCAAAATATAAAAAATAGTAACAGACATAATTTAGGTTAGAATGGATACAAAAGAAGAATTCGACGACGAACAGATGTTCAAAAAAATCGAGCAACACAACCGCAATGTCAATGTCTTTGTCAGCCTGACAATCGTGGCGACTATGCTTATCGGAGTAATGGTGATGCGATGTTATCTGATGGAAGCAAATGCCCAGGAGGTGAAATCGGAAATCGAGATGAAGTTTGAAGAAGACGTGAGACGTTTCAAACAGGAGATTGCAGAGGCAAAAGAGTCGACACGGCAGCGTAATTCTCTGGATGTCAGAGACTCAGTCAATAATGAATCGTTGTCTCACCACACTAAAAATGAATCCAAACAATCTTATTCCAACAATTCTGATTATAAAAAGGAGTATAAGAAGACGGAATACAATTCCAACCAATCAAATGGATTCAAACAAGACCGTTATGCTGGCCTGCAGGTCAACATCAACACAGCCGACACCGCCGAGCTACGTAAGTTGCCGGGCATCGGTGAGAAAAGAGCGATGAACATTGTGAAATACCGCACCTCACTTGGCGGATTCTACAGTGTGGACCAGCTGGCGGAAGTCTACAGCATGGATGCGTCACTCGTGGAGAGGCTGAAAAAGTACATAGTCTGCGATGGCAATTCCGTCGCCAAAATCGACATCAACAATACCAATCCGCACAAGCTGTGGCATCCCTACCTGAAGGGAGAACTGTTGAATACAATCAAGCAGAGAATCAAAAGTGGGAAACGGTATAAATCGTTTGATGAGATAAAAGCCGAAATTGGATATGACGACAACATGAATGGCAGAGCGGAAAAATATTTGGAATTCAGGTGACAAAACAAGGGCGAAAAGATCATCTCTTTTCGCCCCATTTATGATTTGCAGTAAGTCTTGTCAGTATTTTATCTATTGAAAAATAAACGTCCGTCAGATTTTATATAGAATTGTCCCGGCTGAAGATTATTGACCTTTCTTCCAAAAATATCATAAACATCCTGATCTGAGATCTCAACTGGAAGATTCTTAATATCTGCAGTTTTTTCGTAATATTCAATATAATAATCGTCAAGGAATGCCATACGGGAATCTACGAACTGGTTTATAAACTCCTTTTCCTCAGCAAAACCGAGTACAATTCCGTCTTCCCCATTCCATTTATCATATTCTCGCTGTGCTGCACCTGTTTCATCAAACAAACGGAAATATTCTTCAAAACGAGATTTGATGCTATCAGAGGCAAGAACTGTTTTACGTAAGTCAAAATATCTTCTCGACACGTCTCGCAAAAATGCTTTATCCAGAATTTCCGCATGAGCCACAATATTGTTGCTGAACCAAAATCCCTTCTCTACATCTTCATACACCGAACCATCCCAACTTCTTCCGAATGAAGCATCCATATCCCACGGAGCAAAAGACATCTTTTTGTCTTCAGTGACATCATAAATGTAAAAATATTGATTTTTACCTCTATTGTCAATGGCTGCGATCATATTTATAAGAATATGCAAATTAACCAGGACAGGGACGTCAAAATGAGTTGCATATTCAGATACGAAATCATCATTTGATGAATTAAGCACAAAATTCACCTTCTCAACAAGCGGTTCCCAATCTGTAAATCCGTCTTCCTTCACATCAGGATACATCGACTCAAAACCCTGATAGATGGAGCTGTCGTTGAAATATTCCTCTGGTTCATCCTTAAATGTAGTGCCATCCCAGTCGAAACCTTTATATAATATTCCACGAATCTGATCATTCTTTATCTTCTTTAGTTTCAACTGCTTTCGGTCTAATTTTTCATTCAAGCAGTATATGCCACGGTATTCATCGTTCAAATAAAGTTCCACAAACTTTCCTGAGATTCCTGTACGTGCCTTTGGTTCGCTTTCATAGTAATATGGCTTCACATCCATAGCGTTCCAAATATCAAAGGCGACGCGATTGCGCATTCTGGCTTTGTCTATAGCCATTGCGTCGAGGATCCAACTGTTGTCGTTACGCATTCCAAGCAATCGGGCATCCATTTTTGAATCACAGGAATCAACCAATTTGACCGCATAGTTTTTCTTTTCATAATACTTGGAAGATGCTCCACGAAACTTTGCGTACATATCAAAAGTGTCTGGCATCAAAGAGTCTGGATCATACACGATAATCCTTCCTTTAGTATACGCGTCGCCAAAATCTCCATACATCTTCACTATAGGCATAACACGTTGTGCTGACGCTACTTCCGCCAACAACAATGCCCAAAGCAAACACAATATTTTAATCAAGGCCCTACACATATTAAATCAACTTTTGGCGGGTAAATTTAATATGTTTTTTCAATAATCGAGTATTTCTCCTTCATTGTTTTGCAAAAAAGTGACTCCGACGCTTTCACATAATCAGGATATAGCGAGACAAGTTCATCCCAGACATCCGCGATTTCATCCTCTTTTCCTAGATTCATAAGAAGCTCTCCTTTATAATCAAGAATTTCAGAATCATTGTCGGAAAGGATAAGAGCGTCATCAAGAATCTCTATCGCAGACTCATAATTTTCACCGAACGATTTGTCGGAATAGATATGTGCCAAATCAAGCATCAGACCTGCCCTATCCTCAAGTTCCCCGCTATCCTTCTCCAAGAAATCCATCACCACCTGCTTTGCATCCTTTTTGGTGTAGACACCTTTGCACTCTCCCGACAAAGTCATACGCACCAGACGTAATTTAGCCTCATCATCACCAAGTTCAGCTGCCTTCTTGAACGACTCCAACATAGTCTTCTCATCAGCCCACTCATACTTGCCGACACACTCATAAAGGAAATCACCCAAATCGAAAAGATAGCCTGGATAATTTGCGTCTTCCTTCATATTATCAAGAAGAGTGATACCTTTCTTCAACTGATATGTCTGATACATATCCTTGTTTAATCCATATTGGCCTTCACGATAAGCTTCCGACAACCACATCATAGCCTCGGGACATTTCATATTGGCTGCGCGCATAAGGTAGACAAGAGCCTTATCGTCGTCTTTTTCCACTTCAGAATAATATCCAAACAAACGCCAATAAGCAAGCATTTTCAACTGTTCATCCACACCATCCGTCTCCAACAGGAACTTAGACACATCAAGAAAAATCTGTCTGCACTTCTCATCTCTCATGAAAGGGCAATGGATAATGATCTGCATAGCGACCCTTCCGTCGACCGGAACCAAAGGAAGGACAGCCTCAACGACCTCCCTGTTGAGAGACTTCAATTCAAGAAAAGCCTCCGCACAAGCACCCGCATTATCATAAAACTCATGGATTGGAGCCGCAAGGATCACCTTCTGATAATAATCTTCCGCATCCTGTTCATTCTGTTTGACACCAAGTCCATGTTTACAGCAGTGAGCCATATACAGATAACATTTGAAAGAATCTATAGACGGTTCATCCTCAACCTTGCGAAGAAGTTCAAAAGCAAAATTCAGACGGGATTTATTGCCAGAAGACTTATATTCATCGAGAATAAAAGCAGCATAACGGATACAAGCCGACGGATTACCAGTCAAAGCAAGATGTTTTAGCATCTTGACTGCATTCTTACGGACATCGTCTTCAATAGATTTCAATGCCACATCGACAGAATAAAGAGTAGCCTCAATATTTCCGTTTGCGATAGCTTTATTATAGAAATCGGCAGCGCTTTTCTTATCGTCAGCGACAGTTTCATTCAATCGTCCAAGAATGAACTGACAAAAACCTTGTACCGGATTAGCCTCAGTTTTCCTATCTTGTTTTACAAATCCGACAGAAGGCACCGGATCTGTCTGCTGAGAGTATTTCATACAGATGCTTACAATCTCCTGATATTTACCAAGAGCTATCATCTGAGGCAGTTTTTCAATCATATCCGCATCAGTGTGAGCATCTGCCACAGACTGACGACGCACTAAATTAGCAATGTCAGAACTCCATGTTCTTTCTTCACTTTTCATAAATGTATTTAAATGATTAAGACGGCATTACAACCGTCTCGCTTAACTATCAATTATTTTTAACCTTCATCATCTGCCATTCATCAAGGTCTAATCATTAACCTTTTCACCAACATTTTTATCAATACTAGGACATATCCTCTTCCAACGTTCAGCACGGAAACGCATCCTATAAATAGAGATTCCTGTGCGTAATTCATCTAGTCCATAATAGTTTTTCTTCACCACATCATCAATAAAACATGGATCATTCTCCACAATAATCTTCACTATCTTGTCGATTTCACATCCTGAGTATATAGGGAAAACGACATTCATTATTCTTGCCACTATCATTCGTCGCTCCTCAAGGCTGAAATTATCCAGCAGCACCTTAGGGAAACGCTCCATGCGGTCATAATAGAGATCATGACCGAAGCAACCTGCCACATATTGTTGGATGATGTTTCTGAATCTTGGTGTTTTCAGTCTTTCGTTTTGTGAAATGTAGTTGAGCAGACCGTCTCTAATGTAAATAGATCCATCCGCATTTCTCTCTGCGAACAGAGCCTCCAAACGAGCCTCGCCACTTCTTGTTCTGACCAATATAAACGAGTCTATAATAGCCTCATCCTCCATATGAAAATCAACAAACATTGCCTGTAACGCACTCATGTAATTATTGACCATCCAATTCAAACTTGCCTCGTTATCATAAAGGAAATAGTTGTTGAGATGATAAATCATTTCCAGATGTTCTTGTCGACTGACATTCAGACTCTTGTCTTCACACCACTTTTTCACGACATCACCACCAATTTTCGGCATGACAGCAACATCCTCAGCCTTCTTGATTTCAGGATATTTCACCGTATAATCAATCACTTCTGGAAGAAATATCGCTGGATACAATAATCCGACACGAGGATCAAAAACAATATTTTTTATAAAATGGATACGCGATTTCAAAAGATTGATATGGAAATCATATTCCGGTTCTGGTTTATACAGATCTGGAATCATGTACAATGACGTTCTCTTCTCATATAAAGAAAAATGACATGGCTTTTTAAGTTCCAACCCCTGCGATTTCTTTACTTTCTTCACAAATAGTTTGGGGTTTAATTCCAGTCCCATTTTTGTCATCTCTTCCGCCAACACATCACCCAAAGCAAGCATATCAGACTCTGTGAAAAGATACTCGACAGAATCTTCATAAACAGCCTCACAATAATCCCCATGGAGCACTTGTTGAAGAAGAACATTCTCTTTGTTTACCTCAATATATTCAGAATAATCAGGGGTTGTCTCCTCGTCCTTATAAAGCTTAGAAAAAGCCCCATAATCGAGTGTCTCATGGACACACGAAGAGACTACAAATAGCAGAACAAAATATATAATATGCCTTACAAATCTATCCACTCTTTACAACTTAACATTACAAAAATAATGTTTATCCCATTACGTTAGAATTAAAAAAGTGTATCTTTACAGCATAAAAACACAAAATTATGGAATTTATTAACAAAGATGCAATAGAATGCAAAAAAGATGACCAGGGAAATATCGTGGCTCGCTATTTTCCACAAGGTGTCTGCAGTAGAATGATGGATATTGTCATTGACGAAAAAACACATGAAATAAAAGCCGCCAAAATTATCGGAGGTTGCCCTGGCAACACTGCCGGAATCAGCAAACTCGTGGTTGGTTTGAAAGCTGAATTGGTGATTGAAAAGTTTGCCAGCACTACTTGTGGTCCAAAACCAACGTCATGCCCTGACCAGTTCGCTACTGCTCTTAAATTGATGATAAACCAATAAGCAAACGAATTTCTGATATAAATCCTCAAAATTTCTAAGTTATGTGTCGTATCACTACGCTCTAGAAATTTTGAGTGATTCTCTATAGTGACCTAAACTATTTTGCTCATTACCAACCTAAACTTAATATCCGACACAGGACATATTACACATTAAAGTTTAATCCACACAACTAAAAAATCACATTCCCGTCGGAACTTTTTCAACTGATTTCCAATCTTTTATTTTTTCTATTTACATGTTTTCTATCTCCTAGTCCTTACCGAATCGCTTCAAACGTATAAAATCACCATTATTGGCGATTGAAGTCTATCATCTTTTTATCGAATTTTGTACCGTCAAACAAAATGATGCTAAATAAGATTGCAAAAGAAATCTATCTAATTAAGATCTCTATTTGCAACATATAAAAAAACGTACAATAAGATGAAACACAAAAAAGATACTTTAAGGAAAAAGAATGGCAGGAAACTTAGAAATAAGTTTCCTTTTTTTTGAACGTTTTTGAATACTGTTCGTTTTTGAGAATCAAAGAAAGTTAATCAAACTTATTTCAAATAGTTAATTTATAACAAATTAAAAAGATGAACAAAATATTAAAAATCGGGCTTTTAGAGTTAGCCTACCTTGCTATTTTCATATTAGGAGGCACGAGCGGATTGATTCACCCTATGTGTTATGCCTATGTAGGCGCGCTGCTGCCTCTGCTGTTTGCACTCGTATATCTGCCTACAGCATGTACAATACAAAAGTTTGGAGCGGCGACGGTGCTTAACGGATTTCTACTCGTATTATTTTGGATTGCCGGAGAAGCTGACCTTTCACTTGTTGTCGGACTTGTACTTCTGACAGCGATAGCGGAAGTAGTAAGGTTTGTTTGCGGATACACAAACATTAAAGGAATCCGTTGGAGTTTCATACCGTTTGCCCTATCATTTTTCGCCTATACAGCACATTGGTGGACAGACACAGAAGGATCGCTTGCGGCGGCTGTGGCGGAGATGCCTGCCGGTTATGATGCCATGATGAAACCAGTCATCGACAATATACCAGCTCTTATTGCTGTGATATTGCTGACAATTCCAGTCGCCATTGTCAGCATTCGAATTGCGGAAAAATTGATGAAAAAACAGATTGAAAAACTAAAAAAATGAAAATTGTTGTTTTCGGTTCAGGTGCTTTAGGTTCTCTAATGATACATTTCTTGTGCAAAGCAGGCAACGATGTCACAGTGGTGGCACGTAGTACCGCAGACGAACTCCGTCGTAATGGACTGGTTGTCAGACATTATCTGCAACAAAAAAACACCATCGACCATCCTACGATCTTAGAGAATGCCCCAACAGATGAACATTTTGACATTGCTTTTTCAGTGATGCAGGGGCAACAGCAAAAAGAATTGCTTGAGACATTCAAAAAACTGAATACTAACATTTTAGTGCTTGTCGGCAACAATTTGGAAGCTGAGTTCTGTCAAAAAAGCATATTAGAAAATCGACCAAATTTACATCTTCTTTTCGGATTTCAAAATTCTGCCGGACATCGAGAAGGAGCAAAAGCTATTGCGGCACGACTTCCTGTCACCAAACTGTTTGTTGGCGGATTACACAATGCGGCTTCTGAAATTGACATTATGACTATACAAAAAGCCTTTAATTCCAAGGACGTCAAAATAACACCAATTGAAAACATGTACGCCTACTACCTCTACCACGTTGCAGAAGTCATGCCGTATGGATATATGTGTTATAAAGTCAACGGCAATCTTAAGAAGCTCAAACGTCGCGACATAAAAACTATCATGCTGGCCACCAAGGAATGTTTCGCATATTTGAACAGCACAGGGATATGTGCAATGCCTAAAGGCGAGGAAAAATTTTATAACGGTGGAATAAAAACATACGCAATGTTCCTCTTATACAGAATTGTTTCCAAAACCATCTTAGGACAGTTGATGGTGGCCGATCATTGCAAAAACGGCATAAAAGAGATGATATACATCCACCATAAATTTGAAGAATGGAGACATCAGCACAACAGCATCCCCATGCCAACATGGGACAAGATAAGCCAGTATATGCCAGAGGACAACAACATAAGCTATTGAACATTAAAAAGTTGAATAGAAGACGAAACTGATAACATACGAATTTATCAAACTTATAAAAAAAATGAAAGAGAATAATAATCTCCTAAAGCTAATGGACTATGCCGGTAACTTCAAATATTTTACCATCGGCTCCATTGTTCTGTCGGCGGTTAGTGCATGCCTTGCACTTGTGCCGTTTGTTTACATTTGGAAAATCATCGACGAGGTGCTTTCTGTAATGCCAGATTATACAAAAGCAACCAACATCGAGGATTATGGATTTACAGCTGTGAGATACGCTCTAAATGCCATGTGTGTATATTTCTGTGCGTTGGCGTGTTCACATATAGGCGGATTCCGCACCGTCGCCAACATCCGCAAAAGTTGCGTGGCGAAAGTGATGCGTCTGCCATTGGGACACATAGAGACTGAGGGCAGTGGCAAAATCCGAAAGATTATAATCGACTCTACCGCTTCGATGGACAATTATCTCGAACACATAGTCCCAGACCGTACAGTGGCTGTGGCGACTCCAATAGCAATGATTGCTCTACTTATGTATTTCGATTGGAAAATAGGTCTTCTTTGCCTTGCCACTATCGTCGGAGGATTTTTAATCATGGGTGCGTTTATGGTGGGGCCAAGACTCAAGAAAGACATGGAGGCCTACAACATAGCTCTCGAAAACATGACCAAGGAAGCCGTTGAGTATGTGAGAGGTATTCCTGTCGTGAAGACATTCGGTCAATCGGTGT
This sequence comes from uncultured Bacteroidales bacterium, assembly GCA_902782665.1. Taxonomy (GTDB): domain Bacteria; phylum Bacteroidota; class Bacteroidia; order Bacteroidales; family Paludibacteraceae; genus UBA1723. The sequence continues at coordinate 17,072 of CACZOA010000051.1, forward strand.
TCTCGTTCAAAAAACTCAAAAAAGCCATCGACGATTACGCCAAATTCACAATAAGCTACACTCAACAATTCCGTGTGCCAATGACTTCGTTCACCATCGTAATAAACGCTTCTTTTGCCATATTGATTGCAGTTGCTCTCTACCACAATGTGACTGTAGCTGATCATGAACTGCTTACAAATATAATGTTCTACATTATTTTCACTCCCATCATCGCAGTGACACTCAACAAGTTGATGTATTCATCGGAAGCAGGAATGATTGTAAGCACTGCATTTTCAAGAATAGATTCCGTGCTTGATGTAGCCGAAACAAAAGAAACAGAAACGCCACAGATGCCTAAAGACAATTCCGTCGAATTTCAAAATGTCTCTTTCCAATATAACGGTGCGACAAAAAAAGCAGTTGACGGAATTTCAATAAATATCACTGCAGGTTCACAGATCGCATTCGTTGGACCATCTGGCGGAGGAAAAACAACATTGGCAAGTTTAGTCTCCAGATTCTGGGATGTCACAGAGGGCAAAATACTAATCGGTGGAGTTGATGTACGCAACATTCCACAGGCAAAGCTGTCTGAAATAGTATCGTTTGTTTTCCAAGACAGCAAACTTCTGAAAACATCAATCATGGATAATGTCCGCATCGCCAAACCAAACGCTTCTGATCAAGAAGTCATGGAGGTTCTCGAACGAGCTCAATGTACCGACATCATTGCAAAACACCCTAATGGTGTAAACACGATAATCGGTAGCAAAGGGACATATCTAAGTGGAGGCGAGCAACAACGTATCGCCATCGCACGCACTATGCTGAGAAACGCCCCTATTCTCGTACTCGACGAAGCGACCGCATTCGCAGATCCAGAAAACGAGGAAAAAGTGTTGAAGGCATTCAACGAGATATCCAAAGGGAAAACAGTAATCAAGATAGCACACCGTCTTTCTACAGTAGTGGATTGCGATCAAATTTATGTATTAAAAGATGGCAAAATCATAGAAAACGGCAAACATCAACAACTTGTGTCCCAGAATGGTGCATACTCAAAAATGTTCAGAGACTATCAAAAGGCAGTGGAATGGAAAATAGAAAATTAAATTCATCATTATAACTATGACAAATTTCAAACAAAAATATGCACTTTCAGACGAAGGTGCGAAGGCGATGGTTGTAGCGTCGATAGCTAATATATTTTATAATCTGACTTTGTTTTCACCAGTCGTTCTGCTTTATTTTTTGGTGAGAGACATGCTGGACGGGAACATTGAAGGGAAGGCATCGTTTTATATATCAGGCATTTGCATATGGGTTGTGATTATGGCAGTGACAACCGTCATCCAATATAACACTTGTTACTTTTCTACCTACAAAGAAAGTGGTATCAGACGTATTTCTTTAGCCGAAAAACTACGTCATCTGCCACTATCATTTTTTTCAAAAAAAGATAGTGCAGATCTAACATCAACAATCATGGATGATGCAGCTCAAATAGAACAGGCTTCATCACACTTCATTCCACAGTTTATAGGTTCGATAGCAAGCACTTGCATATTAGCTGTGTGTCTATTTTTTATAAACTGGAAGATGGCTTTAGCCGCTGTTTGGGTCTTGCCAATTTGTCTATTGATTGTAGCATTTTCACGCAGTGTTCAGCAACGCTTGGGCAGAAAGCAGAGCATCGCCCAGATAGAGATGACCGAAAAAATACAGGAATGTTTAGAGACTATCCGAGATCTCCGTCAGAATAACGCACAAGAGAGTTATTACCAAGAGGTCAAAGACAAGATACATACATTAGAGAAGCGTAAGTTGTGGAGTGAACTCGGCACTGGAGTGTTTGTCTGCAATGCCGAAATGATTTTGAAATTCGGTATCGCCACCACAGCCCTTGTCGGTGCAATGCTTTTGAAATCAGGACAATTGGGAGTCTTGGAATATTTTCTGTTTTTGATTGTTGTATCCCGTCTTTACGATCCATTGCTTATTTCGCTTGAACATTTTGCCGCTATTATAGCTCTCGACGTCAACAGCGACCGTCTCAACAATATTCTCCTACACAAGGAACAATCGGCCACTGAGGAACTCAGAGTTAATGGCGGAGATATAGTATTTGACAATGTCATATTTTCTTACCAAGACGGCAAAAAAATTCTCGACGGTGTTTCGTTTACTGCGAAACAAGGCGAAATAACAGCATTGGTCGGTCCTTCCGGAAGTGGCAAAACAACTGTATCTCGTCTTGCTGCAAGATTTTGGGATATTGACTCCGGTAAAATAACCGTAGGTGGACAGGATATTTCTAAGGTTGATCCAGAAAAACTGATGGGTATCTACTCTATTGTTTTCCAAGATGTCACTCTTTTCAACAATACAATTATGGAAAACATTCGTATCGGCGACAAAAACGCCACCGACGACCAAGTGAAACAAGCCGCAGCACTGGCCAACTGCACGGAGTTTATCGAACAATTACCTGATAAATGGGATACCATTATAGGTGAAAACGGAAAGAAACTCTCCGGCGGTGAGCGTCAGCGTATTTCCATAGCACGAGCATTCCTCAAAAATGCACCAATAATTCTTTTGGATGAGGCTTCCGCATCACTAGACGTTGAGAACGAGACGCTTATACAACAATCTATTTCCAAACTAATCAAGGGAAAGACAGTGTTGGTTATCGCACATAGATTGCGAACCATTGCGGGTGCGGACAAGATTATTACAATAAAAGACGGAAAAGCACATGTTGAGATGAAAGGTTAATAATTCAGTCTCTCATTATAAAAAAGGGGACAATACACTGTCTTTGTGTATTGTCCCCTTTGATTTGTAGTCTGTTGCTTTATTTTGATGTATTATTTATCCAATTTCTTGACACCAAGCAACTTGACATTGAATTTCACCGCTGAATACGGATTAACCGTCACCGTCATCTTTGGATCACGACTCATTCCTTCATAAGTAACAGTTCCATAAGCAAGATAGTATGGTGAATAAAAATCAAAATCCGAACCGACTGTCATATATTTGATTCCCTCCTTCAAAGCTTTCACCTGTCCTTGCATAGGGCCCTTTATCGTATCATATCTGAACTCATTCTGCTTGTTTTCAATCTTGTTTCCAGTGACAACAGCATAAATCGTATCTCCATCTTCTGGTCGTATTCCTGTAGGATTCAATGTGTTGACCTGAATCAACAATCCTGTAGAAGATTCGATTATTCCATCTTCCGTCCTTTTTTCCATCAAAAACTTCTCACCATACTCTTTTGTCTCCTGATATGAATGGATTTTACTTGTATCCTCCTCATCATCGTCACAAGATGAAAATATAGTAGCCGCGAAAAGTGGTGTAGCTATCGCCAATAATAATCTGATATTCATAGTTTTCTTATTTTATTTTCCTTATCAATGTCATTCCGTCACGCAACGGCACCATAGTCACGAAGAATCTATCGTCGGCACAAACCGAGTCGTTGAACTTCTTGATTCCTGCCGTCTGAGCATCGTTTCTATCCTCTTCCAACACATGTCCATCCCACAATGTGTTGTCCGCGATTATCAATCCGCCCATTCGCATCTTAGGGTAGACGGCATCCAGATACTCCATGTAATGACGTTTGTTGCCATCCATAAAGCAGACATCAAACTCGCCTTCCATCTGCGGTATCAATTCTGCAGCGTCTCCTATATGAAAATGTATTTTCTTTCCAACCTCACCAGCTCTGTCGAATCCGTTGAGAATCAACTCTTCCAACTCGTCGTTGATGTCGATAGTATGCACCTCTCCATCGGCAGGCAAAGCCTCAGCCATACAAAGTGCGGAATATCCAGTGAACGTGCCGATTTCCACAACTCTTTTTGCCCCCGTCATAGCACAGAACATCTTCAACAATCGTCCCTGCAAATGTCCGGAAAGCATACGTGGCTTGAGAGTATACAGATTAGTGTCACGAACAAGTTTCTTCAAGAAATCTGGTTCCGGCTCGATGTGAGACGTGATATAATTCTCTATTTCCTGGCTGAAAATATCCATTATCTTCTTTCTATATTAACCAACATCATTGTGAGACGTATCACTATCATTAGCATCTGCGTTCATCGCCAATCGTTCCAACTCTTTCCATAAATTGTCGTTTGGAACCGGAGCCACCACCTTTATCTCTTTTTTAGACACAGGATGGATAAACTCGATCGAACGGGCATGCAGAGAGATTCCTCCGTCTGGATTTGAGCGTGGAAAACCATATTTCAAATCTCCTTTGATAGGAGAACCAATGTTTGCCAGCTGACAACGTATCTGATGGTGACGTCCTGTAGCCAAATCGACCTCAAGCAACGTGTAATTGTCTGATTTAGCAATGGTACGGTAAGTCAGTATCGCCTCTTTCGCATCCTTGACTCCCTTGCCTACCACAAAACTCTTGTTCTGCTTCTCATTGCGTTTCAGATAGTTGACCAACGTCTTCTCATCCTCCTTCGGTGCATTCTTCACCACCGCCCAATATAGTTTCTTCACGTCGTGATGCGCAAACATATCACACAGACGGGAAAGAGCCTTGCTGGTTTTGGCAAAGACAACCACACCACTGGTCGGACGGTCGAGCCTATGAGCCACACCCACGAAGACATTGCCTGGTTTGGCATACTTTTCCTTTATATATGCCGCTATCTGCTCGCCAAGAGTTGTGTCACCGGTCTTATCGCCCTGCACAATCTCTCTGCAAGTCTTGTTCACTATGATTATATGGTTATCTTCGTACAATACCTCCATAACGGATCTCAATAGCGGTTTTTACTTCTGACGCTGACGTATAGACTCATAGATCATCACTCCAGCCGCAACAGACACGTTAAGTGATGAGATTTTTCCATTGATCGGAATCTTCACCAAATCGTCGCACAATCTTATTATCTCGGGCGACACTCCTGTATCCTCAGCTCCCATGACGATTGCCAACGGGCCTGTCAAATCAGTGTCTGTATAAACCTTATCGCCTTTCTCTGTGGCTGCGACGACGCGCACTCCACTGGCTTTCAAGTATTTCACCGTCTGCACAAGATTCTTCTCCTTACATACAGGCAATGTGTGCAAAGCTCCTGCAGATGTCTTTATTGCGTCTGCGCCCACACTGACACTTCCACGGAAAGGTATGACAATCGCGTCGACACCAGCACACTCACATGTACGTGCGATGGCACCGAAGTTTCTGACATCTGTCACACCGTCCAATATAATGAAGAACGGATCCTTGCCCTCCTCGAAAATATTCTGCACAAGATCCTCAACTCTCTGATAATGAGTGCTGCTGATGAAAGCAATAGCACCCTGATGATTCTTGCGGGTATATTTGTTGATTCTCTCAAGAGGCACACGCTGCACCTGAATCAAAGGATGCGAACGAAGGACTTCGAAAAGTTCGTGCGACAACTCACTCTGAAGATCCTTCTTCAATATGATTTTGTCAATCTCCTTATCCGACTCGATCGCTTCTATGATCGCGCGGATTCCAAATATCATTTCATTCTCTTTCATCACTGTTCATTCTTTAATTTTTCTAGTTCCTCCGTCAGGATTTCCCATTCGTACATCTTTTCATCAAGGCTCTTTTTTGCCTTTTCATATTGAGTCAGCAAATCAGCGTCGGTATCTCCTTCCGCCAATTTTGCTTCTATCTCTGCGATCTTGCCCTCAAGTTTTGCCACCTCAGCCTCGTTGTCAGCCACGGCTTTTTCTGCCTTGCGGACCTGCTTCTGTTTCTCCTTCTGAGCCTCATAAGAAAGTTTGCCCTCTGTCGGAGCCTTTGTTGCGACGTTGCTGTCGGCAACCGTTTTCTTGACCTCCAACTCCTGAAGGTTTTCCATCTGTTTGCTCTTTAGGAAATCGTAGATTCCACCGAGATGTTCCACCACCTTATGGTTGGCAAACTCATATGTTTTCTCCACCAATCCATCAAGGAACTCACGGTCGTGCGACACGACAATAACAGTGCCGTCAAATGCCTTAATCGCCTCCTTCAACACATCCTTAGTACGCATATCCAAGTGGTTGGTAGGCTCGTCGAGCACAAGGAAATTGACTGGTTCGAGAAGCAGACGTATCATCGCCAAACGAGTTCTCTCACCTCCCGACAACACTTTCACCTTCTTCTCTGATGCCTCTCCACCAAACATGAAAGCACCGAGGATATCCTTGATTTTTGTGCGGATCTCTCCCGTCGCCACATAATCAATCGTGTCAAACACAGTCAACTCGCCATCCAAAAGAGAAGCTTGATTCTGTGCGAAATATCCTATTTTCACCAGATGTCCCAGACGGAGTTCTCCATCGTAGTCTATCTGATTCATGATACATTTCACAAGAGTAGACTTACCTTCACCATTCTTACCTACGAAAGCGACCTTTTCTCCACGTTTGATGCAGATGTCTATATTGTCGAGCACCACATGGTCGCCATACTTCTTAGTAAGATTCTTTGCCTCCACACTGACGGATCCGCTGTGTGGTGCTGGCGGGAATTTAAGGTGTAGAGCAGCGTTATCCTCCTCGTCTACCTCAATTCTCTCTATTTTTTCAAGTTGCTTGATACGGCTCTGCACCTGCACACTCTTTGTTGCCTTGTAACGGAATCTTTCAATGAATTCCTCTGTATCGGCAATCTGCTTCTGCTGGTTTTCATACGCGCGAAGTTGTTGCTCACGTCTCTCTTTACGAAGCTGTACATAGTGAGAATAATTCACCTTGTAATCGTATATTTTTCCTAGAGAGATCTCGATAGTACGATTTGTAACATTATCTATGAATGCACGGTCGTGCGACACAAGCACTACAGCACAACCCGAACTCTTCAGAAAATTCTCAAGCCACCAGATTGACTCGATATCCAAATGGTTGGTAGGCTCGTCGAGAAGCAACACGTCGGGACGCATCAGCAAGATCTTTGCCAACTCTATACGCATACGCCATCCACCACTGAACTCACTCGTCTGACGGTTGAAATCCTCACGAGTGAAACCGAGACCGCAAAGTGTACGCTCAATCTCACCTATATAGTTTCCTCCACCAAGAATGGCAAGTTTCTCATTGGCTTCCGTCAGACGGTCGATCAACTGATGATAAGAATCACTCTCATAATCAGTACGTTCAGCAAGCTCAGCTCCAAGTTTATCAATTTTTGCCTGAAGATCAGAGACGTGGGAGAAAGCCTTCTCAGCCTCCTGCATAACTGTACAATTGTCGTTGTGGATCATATGCTGAGGAAGGTAACCTATGGTTGTCTCCTTTGGCACCGACACCGAACCCTTCGATGGGTTTTGCAGACCAGCAAAAATTTTCAACATTGTCGATTTGCCAGCACCATTCTTACCAACAAGAGCGATGCGGTCTTTGTCGTTGACCACAAAAGATATATCGTCTAACAGAGTGAAGCCACCAAACTCAACAGTGACTTGGTTTACAGAAATCATCTATACAAATTAATTTTTGTGCAAAAATAACAAATTTATAGAGAAATACGAAATGTCAAAAAAAGAACCGTCTCAAAAATGAAACGGTTCTCTATTTATGATTTGAAATCAAAATCACGCCTGCATCTTAGCTACTGACTGGACAACGTTCATCACGTAGTCGCCAGCTTTCTCACACTCATTGATGAAATCAATGTAATATGTACCAAGACGATAACTATATTCCTTATTGTTGATCGCCTCCACATTTTTCTCTGTACATCTTGTTCGAAGTTCATTCAAACGATCTTCAATACCAATATTTTCCTTTAGGTTGACAGCCTTCTCCTCTGGCAATGAAAGCACTTTGATCATCGCCACCAAAGATTCGTCTACTATTTGCAGAGCCTTAGTGATATTAGCGAGCTGCTCATCATTGAAAGTCTCCTCTCCATATTCGCGAAGACGCGAAAGTGTTCGTCCAAGATGGTAGATACTATCACCTATACTCTCCAATTCACCAATCTCACGAAGCATACATGCAATGGCAGTCTTTGATTCTCCACTCAATCGTCCTTCACTCACCAGACCAAGATACTTACCGATCTCATCTTCCATATTGTCGGTAATCTGCTCGTAATGCACCAGTTTCTTGTATGCATTTTCAAAATCCTCATCTTTCTTGCTATCCAACGCCTTTGGCACAAACGTCAACATTCTGCGGCAACGTTCACCGAACACCACAATCTCTTTGTTTGCCTGAAGGATTGAAAGCTCCGCAGTGGAAAGCAAACCGCCAGAGATGAACAGCAAACGGTTCTCCTCATCCTGGTTTTCAGGCATTGGCAACACTTTGCAAACAAACGCTTCGATCTGCTTCACAAATCCGATCAATAATAATGTGTTGAAGATGTTGAAAGCCGTATGGAATGCAGAGAGACGGAATAAATCATTGTCACCTGCATGAAGCACATTGGCTACGATCCAAGTCACCGCATCACAGAACGGATAGAACATTATCAAAACGACAAGCACTCCGAAAACATTGAAGAACATGTGAGCCAAAGCAGCTCGTTTCGCCTGGGTGTTTGCAGTGAGGGAAGCCATAAAGGCAGTGATAGTCGTACCTATGTTCTGTCCCATCGCCAAGGCAGCTGCCTGCTCAAATCCGAATCCCTGTATATGCATATCAAAAAGCATCAGCGTGATTGCCATTGTGGCCGCTGATGCTTGTACTAACATTGTAACCAATGCTCCGACTACTACGAAAAGGAGAATTGTAAGAAAACCTCCGTCCGCTACTCCAGCCAACATGGTGGCAACGTA
>CACZOA010000052.1 GCA_902782665.1 uncultured Bacteroidales bacterium
AACCATCAACCATCAACCATCAACCATCAACCATCAACCATCAACCATCAACCATCAACCATCAACCATCAACCATCAACCGTCAACCCTTCAACCCATATCTCCACAACCATGATCCTGATCGTAGCATTAACGATAAGATAATCGGATAGAAAGCTGGATGGAAACTCTGCAAACAAGTGTGTTTAGTGAAATAGTCGTTGTCAGCCCAAATCCAAATGTCGGACGCTATCGCCATCAGTAATGCGATTGACGCTGCAATAAATACAAACATATGACAATACTTTAATGCTGGTCGAAGTCTCTTCACTAAGCAAAGAAGCGGCCACAACAAATAAAGCGGATTGAAAAACAATATGTTATAATTCGGAAACACAAAAGCGTGAACTGATATGAACGACAAGAAAAACACCAAGATTCCCAATATTCCATACAGGAAGTAGAATGCTGAATCAAACCAGACATAGTCGTCTTTCTTGCGTTTGTTGTAGAACAAGGTGTGAGCCACGACCAACAAGAACATCACCCAGAACACGACATTAGGTGTAAGGAATGTATTCCAAACACTTTTTTGTCTTGCCAACGACGCATCCAACTCCTTAGGGGATGGCGTATACAAAAAACTATCTCTCATCACCAATGGTCTGCGATTGCCTGATGAATCTACAATCTCCGCTCGCATAAACACATTATGCATATGCACTGGCTCAAACATACGCAATGAATCTATCATATTGCGATCCGTAGGCTCTCCAAGGCATATATGGATACCAAAATTGAACCATGGCGAATGAATCAATCTATCCTTTATATTCTCACGGTATGATTGTGCGGTCAACGTATCATCTGTGAAATGATAGTCTATAGTTCCGTCTACACATCTTTCCAACATCTGACGCGGACGTGTAGCACAGTTATCCAAGAAGAAACTATATCTGTAGACACAGTTTTCTGGTCTCTCATTCTCTTGAAGAGCACTGTCTAATCTTGCCACTTCATCATCAGTCAAATTTAAGACAGCCTCTCTTACCGATACTTTTTTATAATGGACAGCCTCACGGAAAGAACTTATAAATCTTTGTGAACCAACCATATAATCGGTTTTGCCCAAAACGAAATTGTAGCAGAACTTGGTGATGTCTCCAAAACTGAACAGTCCGTAGTTGTATATCCAGTCGCAGTCAAGTGAATCATTTTTTATTCTTAACGCTGAATGTCCCCACGCAGTATAAACAGCTTTCTCTGTCTGGTAGTGTGTAACCAAACTGAATACAGTCTTCTCTGCAGACACATTCAAAGAGAACACCGTCGTCAACAATATAGAAATAAGATATTTGATATATTTATTTTGCATAACAATTAATTAAGACATGTCTGTAGTGATCGCCAAGTTGTGACCATCAAGAAATATAGGCAACACAATCGAAAAGATTGGTTGAAACAACAGGTTGAGCGGGATTTTCCCACCCTAACGTCATTTACCTATGAAATTATTTATCTCTGTATAAAGACGTTGCAATGGAAGTCCCATGATGTTATAGAAACTGCCCTCTATCGACACGACTCCAATATAACCGATCCACTCCTGCACACCGTATGCTCCAGCTTTGTCAAACGGCTTGTAATGATCTACATAATACTCTATTTCTTCGTCTTTCAAGCGCGCGAATGTCACATAAGAAACAGCATAAAAAGGATGTGATTTTTCCTTTGTACGCAAACAACAACCTGTGAACACAGCATGAGTGTTGCCAGAAAAATCCTTCAACATCTGGATCGCTTCTGTCCTATCCTTCGGCTTGCCATACACCTTGCCATCAAACCACACAATAGTGTCTGCGGCAATCACAATCGTGTTGTCGTCCATTTTTGGCAACATGCTGTCGGCTTTTTTTGCGGCGATATACATCGGTATCTCACCACCCAACAATGTATCAGGATAACTCTCGTCGTCTGTCAACGGCGATGCACATTCAAAATTCAACTCCAAACCCTTCAATAGCTCTCTGCGTCGTGGCGACGTAGAGGCCAAAATCACTTTGTAATTTTCTAGCATTGTATTTTGTATCACTTTATTATGCAAAGAAAACTCAAAAAATTGAATTTATAATTACGCATTTAAAAAATTGAGTATAAATTTGCATAAAAAGATTTAAAAATGACGAATAATAACGAAAACAAGAAAAATAAGCAGAGTTTTAATGATTTGCTGATGAACATTCTGTTCAACATCGTGATCCCTGTGATGATACTGAAAAAGGTGCCTGAACATTGGGACAATGAAAACGCAGCAGTCGTGGCTCTTTGCGTCGCCTTGTCTTTCCCTATCGGATTTTTCATATACGACTATATAAAAACCAAGAAAAGCAACTTCATCTCAATTCTTGGATTCATTTCTGTGCTGTTGACGGGAGTGATCGGTATTTTTCAGATTCCAAACGAATACCTCGCAATCAAGGAGGCTTCTGTGCCGTTGATAATCATGATCGTCTGCCTGGTCTCTCTTTTCACTCCATTCCCTGTGGTAGAAAAACTTGTTTACAACGATGCTGTATTCAATAAAGAGCTAATCGACAGCAAATTGGAAGAAAACAACAATTCAGACAAGATGCCGAAAGTGATGAGAAACGCGACTCTGATCGTCGCAGCATCTTTTCTTCTTTCCACTATTCTAAACTATACCTTGGCAAAAAAAATCGTGGTGAGCGATCCAATCACACAAGCTGCACAACGCACTCAAGAAATCGGTGACCTCACTTTCTGGAGCTATATATTCATCGCTCTCCCTTGTACCATCGTGATGGGAGTCGCCATCTATTATATTGTGGCCCAACTCTCAAAATTGACCGGATTAAAAACAGAGGAAATGCTCAACGGTGATTTTGAAACAGAAGAAGAAGAGACAAAACAAGTTGAAAATAAAAATGAATAATGTAGAGACGGGAATTATCCCGTCTTTTTAATTTCAGATGTGGCTCGCCACGTCTCAAAATAAAGAAACAGCAATGACTAATACACTTACAGCAAAAGAAATAGCAGACATCACCAATGGAAAACTGATCGGTGATGGAAACAATATAATCAGCAGATTATCAACTGATTCACGTACTCTATCTTGGGAAAACGAAACTCTTTTCGTGGCTATCAAAACCCCAAAACGTGACGGTCACTCTTTCATTCCACAGCTTATCAACCGTGGAGTCAAAAGTTTTTTGATCACAGACGCTTCCATTGTTAACAGTGATGAGGCTTACGTATCTACTGTTGATTTCATCCTTGTCGACGATGCGATATCCGCTCTTGATAAATTAGCAAAATTCAAACGCAACCAGACAAACGCAACTGTGGTCGGCATTACTGGTAGCAACGGTAAAACAATCGTCAAAGAGTGGCTTGCCCAACTGCTTTCTACAGAGAAGAAAGTGGTGAGATCACCACGCAGTTTCAACTCTAAAATAGGTGTGCCTCTATCAGTGTGGGGATGCGAAAAAGATTGCGACTACGCTATCTTCGAAGCCGGAATTTCAGAGCCTGGAGAAATGCAAGCTTTACATGAGATTATACGTCCCAATATCGGTATTTTCACACATTTAGGAGAAGCTCATAGTGAAAATTTCAGCAGTGAAAGAAGCAAATGTCTTGAGAAAATCAAGTTGTTTGAGGGATGTGACAAAATCATTTACAACGCCGACAACCGTCTTGTTGACATCTGTATGTCGGGAGCTTTCGACGCTGATAAACTGGTTCGTTTTGGAATGTCAGACAACGCTGATGTAAAAGTTGAAAAGATAGAATCATGTGGAGCGAACTCCACTATCACATATTGCTACAAGAATAAAAAGGAGTCGATCACAGTACCGTTTACAGATAAAGGAGAGATTGAGAATGCCCTATCCTGCCTCACTTTCCTTCTTTTAATAGGTGAAGACGCGAATGCTATCAAGACAAAAATGTCAAAGCTTGAGAATATCGCAATGCGTCTGGCTATCAAACAAGCTGAAAACGAATGTATCATCGTCGACGACAGTTATCAGCTCGACCTTGGTTCACTCACTCCTGCTATCGACTATGTAGTGAATGTGGCTGTAAGCCATAAACTGAAATCAACTATCATTTTATCTGATTTCCCAGGTGTCGCAGACAACGAAAGCGGACTATATAAAGAGTTGGCCCACCTTGTAAGCCAGAAACACATCGATAGATTCATAGGTGTTGGTGCTACACTCAGCAAGTATAAATCATTATTTGACAACAGTATACAGACTGAGTTTTATACATCAAAAGATGAATTCCTCTCGTCTATCGCAAACAAGATACATTTTAAGAAAGAGGCTATTCTGATCAAGGGAGCAAGAAATTTCCATTTTGAGGATATTGAGGAAAAACTTAGCGAACGTATCCACGAGACCCGTCTTGAAGTTAATCTTTCCGCTCTTGCACGCAATTTCCACTATTTCCGCAGCCATTTGAAGAAAGAGACGAAGATGGTGAGCATGGTGAAAGCCAACGCATACGGAACAGGAGACATTGAGGTGTCAAGATGTTTGGTGGCAGAAGGTGTTGATTATCTAGCTGTTGCATTGGCAGACGAAGGTGTAATGCTACGTAAGGCAGGAATCGACACTCCTATCATCGTGATGAATCCAGAGATGAACAGTTTCGCCAAAATGTTCGAGTATAACCTTGAACCTGAAATCTACAATTTCTCGATCGCCAGACAGATGATCGCAGATGCGGAGAAACGTGGAGAACGAGACTTTCCATTCCATTTGAAACTCGACACTGGCATGCACCGTCTTGGATTTGAGAAACAGGATCTGCCTGAATTAATCGCTTTGCTGAAATCACAAAACAGTATCCGTCCAAAATCGGTGTTCTCACATTTGGTCGGTTCAGACGGTGTGCAATTCGACGATTTCACACTGCATCAGATAGCACTGTTTGAAGAGATGACAACCGTATTGAAGGCAGAATTCCCGTCGATCCTACGCCATATTCTTAATTCAGCAGGAATAGAGAGATTCAGCCAATATCAGTTTGACATGGTACGACTTGGCATCGGACACTACGGATTCTCTGGCATTGAAGGAAAGAGTCTTGAAGAAGTTTGCACGCTGAAAACCAAGATTTTGAATATCCGCAATGTGAAGAAAGGCGAAACTATCGGTTACGGACGTCAAGGAGTGACAGAGAGAGATTCCAAAATCGGAGTTATCGGTTTAGGCTATGCCGACGGATTAGACAGAGGTCTAGGATGTGGAGTCGGCGAAGTTGTGGTCAGAGGCAAAAAGGCAAAGATCATCGGCAGAGTATGTATGGATGTCTGCATGATCGATCTGACTGATATTGACGCGATTGAAGGCGACGATGTAATCGTATTTGGTCCAGAAAACCCAATAGAAGGAGTCGCAGCCAAACTGAACACTATCTCATACGAAGTGTTGACCGGAGTCAACAACCGAGTTCAGAGAATATATGTGAGGGAATAAAATCAAATATTTAATACCATTTGTAGAGACGCCGCATTGCGACGTCTCTTATTTTTATCCTTTAGGTTGGGATTTTCATCTGTTTTCCCTTAAGACGCTGCGATGCGACGTCTCTACAATACATACAACCTACCATTTTTGTATTTCGGAACAGCCATTTTAAGATTTCGGAACAAACCTTTTCTATATAGGAACAACCATTTTATAATCTTCGGAACTGGCGATTTTATGACACTCAAATAGTTCATCTGACTCAAAAAATGTTTATATGTTTGCACAAAAATTAAGAAAAACGATGACGAAATTAAGTGTAAATATCAATAAGGTTGCCACTATCCGCAACGCGCGTGGAGGCAACATGCCAAATCTAGTGAAATTTGCTTTAGATTGCGAGCGTTTTGGTGCTCAAGGTATCACAGTGCATCCTCGTCCAGATGAGCGACATGTCCGCTATGCCGACGTGAATGAACTTAAACCATTGCTTACTCAGGAATTTAATATCGAAGGTAACCCAGTGCCAAAATTCATCGAATTAGTCAACAGTGTTAAACCAGCCCAGGTGACACTCGTGCCAGACGCAGAGGATGCCATCACCAGCAATGCAGGTTGGGATACAATCAAACATGCCGACTACTTGCGTAAGATAGTTGCTGATTTCAAAAGCCACGGAATCCGTGTTTCCCTATTTGTGGATCCCAAACCAGAAATGATTCGTAAAGCTGCAGAAATCGGAGCCGACCGTGTGGAACTTTACACTGAAGCTTACGCGACACATTATGCAGCTGACCGCGAAAAATCCATAGCTCCATACGTAGAAGCTGCAAAAGTAGCGCGCGAATGTGGACTTGGACTTAATGCCGGACACGATTTAAGCCTAGAAAACCTGGCATATTTCCACCAGCAGATACCATGGTGTGACGAGGTTTCGATCGGCCACGCACTTATCAGCGATGCCCTATATCTTGGCATAGAAGAGACAATACACCAATATCTTGAATGTCTAAAAGCGTAAACATTATTCATGAGAAGCGAACTGATTGTAATGCTTACCCACAACGACCTGACTGTGGAGAACGCATATGAAATATTTGAACAATGTCAGGATACAAAAGCTCTATATTGGGGTTTTAAGGAACAGCCTCTCCCTATCGAAGAGATGAAACGAATCTATTCCAAGATGAAAGAGTGCGGCAAACGCACTGTCTTGGAAGTTGTGGCATATACAGAAGCAGAAGGACTTGAAGGTGCACATATGGCAGCCACATGCGGATGCGACGTGCTCATGGGCACATGCTACTCAGAATCAATCCACAAATTCTGTCAGCAGCACAACATCGACTATATGCCATTTGTCGGCGATATTGTAGGCCGTCCTTCTATTCTGAAAGGCAGTATCGAATCAATGATAGCACAAGCCAAAATGTTGAAAGATAAAGGCGTTTTTGGCATTGATCTATTGGGCTATCGATACGAAGAAGATCCTGAGAAACTGATATCAGATTACGTAAAGCAAGTCGGCAACCCAGTATGTGTGGCCGGAAGCATCGACAGCTACGAGCGACTACAGTTCATCAAAAAAGTCCAGCCTTGGGCATTCACAATCGGAAGTGCATTCTTCGAAAACAAATTTGGAGACACATTTGCAGAACAGATCAATAAAGTGTGCGATTTTATAAACGCATAGTGACTATAATAATATTTCAAAAAATAGAGACGCGAGGAATCCCCGCGTCTCTAATAATTTATTATTGCTCTGATAACATCTCTTTTGTAAAAATCTTGTTATAGACCCCTGGTCCTAAAACAATGCCATTACACTCTTTCACAAAATCTTTTGCATCAGCAAAACTAATCAATCCGACATGAATATTTTGCCCGAATATAGCAAACATTGACTGATAACTGACAAACAAAGGAATATATTCTAAACCTGTTGCCCCATTTTTTAACATTCTCAAATGAATGTTTTGTCCTTCACCAGGTTTTGTTTGAGGCTTGTATTCAGGAAAATCCTCTAAATCTTTAACCATAACAGGATGTCCTTCCTTGATTGAAAGAACAGCCTTAGGCATGACATGCAGATTGTAATCCGGAGCATCTAATACTGTATTCTCATCTTCATTATCAAATAATACAGGGATTAAGAATATCGCATTATTTATAGATGTGTCACTCTTTTCTGATACATCTTCTGATGAATGCTCATTTTTTGCTGTATTATCTTTTTTGTTTTTGCAATTAACCAAAAAGGCACAACAAAGAACACTAATGACAAATACAATAATAAATTTCATGACATTAAATATTAATCAATATTTAATCTTGTGTCGATTTGCACGCTTCTTGCGATACTCCTCCTTCATCTTAGCTGCACCAGATCCATGGGTGCCCTTCTGATAGGTTGTCTTCTTAGCCTTCGTCTTGACCTTGTCAGAATTCTTATTCTTACTGTCGTCAGAAGCTTTTTTCTTGAACACAACTCCATTCAATATGATATCTTCTATTGATCCACTCATAGTCTTTATTTTGATTAATTATAGATGAGACATACAGACGCACAGCCGTGCGTCTCTACATAACATCAATCCAATTTCAACACTTCCAAGAATGCTTTCTGCGGAACTTCCACTGTTCCGATCTGCTTCATACGCTTCTTTCCACGCTTCTGCTTCTCCAAAAGCTTTCTCTTACGTGAAATATCACCTCCGTAACATTTTGCCGTAACATCTTTGCGAACTGCTTTGATTGTTTCCCTGGCAATAATCTTCGCACCAATTGCGGCCTGAATTGCGACTTCAAACTGCTGGCGTGGGATCAATTCCTTCAACTTCTCACACATTCTCTTACCAAGACCGTATGCATTGTCGATATGTGTCAAAGTAGAAAGAGCATCCACAGGTTCTCCGTTAAGCAAAACATCAAGTTTGATCAACTTGCTCTCTCGCATCTCACTTGGATGATAGTCGAACGAAGCATAACCTTTCGATATACTCTTCAACTTATCGTAGAAATCGAACACGATCTCTCCAAGCGGCATATTATATATGAGTTCGACGCGGTTGCCGGATACATAATCCTGACGTACCAACTCTCCTCGTTTGCCCAGACAAAGAGTCATGATCGGACCGATATACTCGGCAGATGTAATGATAGAAGCTCTGATATATGGCTCTTCTATATGGTCGATTAGTGTGATGTCTGGCAAACCTGATGGGTTGTGCACCTCGATCATCTCACCCTTCTTTGTATAGACGTTGTAACGCACGTTTGGCACAGTAGTGATGACATCCATGTCAAACTCACGGTCGAGACGCTCCTGAATGATCTCCATGTGAAGCATTCCCAAGAATCCGCATCGGAATCCGAATCCCAATGCCAAAGAAGACTCAGCCTGGAATGTCAGAGAAGCATCGTTGAGCTGCAATTTCTCCATCGAAGCACGTAGGTTTTCAAAATCCTCCGTCTCAATCGGATAGACACCGGCGTAAACCATCGGTTTCACCTCCTCGAATCCCTCAATCGCTTTCTCGCATGGATTGGAGACGTGAGTGATCGTATCTCCCACTTTAACCTCTGTACTTGTCTTGATACCAGAGATGATATATCCCACGTTTCCGGCAGACATCTCTTTCCTTGGCTCCATATCCAAACGAAGGATTCCAATCTCGTCGGCCAGATATTCCTTTCCCGTCGCCACAAACTTCACTTTGTCGCCTGGATGGAAAGTACCGTTCACCACCTTATAATAAGCGATGATTCCACGGAACGGATTGAAAACAGAGTCGAAAATCAGACACTGCAACGGAGCTTCTGGATCTCCCTTTGGCGGACGGATTCTCTCCACAATAGCACGAAGAATCTCATCGACACCCTCACCAGTCTTACCACTGGCACGGATGACTTCGCTTCTGTCGCATCCTAGAAGGTCTACTATCTGATCCTCAACCTCTTCCGGCATCGCTCCAGGAAGATCGATTTTATTCAAAATCGGAATAATCTCCAAATCATGCTCAAGGGCCATATAAAGATTGGAGATCGTCTGTGCCTGAATACCCTGAGACGCATCTACGATAAGCAACGCACCCTCACACGCAGCAATAGAACGAGACACCTCGTAAGAGAAATCCACGTGTCCGGGAGTATCAAGAAGATTCAGGACATATTTTTCTTTTGACTGAAATTCTGCCTTATCGCCGGTGTATGCATAATCCATCTGGATAGCATGGCTCTTAATCGTAATTCCTCTCTCTCTCTCTAGTTCCATGTCATCCAACACCTGGGCCTGCAAGTCTTTTCCTGTGACTGTTTTGGTCATTTCCAAAAGTCTGTCGGCTAGAGTGCTCTTACCATGGTCTATGTGTGCGATAATACAAAAATTTCTAATATTTTTCATCTTATATTTAATTTGAGTGCGAATTTACTTATTTTTGCCTAAAATACGATATATAAGATTGAATTTAGATGGATAAAAACGCAATTTCTCTATATAAAGAGGTTTGCAGCAACGTTTTTGCTGACAAAATCAACGATGCGCTACTTTGTTTGGTCACTCTCATTGCCACTCTGAAAAATTTGGGTGTTGACGACAAACAAAATTCTCTTTCCCTTAAAACAGAACAGCTTTCAAGAAATTTAGAGTTTATTCTTAAGTATGCATTCGACGCTGCGATCGACGAAAATACATTTGGAATGCTTCTAACTACAAAACAGGATATTCTTGCTATCGCAGATGATGTGATGAGCCATCATAACACGTCAAAATTCACATTTGTAAAAGATGTGGACAAATACAAATCTATATACAAATGTAAAGATATAAGAAATCTGTTCTTTGAAATCGAAGAGATCAACGGACAACGGATGTTGAGTGACAATACAAATGTAAACACAAATGTAAACAGCAAAAGATTGTCAGAAATCAGATGTGAGATATTCCGTCATTTACTATTGTGTGACAACTTCACAAATGATGATTTAGAATTGTATACACGCTATTTCGACAATGAGTTTATAACTGTATCCGACAAATGTGTCTTTACATCTGGATTGATGTTTGGAATGCTTAACAGATTCTGCATCAACAGATTCAAACTGATATTAAGACTCTGTCAGAATCACGACAACCGTATAAAAGTACGTGCTGCAACAGCTCTGCTATTGTGTGGATATATCTACAACACCCGTTTACAATTATATCCGGACGTATTTGATGAGGCAAAACGTCTCTGCGCTACGGATAATCTGTCTGAAGTGCTGCAACATATACATTGCCAGTTTATTCGCTGTAAATACACACAGCAGACACAGACAAAGTTGAAAGAGGACTTCCTTGACAAAGTGGATATGAACAATATCTTTGGCAACAATGATATGGACATCAATACTGATCTCTTCAAGAAAGACTCGATAAATGAGGATACATTACGTGAATATGCCCAGATGCAGTTTATGGGTGAAGACCTTTTAAGCCATACATCGCTGTTTTTCACGAATTCTTTCTTCTCTGAAATATCCAACTGGTTTATGCTTCTAAACGAGGAATCTGAGCTGTTTAACGAGCTAAAAACGACCTCTTCAAGCAACCAGAAGATGCTGATTCCACTTGTAGACAACGAATATATAAGCGATCCTGATAAATACGGATTGATTTATACTCTGCAAAACATGCCAATGGCCGATACATTTGTAAACAAGATGATGGAAGCCAAAGGTATCGATACTGATTCTTTGGTAATGACTCATGACCAATTGGCACTCAATACAAATGTAATCAGATACATTATAGGACTAAGCAGATTCTATGCGTCGTTCTCACACGCAAATTCTTTTGTAAATCCGTTCAATTCAAGTTTACATTTGTATAATATCGCGTTTCTGCCAAATACAAATAAGTTTATAGAACCAATTGGTGATCTATTCTTTGAAAAAGGAGCGTATAATGAAACCATAGAAGCATACAAAAAGCTTGGTGATTTACAAACGGAAAAATCTATACAGAAAATAGGCTTATGCTACCAGCAGCTTGAAGACTACACCTCTGCCCTTGCCCATTACAATCAAGCTCTGCTGTATAACGGAGATGATGTATGGACATTGTCGAGAAAAGCATTCTGTGAATATAAACTTGGAAATCTGGCAGAAGCAAAGTCTACAATGGTGCAAATCATTGAGTTGGATCCCGACAACATCACGATACGCAAGAAGCTTGCCAACCTGTCGTTATCAGAAAAAGACTACGATACAGCGTTGAAACAATTGTATTATCTGGAATTCAACCTAAAAAAAGAAGATGATGATTCAGTAATCCGTCTGATAGCAAACTGTTTGATGCAGTCAGGCTCTTTACAAAAGGCAATCTCCTATTTTTCAAGGATTTCACACAAGCATACAGCCGATTTGATAGATATCGGCCACATCTCCTACCTTGAAGGCAATATGGACAATATGAAATTGTGCTATAAAAAGGCCTACGAGACATTAAAAGACAAAAACGAATATCACTCCCGTCTACAGGAAGAACTCGCTAAAATCACGCTTTCTGAGCAACAGAAGAAGAATTTCAGCGTCATATTGAATGCAGCATCTTTTATTGTAAGGAATTCTTAACTTGAAGTAGTATGGAAACTTTAGTTATTATATTATTTTGGGTTGTTTTAATGGCTGCAGGCTACATATTAGCAATATTTGAACACTTTGAAGATAATGATTCAGAAAAACAATCTAAACATGAATTCAAAAAGACGAAGGACGAAAAAGACAAAATTTTTGTAGACAACGCATTGATTATTATGGCAAAGGTGATGGCGGCAGACCGTACCAATATGGTTTGTGAGCTTGACATCATCAAGCAATTCATCAAGAGATACGATGAAGCTCATTTCAAAGAACGGGTGAAATTTGTGAAAGAATACGCCTTAAAATTCAAGAATTATAACGAGACGGCTCTTTCAGATTGTGATAATTTGATAGAAACAATAAATAAGGTATCGAATTTTACCAGAAAGAAATGGTTTATTGAATATCTTTTTGAGATTGCCTTCTCAGACGGTTCGTGTAGTTCAGAAGAAAAGTTATTTCTAAAAAGGATTACAGAGAAATTGAATGGCATGAATTCAAGTACCTACAATATTTATGAAAAGAAATACCAAAAGAAAAACCAAACCTTTACAGGTACACGAGACACCGAAGAATACAGCCAATACGAGTATGAATCCACAGACAACGATTCAACATCAAGCAACAAATACAGTTCATATTCTCAAAACGGATCTTCATATAACACAGGAAGTTATTATAAATCTACAGGTTCAAATTCAAGTTATAGTTCAAATACATCCAAACCGCTTACTGAGTTGCAGAAAGCATACGCGGCACTTGATTTGACAGAAGATGCCACAGACAAAGAGATCAAAGCCCGACGTCGCAATCTTATGCGTCTTAACCATCCAGATCTGTTCGCTCAGCAAGGAGAAAAAGCCGTTGAAATCGCTAATCTAAGATGCCAAGAGATCAATAAAGCGTTTGAATTGATTAAGGCGACGAGGGGAATGAAATAAAATTAAGAATTAAAAATTCGAAATGATAAATTAGAAATACACAAAAAAATCCGACATCAAAACGATGCCGGATTTTAATTATAAATAAAATACTTTATTGATTTCCTCTATACAGTGTAAAGTGTCCCGTGTAGATCTTATCAATTTCATCAATAGAGATTTCGTACCAGTAATCAGTTGAAGGAAGAGGATGACCTAAATATGTTCCATCCCAACCATCGAATTCCTCTCCGGTTGTATTCATCAACTTTTTACCCATACGATCATACAATGTGATTCGTGCTGACGGATATTTCTCAATATTCTTAATTTCCCACTTATCATTCTCTCCGTCTCCATTCGGAGTGAATAAAACAGAAACCTCTAACTCATATCTATTTGTTTGAAAAACAGTATCAGCCAAACAACCTTCGCCATCCATCACAATTATTTTGTATTCTAATCCGTATGTGATATCGGTAAGTTTGTTGGACGACTGGAAACCATCTCCGAAATCATAACTGTAGTTGCCAGCGCCACCCTTCGCTTCCACAACAAACTCTCTTTTTCCACTATCGTCAATCTTCTCAAACTCTAATTCATCATATTTGTTGATTGAGAAAAATACGCTGTCTGTCTTGCAAGTGTCACTCATAGCGTAGATCTTCAAAGAATCTACTTTTGCCGGAAGATATAATGTATGCGTCTTTCCTGCACTTTCACTCTGAATCGGAGTATCACTACCCTTTATATAAAAAGCGTCAATCGGCTCATCGTTATTCTGATACAGTATAACTTCAACATCTTCACTACGATCATAACAAATAGTCGTGTTGGAACGTTTAGCTGTAAAATCACTCTGTACAAATGTAAATTCTGTCTTCGGACAAACCTTTTGGATATATAAAACCACACTATCAGTAAAACACGTATCACTCATAGCATAAATAGTCACGGAATCCTCTTCCACTGGGATATACAAAGTATGTTTCTTTCCTGAAGACTCACTCTGAATTGGAGTCTTTTTACTACCATCCATATAAAAAGCGTCAAAAGGCTCACTATTATTCTGATACAACACTATTTTTATATCCTCAGTTCGATTGAAATAGACTGTTGTATCCAATCTTTTTGCAGTGAAATCACCATCTACAAATGTAAATTCCGTCTTTGGACATACTTTATTGATAGTAAAAAAGACACTGTCTGTCTTACATGTATCATTCATCGCATAGATAGTCACAGAACCATTTTCTGGCGGAAGATACAAAGTATGTTTCTTTCCAGAAGATTCACTCACAATTGGAGTTTGGCTTCCTACAATATAAAAAGCATCAATAGGTTCATTATCATTCTGATACAATATAATTTTCAAATCCTCAGTACGATTATGATATATTGTTGTGTCGTTATCTATTGCTTTTATATCATCTTCTACAAATGTAAATTTAGTTTTCGGACATTTATACTCTTCACAATAAAAACCAAGATTGTATGGTTCTGTACGTATCGCACAAGGATCATCAGGAAAACCATTCTCTAAATTCTGCTGTAGGACCTCAGCTGATTCAGCAAGAAGCACAGTATACATTGCGTGGTACTCTCCTTCTTCCCAAGAATATGTGAAAAAAGTATCTTTTATGGCAGGCAACGACCCCCAAGGAGACTCAGGATTATTCTTTCTTTGCCAAAGAAAAGTAGCATTAGGATACCTGTAAAGCCACTCTTCATATCCATCCCATTGACCAACACGTTTTCCTTCATCCATACGACAATAGAATCCGTTTGAAAGGATATGGAAAGGCTTTCTATCGACACTACTGTCATGATAAGGAACTCTCACACCACAAATAGAAAACGCACACTCATCCATTGTAAATGTGACATAATCACTCATTTTCTCACCGTCAGCATTAGTAGACTCATAATCTAACTCCACAACAGCCAAAAATCCCTCATTATGATAATCTGAAGGAGGAGTAAATGGTAATGTAGGTTTGTTCAGTTCAAAACCCTTATATGTGTAGAAGAATGTCTGTGTAGCCAGCGTATCTCCATTTTTTGGATCCAAAACCGTCAGCTTGGGATATAGACGAGTTCCACTTGGAGCTCCGACACAAGATATAAACGTATAAAATACGTATTCTTTGCATTGACAAAGTGGTTGTCCTCCAGAAAATAAACTGTATAATCGAGGAATCTTTTTATACTCATCCTTGCTCATCATTATAAAAACGAATGCATCTCCTATAAATTGAGGAATAAGTTTAGACGTTGCAGATGAATCAATTACATTACCGTCGGCATCCTTGACAGAAGAGAATTGGTACTGTCTTGGACAATCCTCACAATCCTTGGTATAAATTGCAGAATCAGGATTAGAACAAATCAAATATTGTCCCCATGTCATCTCCTCTGTTCCTCCAGGTTTGTATTTGTTTACTTTCACAGCAGTATCATATCTGCAACTACGGGCACTACAAAGTCCAAATGTTTCATATCTGGTACACAAATAATTAGGATCGTATTCACACGTCGGCTCAGGCCTCATGCTTTCCAATCTTTTACTGATTGTATACTTCACATTTCCGTTGGCAGGAACATTGTTTTCTCCGATGTATTCAGCATTTTTTTTAGCGCTTTCCTCTGTAGAATCAGCCACAACTACAGCACGGAAGATGAGATTCTCTGTTCCTTCCACCATCACATGGAGCTCATCCTTGTTAACTCCACTCTGACCATTGATATTCACCCAGGAAATGCCACCATTATCACTCTGTTGCCAAAGCACATAAGCTACATTATCAATCAATCGCCACTGCTTGAACGGCTTAAATTTCATTGTATAGATAGCTTCAAATTCACATCCGTTTCCGAAATCAGAAGCGACGGAGGTCTCATAAAATGTAAGACGCGGCATATAATCAGGAAATG
Source organism: uncultured Bacteroidales bacterium (assembly GCA_902782665.1). Classification (GTDB taxonomy): domain Bacteria; phylum Bacteroidota; class Bacteroidia; order Bacteroidales; family Paludibacteraceae; genus UBA1723. The sequence goes on from CACZOA010000052.1 coordinate 15,959, forward strand.
TCGCACTTACTCTTGTGATGAAACAAAACAAAAATAAAATAACACTTAAAAGTCTGTTATTTATCGAACTAACAATAAAATTAAACATATAGTAACATAATTACATGAAATATATCATCTTACATTTTTTGCAAATGTACTCCTTCTTTTTAATATAAAAGAAATCAGAGGAATAAAAATCAAAATATAAGTTTTGTCTACTTAACAATAACCGTGTATTGTTGATTATTTACAACTACAAAATATACACCTTTATGTTGTACCGAAATCTGCAAATCATCCGTTTCAGCTGTTTTTTTGTCACACAACTCCCCTTTTGAATTGAACAAATAAACGGTTTCATCTTTCACGTTTTCGACATATATCGTATTTTCTATGGCATAGGATACGATTGCATCACTGTTAATCAGTTTTAATGCACTTGTCGATATTATCTCTTCCTCATATGAATCGCAATTTTCTCGAGTACAAACACGTCGACGCAATCCCAAATCAGAATCAGTCGCCACTTTTATCGTATCCCATCTACTAAACTCATGAGGACAAGAGGTCAACAATAGTTTTTTATTATCCTGAATACCGTCATTATCAAAACGGACAGTAGGATTTTTACCATTATTGTAGGCACTTTCACTTTCATAAAGAGAGAGTGCAACCGACACTCCTTTCTTTATCGCCAGATTAGTTTTCTTAACAGGAACAGTATAGACAAACTCGAATTCTTTCGACATTTCATCTTTGAACGTTCCTTTAGGAATAAAGATTGTTTTACCGAATTGGGAAAGAACAGAACCATTATTATCAACTAGTTCAGCAACCATATATATATCAAAAAAACAAGGAGCTAGACCAGTATTGTCGACTGTTATATTCAATGTGTTTGTTGCCATTGCCGAATCAACTACAGTCATAAGTTCGGCTTTTGTTATCCTGAAATTATAACCAATAACCTTAGTCATGGAATCAACATGAACCTTGTTGTCGTTATAGAATCTATAACCTGCGTCGCTATCCTGATCCAACACATAAAAAGTCAAGTGAGCCACTGTGATAGCCTTCTTCCAACGTTCCAAAGTCCACTTTAAATAACCACCAGGAATAATGTCATTGTAATTCAACATAGTTGTGTAGCCAGCCAGATTTTCTGCTATGGTTGGAAGATTAGCCTCATATGCCGGTACTAAAATGTTTTCCCTGTCAGGTGTGCCAATCAAACCGTCGTCGCGCTTTGTTATACCTACACTCAAAGCATGTTCATATACTCCACCTCTACCAGTGGCAGGCAACGCCAACTGTGTCTTATGGAAAATAGAGGCATAATATGTCAGCATGTCCATTTGCACCTCTACAGATGGCATTTCGCTACCTTTCAATTGAGATGTATGCCACTCTCCCCAGTTGCCGAAAGTGCGGACATCAATATATTCTATTCGAGGGTCTCCATCATATTTTTCAGCCAAAGCCGCAGCAAACTCTTTATGTGCCTGCAAATAAATAGGATCATCCCAAATAGGAACTGCTATTGTATATTCCGTTCCATTGTTAGTAACTGTAGCTGTACCTTTCTGAGCCCCTTCTGAATAAACAAACTGTGGAGTCCAGTCATAATCCTGTTCAACAGTGAAATTGCTGCTTATACCCTTAGTCGAAGAATAAGGAAGTACACGTAAGGCATACCCCATACCATGCTTTTCATGTTCATCCAACAGCTTATCGAGATCTTTCCAATTATATACACCTCTCTCTGGATTGAGTTTATCCCACCGCTGATAACCAGAACCATAAGTGACAACATCCCAAGCTTTATTGTTTTTTGAACCTCCAGGTCCATATTCCCAGTCCGAACTAAAACTCCAAGTGCCATTAGTAGGAAATGTAAATCCCTTATGTGGATTTGTTAAAGGGCCATCAAAAGGCTTAAGAATATATGTGTTTTTTTTAGTATAGACACTGCTGGTTTGTGCAAATAACCCAACAAACAGATAGAATAACATGAAAAAAACAGTTAAACACCTCCCTAATAGCGATCTAGAAAGAAAATTGCACATACACATACAATTAATAAGTATAACATATAGTAAGATTATAGGCAAAAATAATTATTATAAACAAAAAAAGACGCTATTAGCGTCTTTTTAAACAAATTGTGAAAAAGTTTCCTATAATTTGTTTAGCGAATACTCCGCATAAGTATCATCATCGTAAAGTACAATGACCTTCTTGACTGACTTTTCTTTTGCTTTAAGATGAGTTTCAAACATATTCCTAAATGAATCTGATTTCAAAAAGGAATCAATAATTTCAGATTCTGATTTCTGTTGATTCTCAATCGTTTCCGTTAGGTTAGACGGTGCTCTTTCAACTGTTTTTGGAACATCTACATCAGCAATATTATTATCTCCGACATCGTCCGTATCATCCTCCAATTCGAGTTCATCATCTTCTTCCTCTTTTACTGGATCATTATCAAAAATTGTACGATTTGTCTGATTTGGCGACGGTGCAATATTAGATTCAACTTGTTTATTTTCAACATCATCGACATTTCCACCTTTTAACATTGAGCCTGTTCCATACAACATCCATTCCCACGATACCTCTGGAAACGTTTCGTGAATTTTCATCACCACATCCAAACTTGGATTATTTCTTCCATTTAATATATGGGAAAGAGAAGCAGCTTTAATTCCTGTACGTGAAGCAAACACACCAAGTGACAAACCGCTATACTCTTGTATTTTCTTAATTCTATCTTTCATCGCAAAACAATACTAAAATATCATTACAAATGTTATGCCACAAAGATAAATACATTTTTAAATTAACACAAATATAAATTTACTTTTTTATATACATTTTACATTTGCCAGATATCTATACGTATGTATCAATATTACAATTTTATTTAAGGTTGATTATACGATTGTAAAGTAAAAATTGCAAAATATAAACGAATTACGTATTTTACACAATGATACAAAATGTATTTATAGTTTTACTTTAATTAAATCATATAAAATACTGATTTACATGGAATAAATATAAAATAATATTATAAAAATACTCCTATTTTACAAAAAAGAAGTATTTCTCAAATATTTACCTAACTTATAACATTAAATTATCTCATACAAAACACTGACTTTCAATAAAAAGACAAAACAATAACACTCAATAAATAAGTTAATTTTATTTTTGTAATATATAAATATAGCCGTTACTTTTGTTAAATTTTTATCAATCTGTATATATGTTTCTATATGCAGATACTTTTGTAGATATTTGCTTTCTCAACTAAAATCAAATACATTTGTAAAAATTTAACTCTCTCCTACTCCACCTATATTCTTGTATTTTTTCTCCTTCTTTTATAAAATTTCAATTTAACTTTAATTATCTCTTACATGAAACCAACGTCATCAGATAATTTTCCAAAATCTCGTTGTTTTCTTTTGACAATACAAAATTCGCATCAAACTATGCCATTTTTAAGCATAGTTTGGGATTTTTTGTCAAAAAACTGCAAAAATTCTATTTTTCAGGCCTTTTTTATCTATTTCGAACAAAACAAACACAAACATTTTATACACATAACTCTATATACTTCAATAAATTAACCCTTATTTTCCGCATTTTTAACTCGCTGAGAATCGAATGAAAATCATTTTGTGCATCACAGACCAGCTATTTTTTAGTTTTATTAACTCTAATTATATCTATTTGTGAGTCTTCCTCATTAAAAAATATTATCTTTGACAAGGTTTTGAAATTGTAGGCAAAAAACAATTCCGTCTACTTTAAAGCCCAAAAAAATTTCAAACAAATAATTTAAAATGAAAATGAAAGGAATACATATAATAATAGCATTTCTATTCTGTATGCTAAACTCAATTGCATTCTCTCAGGATGCGGTTGATCCTAAAGCTATGGCTTTGCTCGACAAGTCAACATCATCGTTCAACTCTAATAAAAGTTCAAAGATTGATTTCTCATGCTTGATCGAGAATACCCAAAGCAACAAAAAGCAAAATTTGAAAGGTTATCTTCTTTTAAAAGGTGAGAAATTCAAATTGTCTGTGGCTGGCGTCGATACATATTTCGATGGCAAAACTGAATATGTCTACATGCCAGAATCAGCAGAAGTCACAGTGAGTGAACCTGGAAAAGAAGAGGTGAAAAAGTTGAATCCTATTTTTATCATAACATCCTACAAATCAGGATATAAAATGCTTCATATAGGAGAGACGACAGACAATGGAACAGCTGTTGAGATTGTGGAATTATATCCAGAAGACAGGAAAAGCCCATACGCCCGTATTTCCATCTCAGTAGACAAATCTTCAATGAAGCCACATGCGATCAAACTTCAGGGTAAGAATGGTGTCAACACAACAATCACAGTCGAGAAATCAACAGAAATGGCTATTGAAGACCGTCAGTTTGCTTTCGACTTGACAAGAAAAGATATAGAAATCATTGACTTAAGATAATACGACGATGAAAGAGACTACAAAATGCCTAATTATCGGATCTGGACCTGCTGGCTACACAGCGGCAATTTATGCGTCGAGAGCCAATCTTAAACCTATTCTTATTGAAGGTCTGCTTCCTGGCGGACAATTGACACAAACCACAACTGTGGAAAATTTCCCTGGTTATCCAGAAGGTGTTGGTGGCTTTGAAATGATGGATGATATGCGTAACCAAGCGTTGAAATTCGGTACAGACATACGCTCTGGATTCGTCACAAAAGTCAGTCTTGAAGGTAAGAAAAAAAGTGTCATTGTTGACGACGAGATTGAGATTGAAGCTGATTCTGTGATTATAGCAACAGGAGCAAGCGCAAAACATCTTGGCATCGACGATGAGAGAAAATATACAGGAATGGGAGTCTCAGCCTGCGCCACTTGCGATGGATTCTTTTTCCGCAAAAAAACAGTGTGTGTGGTAGGTGGTGGAGACACTGCATGTGCTGATGCGTTGTATCTTGCCGGACTATGTAAGAAGGTCTACTTAGTGGTGAGAAAAGACTATCTAAGAGCAAGCAAAGTGATGGCGGAACGAGTAGCGTCGCAAGAGAACATTGAGATTCTTTTCAATCATGAGTTGATCGGAATCGAAGGTGACGGCAAGGTTGAGAAAGCCAATCTTGTCTGCAACAAAGATAATTCGACAAAGGGAGTTTCCACTGACGGAATCTTCATCGCCATCGGTCATCATCCAAACACAGAACTGGTAAAAGATGTCGTAAAAACCGACGAAGCAGGTTACATAGTAACAAACAATGGTACTTCGCACACAAATATCGAAGGAGTGTTTGCGGCAGGCGACGTCTGTGATCCTCGCTACCGCCAAGCCATCACAGCAGCGGCAAGCGGTTGTAAGGCTGCATTGGATGCCGAACATTACCTGTTGGAAGCATAAATTGAATCAAAATTTTAGCTAAAAAAAAGACGCAAGCAATTGCGTCTTTTTTTATTGAGCCAACAAAAGCCAATATTTGTTTGTCAGAAAACCAATAACAATAGCCATTCCGAAACTCAATAATGTTCCTACCAAAACATACTCTGTCTGGGTCTCCGCATTATTGTCCTTAAATCGTAAAATGGATTTGGCGGCAATCAAAAAGCCTATAATATCAATGTGGCCAACCAATATCGACACAAAACATAACAGTCGCTCCAAACTTCCTATTATATGGCCAGCATTCTGTATTCTGAATTTTCTTTCCGTCTCTTCGCTGGAATCACCGTCACATTTAGCCAATGATGAGCCTATCTTATACTTCTCCAAAAACAGCTTTATTGTAATGTTGGATGGCTTACAACATAAATAACAGCCGACAAACAAAAGGATCAATTTATCCGCACTGTAAAACTCCCAATCACACGTCGTCCAATATTCTTTACAATATGCCAGGAATACCGACGTCGCTACGGCCAAAACAACAATATGCAAAACTTGGTCGATACAGAATGCATTGAACTGGGCGTCTGCCAACTTGTCGTTATCTATGATTTCTTTCCTAAATCTATTTGCCAACATAGACTTAAATCCATCAAAGAGCAAGTGAGACACTCCTATCAATGATGCACACAATATAGATTCTGGAAGTAAACCCGGACTATATAAGACTATCCATGACAACAGAGCTACCAAAAAAGAATGGACATACAACTGCCATGACGAGAATCTCTTGTTCTCACAAAACTTATCTGTCTGCAACATGAAATCACAAACCAAATGTACTGCAACTAAACGCAAAAATAGTTTGATGAAAATTAACATTTTTTCAATTAATTATATTTTCAAGCAAAGATAACGCATCATTCACTACATTCCAAGAGATAGCGTTAGAAATCTTATTAACAGTTGGTTGAGAAATTCCTAATTTTATTGCTATCTCATTTTCCTGAAGCCCCAATAGCCTGTAATAAAGCACCTCACATTGTCTGGAAGTAGCATTATTCAGAATGACGTCTATCAACGAACATACCACATTCACATACTCATCCTGCTCTGTTTTATCTGATGAATAGACAAATGTATTCCTCTTATAACTTGATATTTCTTTCAATCCACGTCCAGATCGATAAATTGCATCTCCATCTATTATATTGGTTATCGGATCATTAATTCTTAATTCTCCAACACCTACAGACATTCGTATACCATATTTTTTCTGAAGAGCCTTATCTTCTGCAGGATTCGCATACTTAACTTCAAAAATTGGTGCATACGACTTGACATAGCACTTTAACAGAAATGCGAGTCGTGATACTTTATTTATATCATTACACACAATTTCTATCTCATCGCCTTTCACCAATCGTCCCCAAAAATCAATATTTGATATTGCTGGGACTGTTTCAAAAAAATTTATCATATATTTTTGAAACTTCTCTATATCTTCAACTTCAAAAGAAGTCGAACGTACAATATCAGCTGATATAGTGGCTTTTCTCATACTTTTATAGTTTTTCTTGTTCTAAAATATAGCCGTTTTTGGCTATATTCGGCAAATATAGCCATTTTTGGCTATATTTACAAATTATAGCCGTTTTTGGCTATATTTAACATTTATAGCCGTTTTTGGCTATATTCAACATTTATAGCCGTTTTTGGCTATATTCGACATTTATAGCCGTTTTTGGCTATATTCGACATTTATAGCCGTTTTTGGCTAT
>CACZOA010000053.1 GCA_902782665.1 uncultured Bacteroidales bacterium
GTGATTCCCAATTTCTTTATCAGTGCATTTGTAAATGAAAATCTAAAATATAATGTTCAGGAGGATATACGTAAACATACCGACAAGAACGGCAAACATTGTACGAAAATCTCATATCAATTTCCTGACCGCCTGTTTGACAGAGATACTTTATTCCTTTCTCAATATGATGTAAATTTCTTACATATTTTGTTTTTATACGCGAGAAATAAAAATAACGAAAAATCGCGATGGAAAGAATCAGTAAGAAAGATGTTTCGTGACGAAATACGTTCTGTTATACAGAAAGAATTCACTGTTTATGCAATGCGAGCACGATTAGGCATAGATGGTGCATTATACTTACAACAACATTTCTACGAACTAAATGGAAAAGTTTTTCAACCATACGGAGAAGAGCGAAAAATGTATTTTGCCTACGCACGCTCAACGAAAAACTGGGAAAAAACACAAGCACAATACGATGAATTATCACAATACTTTATTATCGAGAAATGCGACATGGGACAAGACCCCAAAGATATTCTGAAAAACAGTATTGATAAAGAATTGCAAAAAACATCCATTTCATCGCAATGGCTAACGCTACATTATTTGGAACGATATACAAATAAAGGCATTCTATTCGGCTATTATAAAAACGATTCCCATTTACAATGGATACTTGGCAATAATGACAAAGGTTCATTGGTTTACAATGTACGTTTATTATCAAAAGGAGAAGAACCAAGAGATGGAGCAAACACATCATATTTTTACGAAAAAAAGGATATCAAGTTTGTTGTACTTTATACAGATGATGTAGAAGAGACAGGCAAATTTCGAGTATTTCACGTTAAAGACACAGCCAGTAAAGTCTCTAATAAAAAAATGCGTGACACATGGTATCCATTTGACGTAAATGGATCTTATTTCTTTTTTCGATTCGATGAAGAGATAACACTAGGGAAACTACAAATTCGTAAACTGTTAACGGATCTACGAAGAAAACATCTCGAAGAATTTGGATCCTATGTTATGGGCGAACCCATGATTACAACCGCAGAAAATGTTTTGAAATATCGAGAAGGATTCTAACAAATAAAAGGATTATTCATCATCAATGACACATCTTCTGAGCCTGTACTTAATAATGAGCCACCTCATCCCATGTGAAATGTGGCCATTCTAGATATTGCCAAATATATACCTGTCTCATATACTCAATCTTCTTATGATGTGATTGTACTTGATATTCACATCATTTTTACAATTTGACAGCAAAAATTCAAACAAAATTAGAAACCATCCCCAATTTCACAAGCCATTCCGTCTTCAAAAATTGGAAAAAATTCCCCCTCGTCTTCCCCATTCTCAATCTCAATCATACACGTCGGCATACTCACAAAAATCTTGTCATAAACATGCATCTTTTTTATTAGATTCAATGGCAAAAATGAGCACCTCTCCAAACGCATAGTTAACTTATTGATAATCTGATTTTAAGACATGATTTTCTTTCTAAAACATAGGCAACTTTCACCTATTTTTCTTCTAAAACATAGGCAACTTTTGACCATTTTCTTTCTAAAACATAGGCAACTATCACCTATTTTTCTTCTAAAACATAGGCAACTTTTGCCCATTTTTCTTTCTAAAACATAGGCAACTTTTGCCCATTTCCTTTCTAAAGCATAGGCAACTTTCGCCCATTTTCCTTCTAAAACATAGGCAACTTTCGCCCATTTTCTTTCTAAAACATAGGCAACACGCATGATTTTATCATATTGGGATAGGTTTCACAACCTACCCTATGATCTTTCGCACTTTCAGTGCTTATTTCAGATAAAATATTTAATTTTGTATCATTAAACAAAACGATAAATTTATGAATATCTACATACCTCCTTTCGAGTATTTAGGAATTTTGGTGCAGGGCGGAAACATTTTCTACTTCATGATCAATGCGATATTCTTGTTTTTCATCATGCCTAAACTGCAACCGAAGCGTAACACGGCTACCGTCGCCATTCATAAATCTCTTGGCTGGCTTCTGACGCTCTACGTCCTGAATTTCTGCCTTTGGATCGTCCCTGAACTGTTCCAAGAGAAATGCGGATACTACCAGATTGGCAAGGTTTATCCTGCCTATAATACGGTCATGGAATATTTGGATCTCGCCATCCTGCCTCTTTCAATGGTGTTCGCCGCCACAATGCTTTTGAGCAAAATGCCGAAGCCGTGGATCATCCCGTCGATCGTCTTCCCATACATGCTCTATGCTTTGAACGATATCTACAGCATACTGCCGTTCAAATTCTACCAATTCGCCTACATCACCACTATCATCGTGGTCTTCGCTCAATTGGCGTGGTACGGATTCTTCATCAAGAAATTTGATAAGAGACTGATGGACAACTATTCAAATCTCGACCGCAGAAGCATCAAATGGATGATGTGGACTCTCATCCCTTTATGTCTGCTCACAATCCTATATATCCCTCTCAATATGATGTCAAATAACGACGAGTTGATGATCATCTACGACTTCCTGACTTTTCTGATCTTATCAAATATCGTGGGATGCACACTCTCTCATAAGGTGGATGACATGACGATAGAGCTGATCGACGAGCAGATGGAAGAGATGCAACAGGAAGAGAAGAGTGATAAGAAGGAAGACGCTGCTGTGTCCGACAACTCCAAATCTAAAACATCCTCAAACCTCAACAGCAAGTTTCTTAATTTCGACGAGATTTTCCAGAAGCTGGAAGAAGAATGTTTCTATCTCGACACTGAGGTGAATATCGACTGGATTTCAAGCAAACTCGGAACCAACCGTCATTACGTGTCAGACTATCTCAACAGAGTCAAACACGTCACATTCTACGAATATGTCAATACTCTCCGTCTGATCCATGCTGAACGTCTGCTGAAAGAGGGAAATGAAAAGATGGCGGACATCGCTTTCATCTGCGGTTTCAATAGCGACCACACCTTCCGTCGACTCTTCAAGGAAAGATACGGATGCACCCCTTTACAATATCAAAAAAGTGCATGACAAGGGGGTGCCAAAATTGAGAATTCCAAAGGGCCAAACGTCCTTTTTTCCACAAATTCGCATGTCCGTAAGACGAATGTCTTAACGATTATAAAAAAATTTCAATGATTTAATGCGACAGACTGCAAAAAACAGTTCTGTCGCATTTTGCTTATACACAACAACTTAGTATTTTGTACAATTTGTGAAAACGTACAAAATGTGAACTTCACAAACTGTCCACACACATTTCATAGCCTGTCCACCCGACCCCGTAACCTTAGTCTATCTTTGCTACGTCGAAAGGAACGAAAGAGTTCTGAAACGACAAAAGAAAATTAATATTCACACGATAAAATTTTACGGCTATGAAAAAGATATTATTGACAATCGTTTTTATTACGGTTACATTGATGGCAAATGCATTAGAGACAAAATTCTTCTCAGTTGATTTCGA